>CAZXCB010000067.1:2469-5222 GCA_964639075.1 uncultured Bifidobacteriaceae bacterium | reverse complement strand
CTCGCTCGAGGTCGTCGCGCCGGACCATCACCCGACACCCGTCCGCGAACTGCACCGCGACGAGACTGCCGATCGTGCCGGGGCCCGAGACCCCCGCAGCGATCCCCGCGTCTCGCAGCCGACCCGCCAGGACCTCGGCCTCGATGGTGCTCACCCGTACGAGCTCGACCGGCTCGTCGGGAGGACCGGACCTCCGACGCGGCGTCATCGAGCGAGGCTACGTCTCTCCGGAGTCTCGGGTCCGGGCAGTGCGCGCCACCCTCGCGGAGTCCGGGCGGCTCGGGATGTGCAAGTGGGGGTAGCAAGAATCGAACTTGCGACCTCATCCTTATCAGGGATGCGCTCTAACCGACTGAGCTATACCCCCGCGAGGGGTGTGAGGTTAGCCGCGGGCCCGACGGGCCGGACCAACCAAACCCGTCGCCGGGCGACGCTCAGCGCCTGGATTCAGTCCGCTTCGACGAGGGTGATCTCGACGCCGCCGACGAGGTCCGCGAACACGTTGTAGAGCGCGGCGGCGATCACTGTGATCACGGTCATGAGCGCGACCACCACGAGCCCGACGAGCACCGAGCCGAGCAGGATCTGCGGTGCGACGAGGTGGTAGTTCTTCGCGCTCAGGATGTCGCCCATGAAGCTCTCGAACTTGTGGATGCCACCCGAGGCGTCGAGCAGGAGCCAGGCCACGAGGCCCGCGACGATGAGGATCGCGAGCCCGGCGAGGTAGAAGCACAGCGAGACCTTCAGCGTCGACCAGAGATCGATGCGGGACATCTCGACCCGCGACTGGCGCAGCTGCGTCCGGGCACGTGTCGCCGCGGGCGGCGCGTCGGTCACCGCCGCGACGGGCCCGGATCCGCTCGGTTGTCCGCTGACCGTCACCGCGGGATCCATCAGTCCTCCCCCTCACCGCCCTCGAGGACGGGAGCGACGGCGACCACGCTCTCGCCGGAACCGAGCGCCGCCACCTTGACCCCGGTGGCGTCGCGCCCTTGCGACGAGATGTCACGAGCGCCGGTACGCATGATATTGCCCGCGGAGGAGAACACGAGGATCTCGTCGTCGGGCAGCACCATGAACGCTGCGACGATGCCGACCCGGCTCGCCGTCACCTTCATGCCGCGCACGCCCTGACCGCCCCGGCCCTGCCGGTTGAACTTGTCGAGCTTGGTGCGCTTCCCGTGCCCGCTCGCGCTCACGAACAGCATGACGGCGTCGTCCTTGGCGACGTCGCAGGACACGACCGCGTCCTCCGCGTTCTTCAGCTTCATCCCGCGCACGCCGGCCGCCGCGCGACCCATCGGGCGCACGTCAGCCTCGTTGAAGCGGATGGTCATGCCGTTGCGCGACACCATGAAGATGTCGTCGTCACCCGAGGTCTGGATCACGCGCACGAGCTCATCCTCGGGCTTGAGGTTGATCGCGATCAGACCGGTGCGCAGCGACGAGTCGTACTCGCCCATCTTCGTCTTCTTCACCTGGCCCTGGCGCGTCGCGAAGAACAGGTACGCACCGTCCTCGTACGTGCGCGTGTCGATGACCGCCTGCACGCGCTCCTCGGGACCGAGCGCGATGAGGTTCACGATGGCGGTGCCGCGCGCGGTGCGTTCCTTCATCGGGATCTCGTGCGCGCGCAGCCGGTACACCTTGCCGCGGTTCGAGAAGAAGAGAAGGTACGAGTGCATGGTCGTGGTGAGGAGCTGCTCGACGTAGTCCTCGTCCTTCAGGCTCGAGCCGCGCACGCCCTTGCCGCCCCGGCCCTGCTTGCGGAACGCGTCGGCGGCGACCGTCTTGATGTAGCCCTTCGCCGAGAGCACGACGACGACCTCCTCGTCCTCGATGAGGTCGAGGTCGTCGATGTCGCCGGTGTCGAGCGTGATCTGCGTGCGGCGTTCGTCCGCGAACTTCTCGCGCACCGCCGCGAGCTCCTCGGAGATCACCTGCATCTTGCGCTGGTCGCTGGCGAGGATCGCCTCGAGGTCCGCGATACGAGCCTGCAGCTCGGCGTGCTCGTCGACCAGCTTCTGGTGCTCGAGCTGCGCGAGCCGCCGCAACGGCATGTCGAGGATGTGCGTCGCCTGGACCTCGCTGAACTCGAACGGCTTCGCCTGCAACGCGGTGCGCGCCGCGTCGGTGTCCTCCGAGCCGCGGATCAGGGCGATGATCTCGTCGATCGCGTCGAGCGCGCGGAGCAGACCCTCGACGATGTGCGCGCGGTCGCGGTCCTTGCGCAGGCGGTGCTCGGTCCGGCGCGTGATCACCACCACCTGGTGGTCGATGTAGACGCGCAACGCCTCGCGCAGGTTGAGCAGCCGCGGGATGCCGTCGACGAGCGCGAGGAGATGCACCGGGAAGTTCGACTGCATCGGCGTGTGCTTGTAGAGCTGGTTCAGCACGACCTGCGCGTTCGCGTCGCGCTTGAGCTCGACGACGAGACGCACGGAATCACCCGCCGACTCGTTGCGCACGTCGCGGATGCCCTCGATCTTCCGGTCGTTGACCAGGTCGGCGATCTTGGCGCCGATGGTCTCGACCGACGTCTGGTACGGCACCTCGGAGACGACGATCCGCTGCTCGCCGCGCCGCCCTTCGTCGATCTCGGCGACCGCGCGCATCTTGATCGAGCCGCGACCCGTGCGATACACGTCGCGCGCGCCGGCCTGGCCGAGGATGAGTCCGCCGGTGGGGAAATCGGGTGCCTTGACGAACGCCATGAGGTCGTCCGGCGTCGACTCGGGGTTGTCGATCAGGTG
>CAZXCB010000067.1:0-2459 GCA_964639075.1 uncultured Bifidobacteriaceae bacterium | reverse complement strand
ATCTCACCGAGGTTGTGCGGCGGGATGTTCGTGGCCATGCCGACCGCGATGCCGCCGCCGCCGTTGACGAGCAGGTTCGGGAAGCGAGCCGGCAGGACGACGGGCTCGTCGTTGTTGCCGTCGTAGGTCTCGCCGAAGTCGACGGTGTCCTCGTCGATCTCCCCGAGCACCTGCATCGCGAGCGGCGCCAGCTTCGCCTCGGTGTTGTGGTTGACGAACCCGTTGGCGAGGAAGGCGTGGTCGTCCGAGTCGACCTTCACCGAGTACACGGGCTGGACGCCGGCGTCCTCCACGGTCGCGACCTCGGCGTAGTACCAGCCGCTCGCGACGAGCGGTGCGATCACCCGCTCGACCTCGGGGTTGCGAATGCGGTCGAGCACCTCACGACCCCGGCCACGGTCCCATCGCTCCATCGCCGCGATGTCGTGCTTCTCGAGCCACTTCTTGTCGTCGCCGCGCGCCCCGCTCTCCTCCCGGATGTACTCGGCGAGGAACGGCACGCGGTCGCGCGTCCGCGTGGTGGTCGTGCCCGGGAGGGCGGCGATCAGCGCTTCGAGCTTGGCCTGCTTCGCGCCCCAGAACCCGACCCGGTTCGCGAACCGCGCCGCGTCGCGCCGGTTGCCGATCACGACCTTGATCTCACCGCTGGCGTAGCGCGCCTGCCGCGCGATAACGCCGAACTCCAGAAGCATGAGCTGCACATCCCGCGCGAGTTGTGCGCTACGTGTCGAGTACGAGACCTGGATCGTGTTGCGTCCGAGGTCCGAGCACGACCCGTCACCCTCATAGAGCGCCTGGAGGAAGGCCTGCTTCGCATCGAGCGGTGCGCGCCACACGAATTCGGGAACGCGCTTGTCGGCGCTCTTCAGCCCGACCAATTCCGCCAGCGGGGAGCTCGCGAGGTCGCGCGTGTCCGGAAGATCGAATCGCCAGAAAGCAGTCCCGGACTTCAGTTCCTCAATGCGGGGCGACGGTCGACACGACACGTGGTTCTGAAATGCGTCGTACACCGCGAGGAAGTAGTCGCTGTCGGCGTTCCCAAATCCGGTACAGGTCGCCGTCCAACCCTCTGCGATCAGGGCCCCGGCCAGAAATGCAAGCGACTTTGCGTCATCGTCCGCGTCGACGAAATCCGGTGCGCCGGCGCGCGAGATCACGACTTGCGTACCCGCTTCGATCTCCTCGAGCAGCTTCCACTGCAACACCGGGACACCGGCAATGCGCTCGAGGCACAGCACCGGGTGGTTGCAGGTGCCGGTGAGCTCGTAGCCCTCGCGTGTGCGCAGCCGCAGCGTCGGGTGATCGCCCGAGTGGAAGAACTTCGTTGCCCGGACCGGGTTGGCGTTCCGGTCGAGCACCTTCAGGTCGATCGGCCTTTCGGAGCTCGCCTCGGCGTCGACCACCGACTCGATTGCGACGGTACCTTCGCTGGTCAAAAGCCTCGAACCAGGGCAAAGACAATATCTCATGGCCGCCGGGCGGTCGTTGGGGTCGGGGGAGCCGAAGTTCCCGTGCCCGTCGACGAGCGGGTAGCGCAGGGAGAAGTCCTGGGCCATGCGCGCGAGCGCGTCGTAGATCGACTGGTCGCCGTGCGGGTGGTACTTGCCCATCACGTCGCCGACCGCGGACGCGCACTTCTTGTGGTTGCGCTCGGGGCGCAGGCCACCCTCGTACATGCCGTAGAGGATCCGGCGCTGGACCGGCTTCAGACCGTCGCGCGCGTCGGGCAGGGCGCGCGACGTGATGACGGACATCGCGTAGTCCAGGAAGGAGCGTTCCATCTCCTCCTGGATCTCGATGGGCTCGATGTTCATCTCGAGGGGCTGCGCGCCGTCGGGCAACGGGACCTCCGGGTCGGTGTTCGCGTGCGGAACGGGAATGCTCAGATGTCGAGGAAGCGGACGTCCTTCGCGTTCTCCTGGATGAAGTGCTTGCGGGACTCGACGTCGTCACCCATGAGCGTGGAGAACACCTCGTCGGCGATCGCGGCTTCCTCGACCGAGACCTGCAGCAACGAGCGCGACTCGCGGTTCATCGTGGTGGCGCCGAGCTCCTGCCAGTCCATCTCGCCGAGACCCTTGAAGCGGCTCACCTCGATCTTGCGGCCTTCGTGCTCGGCCTCGAACGCGCGCAGCGCGCCCTCGTCCTTGAGGTAGGTGCGCTCCTTGCCCAGATCGGCGCGGAACAGCGGCGGCTGGGCGACGTACACGTGACCGGTGCGCACGAGCTCGGGCATCTGGCGGTAGAGGAACGTGAGCAGCAGCGTGCGGATGTGCGAGCCGTCGACGTCGGCGTCGCTCATCAGGATGATCTTGTGGTAGCGGAGCTTGTCGATGTCGAACTCCTCGGCGATCCCCGTGCCCGACGCGGTGATGAGCGTCTGGATCTCCTCGTTCTTCAGCATCTTGTCGAGCCGGGCCCGCTCGACGTTCAGGATCTTCCCCCGGATCGGCAGGATC
>CAZXCB010000066.1:0-15104 GCA_964639075.1 uncultured Bifidobacteriaceae bacterium | reverse complement strand
TGGTGGAAGTTGGGGCAGCGTAATCGCACTAATACGGACATCTTGCGCGACCCCGCGTGTTTCTCCTTGACATCTACACAAGGATTCCACATGATTCCAAAGGATTCACGACGAATCCACTGGCACCGGTGCAGGCCGGTGCGGACGAGGGGGCCACGGATGGCACACACCGAAGCGGCACTCCGCGACGCCGTGACGCTGGCGGCCTGGGCGGTCGGCGTCGTCGGGCTCGCGCTCCAGCTGCTCGCCTGCTCGGCAGAGCTCCTCCGACGCCACCGCCCAGCCGCCGGCCTCGTCCGGATCGCCGATCGGCTCGTGCCCGCGGTCGGCCGACGGTCCGCCGTGGCGATGTTCGCCGCGGTCGCCGCACTCGTCGCCGTGGCCTCCCCACGCGCGGTTTCCCCGAGCGCGACGCTCTCGGGCGTCGCCGGCCCCGAGGCCGGCGGCCCGGGCACCCTGCGCGGCTGGCTCACGGGCCCCGACGCCGCGACCTCGAAGCCGACACCTCCTTCCTCGGCGGCAACCGATCGGCGCGACCGCGAGACGACGCCCACGACGCCGCTCGCTGCCGTCGAGCCGGTCGCGCCGCCCCGGCCACGTCCGACCGCGATGCCCGCAGCCCGGAGCACCGAGATGCCGGAGCCCGCACCCGCGGCGTCGGCGACTCCGCCGGCGCCGCGCACCTACACGGTGACGCCCGGCGACTGCCTCTGGTCGATCGCGCGACGCCAGCTCGGACCCCGAGCCAGCGAACGCGCCGTCGACCGCGGATGGCGCGCGATCTACGCGGCGAACGCCGCCGGAATCGGCGCCGACCCGAACCTGATCCACCCGGGCCTCGTGCTCGTTCTTCCCCCGCTCGATCCGACTTCGTGACCCCAGAGGAGCGCGCCGTGTCCACCCTCGCCATCACCCCTTGGCCAGACCCGATCATCGACACGCTGGGCCACGACCCGCGCTCCGAATACGTCGAACGCTTCTGGTTGCCGACGCTCGGCCCGACCACGTTGCTGCTGCTACGGCGGATCGCGACGCGCCTCGATACCGCGCCCGACGGTCTCGAGATCGAGACGCTCGATCTGTCCCAATCACTCGGGCTCGGTTCCCGCGAGGGCAACTCGTCGCCGCTCGTCCGCAGCCTGCACCGTCTCGTGCAGTTCGACCTGGCTCACGCGAGCGATTCCACCGCGTTCGCGGTGCGACGCAACGTGCCGCCCGTGAGCCGTCGCCACGTCCACCGGCTGCCGCTGTCGCTCCAGCGCGACCACGATGCGTGGGTCGAGAGTCAGCTGGAGTCCACGCCGCTCGAGCACGCGCGCCGACGTGCGCGACGTCTCGCCTTCACCTTGTTCGAGCAGGGCGACGATCTCGACCACGTCGAGCGGACGCTGCTCCGCGTCGGGTTCCATCCCACGGTGTGCCGTGAGAGCGCGACGTGGGCGTACGAGCGCCATCGCGCCGCCTTCGCCGCGTTGACGGACGACGCGTCGGCACCCGCGCCGCCCGCACCGTCCGAGAGCACCGAGAGCCGCGACACCGCGGCCTGAGCCGCGGGTGGGCGTGGCGCGCCGGCCTCCCATCCCCTGCCCCCGGCGCGCCACCCCACCCGTTCCCCTCCACGCGGCCGATACCCTCGGCCGCGTGGAGGTCGATCCCGGCAGCGACGCGCTCGACGTCGTCGCCACCTGGTTGCGGGACGCGCGTGCGATCGTCGTGCTCACGGGCGCGGGCATCTCCACCGAGTCCGGCATCCCGGACTTCCGCGGTCCGCAGGGTGTGTGGACCAAGAACCCCGCA
The DNA here is from genome assembly GCA_964639075.1 of uncultured Bifidobacteriaceae bacterium. Lineage (GTDB taxonomy): Bacteria > Actinomycetota > Acidimicrobiia > IMCC26256 > JAENVU01 > JAENVU01. The sequence goes on along the minus strand of CAZXCB010000066.1, from coordinate 13,307 downwards.
GCCGAGAAGGCCGCGACGTTGCAGCACTACGTCGCCGATCCCGAGGTCCGGAAGGCCGCCTGGCAGCACCGCCTCCACTCGGAGATCTGGAACGCGCAGCCCAACGAGGGACACCGTGCCGTCGCCGAGCTCGCACGCGTCGCGCACGTGCACACGCTCGTCACCCAGAACATCGACGGCCTGCACCAGGCCGCGGGCTCGGACCCGGAGTCGGTCGTCGAGATCCACGGCACGGTGCACTTCGCGAAGTGCCTCCATTGCGACTGGCAGGGCCCGATGAGCGAGACACTCGCACGCGTCGCGGCCGGCGAGGAGGATCCGGCCTGCGGCTCGTGCGGTGGGATGCTGAAGTCGGCGACGATCAGCTTCGGCGAGAACCTCGTCCCGGCCGACCTCGCACGCGCCCAGCAGGCCGCCGAGGAGTGCGACGTCTTCCTCGCGCTCGGGACGTCGCTCGGCGTGTACCCGGCCGCGGCGCTGCCCGAGATCGCCCTGTCGCGCGGCGCCCGTCTCGTGGTCTTCAACGCCCAGGAGACCCCGTTCGATGCGTACGCCGACGCCGTCAGCCACGCTCCGCTCGGCCAGATCCTCCCCGCGCTCGTCGCCCGCGTCGCCGCCGGGGCGCCCGACTGATCGGGCCGCCCGGATCCGGGGTCAAGGTCGGGTTGGGAATATCCGACCCTGGGAGTAGGATTTCACCCTCGATTCGCGAAGTCCCCGCCCGACCCACCGGGAGCCCCCGATGCCCTCGTTCCGAGAGCTGCTGACCGAGACCAAGGCCGAGATCCGAGAGATCAGCCCCGCCGACGCCGAGCCCAAGCTCGGCGAGGTCACGTTCCTCGACGTGCGCGAGCAGGACGAGCACGACGCCGGCACCATCCCCGGCGCGGTGTTCATCCCGCGCGGCCACCTCGAGAGCCAGGTCGAGAACAAGATCACCGACCGCGAGGCCGAGCTCGTCGTGTACTGCGCGGGTGGCGTGCGTTCGGTGTTCGCGGCCAAGACCCTCGGCGAGCTCGGGTACCGCAACGTCGTGTCGATGTCCGGCGGGTTCGGCCAGTGGAAGAACGAGGGCCGCCCCTGGATCACGCCCGCCGTGCTCAACGCGGAGCAACGCGACCGCTACAAGCGCCACATCCTCCTGCCCGAGGTCGGCGAGGACGGCCAGCAGAAGCTGCTCGAGTCCAAGGTGCTGTTGCTCGGCGCGGGCGGCCTCGGCTCCCCGGCCGCGCTGTACCTCGCGGCCGCGGGTGTCGGCACGCTCGGCATCGTCGACATGGACGTCGTCGACGCGTCGAACCTCCAACGACAGGTCCTCCACAACGTCGACCGCATCGGCGACCGCAAGGTCGACAGCGCGAAGAAGACGCTCACGATGCTCAACCCGGACGTGAACGTCGTGACCCACGACGTGCGCTTCGGCGCCGACAACGTGATGGAGATCCTCGACGGCTACGACGTCGTCCTCGACGGCACCGACAACTTCCCCACCCGGTACCTGCTCAACGACGCGTCGTTGCTCGCCCGCATCCCGGTGGTGCACGGGTCGATCTTCCGGTTCGAGGGCCAGGTGACCGTCTTCGACCCGTACGTGGGTCCGTGCTACCGCTGCCTGCTGCCCGAGCCGCCGCCGCCGGAGCTCGCGCCGAGCTGCGCCGAAGCCGGTGTGCTCGGCGTGCTGCCCGGCATCGTCGGCTCGATCCAGGCGCTCGAGACGATCAAGCTGCTCCTCGGCCTCGGCGACCCACTCGTCGGCCGCCTCCTCGCGTACGACGCGCTCGAGCAGTCGTTCCGAACGTTCAAGGTGCGGCGCGACCCCGAGTGCCCGGCGTGCGGCGAGCACGCGCCGCCGATCGTCATCGCCGAGTACGACCAGCACTGCCTGCCGCACGCGGTCCTCGCCGACGGCACCACGCTCGCTCACTGAGCGCGGTCGCATCCCGCCCGGGCGCCACGCACCGCGGCCGACAAAGGGCATGAACCGGACCCGCACGCGAACCGGCTGAAGAACCTCCGGCACGCGGTCGAAGACCCCACCAGCCCCGGTACCGGACCGGGCCGGTTGGGAGGCCGCCATGGAGACCCGTTCGCAGCGACGAGCGCGCCGGGAACGTCGCCACCGCATCGCCGGGGTGACCGGCGTGTGCGCGGTCGCCGTGGGCCTCGCGCTCGTGCTCGCGTCGTGCTCGACCGACCGGGCGACGCCAGGCGCGACAGGACCGCGACCGCTGCGTGTGCACACGGTGCGTGCCGCCCACCCGGTGTCGAGGCCCGCCGCCGCGCCGACGACGACCACCACCACCACGACGAGACCGGCCGTGAACCCGGACACGGGAGCACCGCCGCCCGGCACGGGCACCGGTCGGCGGATCGTCTACTGCAACTCCTGCCAGAAGGTGTGGCTCGTCGACGAGACCGACTACGTCGTCGCGCTGTTCTCGGTGAGCGGACGCCGGGGAACACCCCGGCCCGGCACGTACCACGTGTTCCGCAAGCTCGAGATGGGCCGCTCCAAGGCCCACCCCGATCTGCGCCTGCCGTACTTCGTCGGCTTCGCGTGGGGCGCGACGACCGACATCGGATTCCACGGCATCCCGTTGCGACCCGACAACTCGCCGATCCAGTCCGATGCGCAGCTCGGCCAGCCGTTGAGCTCGGGCTGCGTCCGCGAGAGCCAGCTGATGGCGCGCGTCGTCTTCGAGTGGACGCCGGTCGGCACGACCGTGGTCGTCACCGCCTAGCGCGGAGGAACTCCACGACCGTGCGCACGCCGAAACCGGTGGCGCCGCGGCGCGTGTAGCCGTCGTCCGCGCTCGCGCGCGCCGGGCCCGCGATGTCGAGGTGCGCCCACGGCACCTCGCCCACGAACTCCTGGAGGAACAGGCCGGCGGTGAGCGCGCCGCCGTAGCTCCCGGTCCCGATGTTCTTCATGTCGGCGACCTCGGAGTCGATCAGCTTGCGGTACCGCTTCGGCAACGGAAGCCGCCAGACCGGCTCGCCACTGCGCTCGGCCGCCGCCTCGATGCCGCCGCGGACGTCGTCGTCGTTGGTCATGAGGCCGGCGATCTTGTCTCCCAGCGCCACCATGCACGCACCGGTGAGCGTGGCGAGGTCGACGATGCAGTCGGGCTTCGCCTCGGCTGCGAGCGAGAGCGCGTCGGCGAGGATCAGGCGTCCTTCCGCGTCGGTGTTGAGCACCTCGGCGGTCTTGCGGTTCCGGAAGGTGAGGACATCGCCGGGCCGGATCGCCTCGCCGCTCGGCATGTTCTCGACCATCGGCGTGAACGCGACGACCTTCGTGCGCACGTCGAGCGCGGCGAGCGTGGACATCGTCGCGATGACGGCGGCCGCACCCGCCATGTCGGTCTTCATCGTCTCCATGCCCGAGCCCGTCTTGATCGACAGACCACCGGAGTCGAACACGACGCCCTTCCCGACCAACGCGACGGTCCCCTTCGCGCCGCGCGGCGAGTAGGTCATCTTCACGAGGCGCGGCGGCTGCTTGGAACCCTGGCCCACACCGAGGATCCCGCCGAGTCGCTCACGGCGGAGTGCGGCGACGTCGAGCACCTCGACCCGCACATGGTGCCCGCGCAGCAGCTGCTGCGCGGCCTTGGCGAACAGGTCGGGAGAGAGATCTCTCGAGGGTGTGTTCACCATGTCGCGCGCCCAGCAGACCGCGTCCGAGATCACCTCGGCGCGTTCGATCGCGGCCGTCACCCCGGCGCCACCGCGTCCCAGCAGCACGACCTGGGCGAGCTTGGCCTTGGTGGACGTGCTCTTGTACTCGCTGAACTCGTAGCTGCCGAGGCGCACACCCTCGACTACGGCCTGCACGGCGTCGGCGCGCTCGACGCCGTCGGGCGCGGCATCCGCGAGCGTGGTCGCGACCTTGGCGACACCCCGGGCGCGCTGGGCGAGCAGGGCGGCGGCGGTGCGGAGCCCGTCGGCCGTGACCTCGGCCCGGGCACCGAGACCGACCAGCAATGCGGTCCCCGCGGGCGCGTCGATCGGCACGAACAGCGCCTGGCCCACCTTGCCCTCGAAGTCGGCTCCCTCCATGAAGGCACCGAGCGTGCCGCCGGTCGCGTCGTCGACGGCGTCGGCACCGGGGCCGAGCTCCCGGTCCGCGAAGACCGGGACGGCGAGGAGGCTCGCCCGGACGCGGCCGGGCGCACTCGACGAGATTGAGCAACTGATCGACAACGGGTTCCTCCGGCGGTTCGGCGTTCGGGTCGGGTCGGTTCGATTCGGGCGGTCTTCGTCCAGGCGGCGGGATCGGTCGGGGAATCAGCGCGCGCGGGCAGCGCGGAACTGGCCTTCCTGCCAGCGCCCGAGGGTCCAGCACAGGTCGGCGAGTCGGTTGAGGTACGGCACGACCTGGCTGTCGGCGCCGAGCCAACCGTCGCGGGTCGCGGCCACGCACGCGCGCTCGGCGCGTCTCGTGGTCGTACGTGCGACGTCGAGCGCGGCCGACACGCGGTCCTCGCCGGGGAGCACGAACTCCGTCGGCGGCTCGAAGCGGGCGGAGACGTCGTCGATCACGGCCTCGAGCGCGGTGACCATCGCCTCGGTGACGAGCGTGTCCCCGGGGGTGAGCTTGTGCCGGTTCTCCGGCGCGGTCGCGAGCTCGGCGCCGACGGTGAAGAGCTCCCGCTGGAGGCGGATGAGCAGGGTCCCGAGCTCGGAGTCGGCGGCGGTCTCCGCGCGCGCGAGCCCGAGCGCCGAGACGACCTCGTCGGTCGTGCCGTAGGCGGTCGGTCCCGGACCGTCCTTGTCGGTGCGACCGCCGTAGAAGAGGCCGGTCGTGCCGTCGTCGCCGGTCCGCGTGTACACCTTCATCGTCGAGCCGCTCCGACCATCCGGGCGAGCTTAGAGGTGGGTCGGCGTGCGCTCCGGCGTCCGCCGGCTCCGACGACCACCGCAGTGCTGGGATCCCACATCCCGAACGCGGCCGCGGGGCTGTGTTTCAATGACCGAACCTGTGAGCGACGATCCCCGGCCCGCCGTCCGTCGTCGCCGCTGGGTCGAGGTGGCCGCGTTCTGCCTCGTCGCCGTCACCCTCGCCGCGACCCTGCGGGTCGCCCTCGCGAATCCGGTGCTCCAGGGCGACACCAACGGCGTGGTCATCGGCGCGCAGCACGCCGTCGACTGCCTCGGCCACGGCGTGTTCACGCACTGCCACACCTGGACGGCGACGAAGACGCCCGGCCTGTCGCCCCGGGAGACCGGGGCCTACGTCGGACCGTGGCCGGTCATGCAGTACATCACCGCCGTCCCCCTGCGCTGGTTCGGTGTCTCCCAGGAACAGACGCTGCGCACGCTGATCGTGCTCGACGCGTTGGCACTCGGCGTGCTCTTCGCCGTGGCGTGGATCACCGTGCGTCGACTCTGCGCCGCGGTGTGGGCGCCGACGCTCGCCGCAGTGCTCCTCACCGGTCCCCTGCTGTGGTACGGAACGAGCGCGTTCGGTGAGGCGCTCGGCGCGACCCTGGTGGTCTGCGCCGTGTCGGCGGTCCTGCTGCACGCGCGCCCGTGGATCGTTGCGACCCTGGTGGCGGCGGCGTCGCTCACGAAGGAGACCAACCCGGCGTTCCTCGCGGTGCTCATCGCCCTCTGCCTGCTCCTCGAACTGGGGTCCACACCCGCGCCTCGATGGACGCGTCGGATCCTGCCCTCGGCGATCGGCGTGGTCGCGGGGGTCATCGTGAACAGCGCGTTCAACGTGTTCCGGTTCGGTTCGGTCCGCAACACGATCTACCTGGAGCCCTCCCTGCACGTGCCGGACAGCGGCATCGCAGCACGAGCCTTCGTCGAGCAGTGGTTCGCCCCGAACGGCGGGATCCTCTGGTTCTGGCCGGCCGCCGTCGCGCTCCTGGGCCTCACGGCCGTCGGATCGATCCGAGGCCTCCGGCGCGCACCACGGAGCTGGGCCCAGGTCGTCCCCCTCGGCGTCGTGGCGTTGCTCGTCGTCGAGATCGTCGGCCTCGCCACATGGTTCTCCCCATTCGGGTGGTACGCGTGGGGACCCAGGCTGACGCTCACACTCCTGCCGGCGATGCTGCTGATCGCCTGCGTCGCCGGCAACGGTCACGCCACGAGCATGCTGCGACGCGCTCTGGCCAGCCGGGTGTTCTGGATCGGCGCGATCCTGATGGTGCTCGCCGGGCTGCCCCAGTCGGCAGTCGTGTATCAACCGCACGCCGTCGCGCAGTTCTTCGGTTCGGTGGACGCGGAGTGCCCGAGCGACGCGCACATCGGGTCGAACCCCGACGCCTACTACCGGTGCACCTCCTTCATCGCGTGGCACCGGCGCCCCTATCTGCTCGAGCGGGGACTGGACGGCCTCGACCATCGCGGCGGCCGGCTGATCGTCGCGGCCGGCGCTGGTGCGACCATCGCGCTGCTCCTCGCCGCCCGGGCTCGTGCCCGTGCCGCCCGCGACGATGAGCCCGGGTCGCGATCGAGGGCAAAGTATGCTCGCCGCCTTGGCGAACGTGCGGCGCCCGCTCCCTGAACGACCCTGCCAGGGCATCCCTCGGGCCGCCTGATGATGACTCAAGACGCGAGTGCATCGATGCGCGTCTCGCGCGCACGCGGGATCTCGATACTGATCCCTGCGTACAACGAATCCGAGTCCATCGGCGAGTTCCTGCTGGAGTTGCTCGGGGTGCTCGACGACACCGCCGTCGAGGCGGAGGTGATCGTGGTCGACGACGGGAGCACCGACTCCACGGCGACCGTCGTCGAGAAGGTCGCCACGACGGACCCGCGCGTCCGGGTGATCGGCTTGCGCCGCAACCAGGGCAAGTCGCACGCGCTGCAGGTCGGCCTGGGCGCGACCACCGGCGATGTCACCGTGCTCATGGACGCGGACGGCCAGGACGACCCGCACGAGATCCCCGAGCTGCTCGCGGCGCTCGAAGGGGGCCTCGACCTCGTCACCGGACGGCGAGCGGACCGTCAGGACCGCTTCGTCAAGCGCTCCACGTCGCGCGTGTACAACTGGACGACCCGGCGCCTCACCGGCGTCGACGGCCACGACTTCAACTGCGGGTTCAAGGCGATGCGCCGGGAGGTCGCGGAGTCGCTCGAGCTCTACGGCGACCTCCACCGGTACATCCCGGTGCTCGCCGCGTGGTCGGGCTTCCGGGTCGGCGAGGTCCCGGTGAACCACCGCGCACGCTTCGGGGGGAAGAGCAAGTTCGGCCGGAGCCGCTTCTGGCGCGGCTACCTCGACCTGCTCACCGTGAAATTCCTCACGACCTACACCAACCGCCCGCTCCACCTGCTGGGCTCCCTGGGCAGCGCGCTCGGTGCATTCGGGTTGCTCATACTCACCTGGCTCTCGATCGAATGGCTCTTCGGCACGCCCATCGGCGGTCGGCCCGCGCTGATCGCGGGTGTGCTATTCGTGATCGTCGGCGTGCAGCTCATCTCCCTCGGGCTCGTCGCGGAGCTGATCGTGTCGCTGTCGCACCGGGGCAACGGCCGCCGGCACGACGCGGATTCGGTCACCCTCGACGAGTGACGCGGCGTCGACGCCACCCTCGCGTCACCCGTCAGCGGGATGCCGGCAGCTCGTCGACGAGCGGGCCGACCAGGCGCCGCGCCGCGGCGCGCAGCTCGGCCTCGGAGCGGCCGGTGGCACGCGCGTAGTCGCGCAGATCCCAGAACCGCCAGCGCCCGCCGGGGCTCGCGAACGTCTGCGGACCGATCGCCTCGTCGAGCTTCGCGATGACGGCGGCACCGCCGTCCGCGTAGCCGGCGGTGTCCACCACGATGCCCGAGAACCCGAGCCCCGCCAGCCCCGGGAGTGCCGGCGCCGGGTCGTCGGAGCTCACGAGCTCCTGCCAGTCGGCCTCCGGCCGACCCTTGATCGACCCGTAGCTCCACCGCAGCCCGTCGGACCAGAGATACGGGAGGAACTCGTCGTAGTCGCGCATCGCGTAGCGGTCCGGCGTCTCCGGGAACGCGATCACCGGAAGCTGGAACAGTGAGGCGCCCTTGGGCAGCCGGCGCTCGAGGGCCTCGCCGAACGCCTTGACCGGACCGACCAGACGCGACTCGCCCGACGGCGCGAGCTGGCCGGTCGTGTCCCAGACGCTGAAGCCGACGAGCGCCACGAGCACGAGGGCGGAGATCGGCGCCGCCCATCGAGTGCGCGACGCGAGCCAGCGACTCGCACGCTCGAACCCGACGGCCAGCGTGACCAGCGCCCAGAACGCGATGAGCACCACCACGCGGTTCCACACCCGGATCTGCGTGAAGCCGAGCAGGTCCAGCGTCATCGCCAACCCCGACGCGGTGGCGAACAGGACGAGGATCAGCGTGAGCAGGCCACCGTGGCGGACCAGTTGGCTCCGATCGGTGACCGGCGCGCGGGACCGGCGCGGAACCCCGCGGAGCAGAACCGTCGCGATCATGACGAGGAAGCCGACCGTGCCGAGCACGCCGAGCGCCTGGCCCTGCTCCGACGACAGGGGCGAGTGCTCGTTCGTGCGCTGCGTGAGGTCGCGCGCGGCCCGCAGCCGGTGGTGCTCGTCCGGGAGCACCATCTGGGAGATGCGCAGCCCGTAGGCCTCCTGCTCGTGGATGTACCGGCGGGCGGCGACCTCGTTCGAGCCGTGCTCGAGGGAATGCCGGAGGTTCGGGGCCAAGGACGCCGCGAAGACGACCGCGATGACTCCGGCGGCAAGCAGCCCCGCAACGAGTTGGACGAAGCTCCGATCTCGAACCGCGAGGAGCACGCACGCGGTGACCAGCGCTGTCAGGGTGAACGCGACGCTCATGGTCTCGGTGATCGCGACGACCGTGCAGAGCAGGACCGCGAACCACACGCGTGGCCACCGCACGCTGGAACGGATCGTGCGCCACGGCCAGAGCGGCGCGTCCGGGGACCGCAGGAACGTCGCGCGGTAGCTCAGGATCCACAACATGAGCAGCGCGGCGAGCGGTGCGCTGAAGTAGGTCGAGCGGAAGAGATGTCCCTCACCGTGCGCGAAGTGATACGGCAAGAACGTGTACAGAAGCGCCACCGCCCACGCGATCGCGCGCGAGAAGTCGAGGTGTCGCAACACCGCGAACGTGACCGCGGCGAGGATCCCGAATCCGAGGAGGTAGTAGGCGTTGATGATGAGACCGAAACGGTCGGTGGCGAGACCGAGCACACGGATCGCCGCGAGCTGGAGGGTCTCCCCGCCGTGCGGGAAGTCGTAGAACTGCTGGCTGAACGGCGCGCCGAGATCGGGGTTGTGCAGGTACCAGCCGTGCCGGTCGACCGTCTTGACGATCGCGCTGATGATCTGGACGTCCGGGTCCCGATAGAACGGCGTCGACAGGCCTCGGTCCCAGATCCGGTACAACAACGCCGCGATCCAGCTCGCTGACGCGCCGACGAGGCAGAGCTCGAGCAACCGCCGCCCGAAGCGCCCCACCGGCGTACCGCGGGAAGCCCCCGACGGCGACGTCGTCGCGTGCCCCGCGTGCCCTTCCGTCCCGCGGGTCGTCATCGCAGCAACGTAGTTGCCGGTCCTCGGATACGGCGGTCTCGTCGGCGGCGTCCATCGGCGACATGGTCACCTAGGGTGGTCGCCGTGCAACAACCGCGCCGACGCCGAGAGCGCGCGTTGCGGTTGCTGTGGATCGTGGGCGTGCTGGTCGCGCTCGCGCTGATGATCCTGGTCATCGTCGATGCCGCCTCCGGTCTCGATCTCGCGCAGGTGCGCGTCGGCTGGCTGGTCGCGAGTGTCCTCGCGTTCTCGGTCGCCTGGCTGGGATTCGCGGCGGCGTGGGTCGCGTTGAACTCGCACGGATCGGCGCTCACCCAGGCCGCGGCCTGGACGCGCAGCCAGCTACTGCGGTACCTGCCCGGCGCGATCTGGGCGCCCATGGCCCGCGCGTCACAGGTGCCGGGGCCGTCGAGCCAGCGCTTCGCCACCGTCGTCGTCGAGGCCCTCGTCTTCCTCGCGACTGCGGCGTGCGTCGGCGGACTGGTCGGTGGGCTCGCGATCGACGGTCGGCTGTTCGCGGCGGTCGTGGCACCGGGCCTCGCGCTCGCGATCGTGCACTGGGGCGGCCGTCGGTTCGCGGTCACCACCAAGCGCGCCGCGGCCGCGACGCTGTGGCTCCTGCCGAGCTGGCTGCTCTACGGGCTGGCGACGGCGGCGGGTCAGGCAGCGGTCGGCGCCGGCCCGTCGGTGGCCGCAGTGGTCTCGGCGGCGCTCGTGGCCTGGGCGGCCGGGTTCGTGGTGGTCTTCGCACCGGGGGGCGCCGGGGTGCGCGAGGTCGTCTACGGCACGCTGCTCGCAGGGAGCGCGCCGCGCTCACGCCTCGCGGCAGGAGCGGTGGCGTCGCGTCTCGCGTTCACGAGCGCGGAGATCCTGGTGGCCCTGACACTCGCCGCCCTCGCGCGGAGGGCGGGCGAGCGCGGAGGGCGGCCCGACGATGCGTCACCGGCGCGCGTGGGAGGCGACACCGACCAGCCACGGGAGACTGGTGGTGACGCGAACGGTCTCGAAGCTCTGTCCTAACAGGCGGTGCAGCGCGCCGCGAGAGAACTGCTGCACGTGCTCGGGATCGTTGCCGAGCCGCGACACGTTCTTGCCGCGAGCGAGGTTCCCGAGCCGGAACCACGGCTCCCAGGGCACCGAGACGAGGCACTCGCCGCGCGTGACGCGTGCGAGCTCCTCGACGGCGCGCTCGGGACGGGGGAGATGCTCGAGCACCTCGGTGCACAACGTGAGGTCCGCGCTCGCGTCCGGAAAGGGCAGCATGCCCGCGTCCGCCCGCACGGGACGGAGGCCGGGAAGGCGAGTCGCGGCGACAGCGAGCTTGTCGAACCGGTACTCGACCCCGACCGGATGCCGGTCGCCGTCGATGATGCGCTCGAGCGCGTACCCCTCGCCGACGCCGACGTCGAGCACGAACCCCGGTTCGTCGGGGACGAGGCCGACGAGGTGATGCAGCCATCGGTCCAGCAGCCGCACGACGACGGGGTTGCCCGACTGGTACTTGCGGGCATCCTGACCGGCCGCGTCGGACGGCGCACCCGGCGCGAGACCGATCGGCGTCGCCGTCGAGGTAGGCCCCGTCACACCCGGGAGTGTACGGGCGGCCCGGCCGAGACCCGGGTCGCAGCGCTCGGAGGGCGTTACCAAGCGGGCTCCCGGGCTCGGTCCAGGTAGCCTTCCGGTCTTCATGACCGACTTCCTCGCCACGCTTGCCGAGCGCGTCCTCATCCTCGACGGGGCCTTCGGCACCTGGGTCCAGGACCGCGACCTCGGCCCCGACGACTTCGGCGGGCCGGACCTGGAAGGGTGCAACGAGCACCTCGTGCTCACGCGGCCGGATCTGATCCGGGAGATGCACCTCGACTACTTCGGCGCCGGCGTCGACGCGGTCGAGACCGCCACCTTCGGCGCGTTCGGGCTCGTGCTCGCCGAGTACGGCATCGCGGAGGCCGCCTACGAGATGAACGTGGCCGCGGCACGCCTCGCACGGGAAGCCGCCGAGGAGGCGAGCACCCCGGGCCGGCCGCGGTGGGTCGTCGGCTCCCTCGGGCCGGGGACCCGGCTCCCGTCGCTCGGCGCGATCACCTTCGATGCCCTGCGCACCGACTACCAGGAGCAGGCGGCGGGCCTGATCGAGGGCGGCGCCGACGTGCTGCTGGTCGAGACGGTCTACGACCTCCTCCAGGGCAAGGCCGCCCTGATCGCCTGCCGCCGGGCCATGGCCGACGCGGGCCGCGAGCTGCCGCTGATGGTGCAGGTCACCATGGAGACCACGGGCCGCATGCTCGTCGGCTCCGAGATCGGCGCGGCGCTCACCGCGCTCGAGGCGATGCGCCCGGACGTCATCGGCCTCAACTGCGCGACCGGTCCGCACGAGATGACCGAGCACCTGCGCTACCTCGCCCAGCACGCGCGCACATTCCTCTCCTGCTTGCCCAACGCGGGGCTGCCGTCGGTCGTCGACGGCCACACGCACTACGACCTCACGCCCGAGGGTCTCGCGGACGCGCACGAGCGCAACGTCACCGAGTTCGGCCTCAACGTCGTCGGCGGCTGTTGCGGCACGACTCCGGCGCACCTCGCCGCGGTCGTGGAACGCATCGGGAACGACCGCTCCCCCGTCGTGCGCACGCCGGAGTTCGAGCCCGGGTGCTCGAGCATCTACAGCCACGTGCCGTACCACCAGGAGCTCGCGTACCTCGCGATCGGCGAGCGGACGAACGCCAACGGCTCGAAGAAGTTCCGGGAGGCGATGCTCGCCGAGGACTGGGACACCTGCGTCCAGATGGCCAAGGACCAGGTGAAAGAGGGCGCGCACGTCCTCGACGTCTGCGTCGACTACGTCGGCCACGACGGCACCGTCGACATGGAGCACATCGCCTCGCGCTTCGCGACCCAGGCGGCGTTGCCGCTCGTGTTCGACTCCACCGAGCCCCAGGTCATGGAGACCGGCCTGCGGCACTCCGGCGGGAAGGCCATCCTCAACTCGGCCAACCTCGAGGACGGCGAGCACCCGGGCTCGCGGCTCGACCGCGTCTTCACCCTGGCCCAGGAGTACGGGGCCGGCGTCATCTGCCTCGCGATCGACGAGGAGGGCCAGGCGCGCGACGCCGACTGGAAGCTGCGCGTCTGCAAGCGGATCTACGCGCTCGCCACCGAGAAGTACGGCATCGATCCGACCGACCTGCTCTTCGACATGCTCACGTTCCCGCTCGGATCGGGTCAGGACGAGCTGCGGCGCGACGGCATCGAGACGATCGAGGCGATCCGCCGCGCCAAGACGGAGCTGCCGGGGTCGTCGACGGTGCTCGGTCTGTCGAACGTGAGCTTCGGGCTCAAGCCCGCGATCCGCCACGTGCTCAACAGCGTGTTCCTGCACGAGTGCCGCGAGGCCGGGCTCGACGCCGCGATCGCGCACGCGGCGCGCATCATCCCGATGCACAAGATCGACGACCACGTCCGCGAGGTGACGCTCGACCTGATCTACGACCGTCGTCGCGACGACTACGACCCGCTGCACGAGCTCATGGGGCTGTTCGAGGGCGTCGAGGCCGGCGAGATCGAGCGCGAGGACCGGTCCGGCTGGACCATCGAGGAACGCCTCTCCCATCGGATCATCGACGGTGAGCGCGACGGCATCGAAGCCGAGCTCGACGACGCCATGGCCGGTGGCCGACCCGCGCTGTCGATCATCAACGACGTCCTGCTCGAGGGCATGAAGGTCGTCGGCGACCTCTTCGGCCGCGGCGAGATGCAGCTGCCGTTCGTGCTGCAGAGCGCCGAGACGATGAAGAC
>CAZXCB010000065.1:0-15167 GCA_964639075.1 uncultured Bifidobacteriaceae bacterium | reverse complement strand
CGACCGGTTCGACGAGCTCATGGGAATCGCGCTCGACGAGGCGCGGGCGGCGCTGGCGCACGGCGACGTTCCCGTCGGCGCGGTCGTCGCTCACCTGGGTACCGGTGAGGTGGTGGCCCAACGCCACAACGAGCGGGAACACAACGGCGATCCCACCGCCCACGCCGAGATCCTCGCCCTGCGCGACGCGGCGAGGGCGCTCGGCAGCTGGCGGCTCGACGAGTACGCGCTCGTCGTCACCCTCGAACCGTGCTCGAGGTGTGCCGGCGCGTCTCTGAACGCCCGGATCGGACACGTCGTGTTCGGAACCCCCGACCTGAAGGCCGGCGCAGTGGGGAGCCGCTACCACCTGCTCGCCGACCCGCGACTCAACCACGAATGCCCGGTGACCCACGGCATCCGCGAGAACGAGTCGGCGCAGTTGCTCACGGAGTTCTTTTCCAGCCGCAGGAGTTGAGGCCTCGCTCAGTACACTGACCGGCTCGTGCTCCGGCCCGCCGGTGCACGCCGAGGAGGGGTGCGAGAGCGGCCGAATCGGATGGTCTCGAAAACCATTGTGGGGCAACCCACCGTGGGTTCAAATCCCACCCCCTCCGCCACAGACCGGCCCGGACGTCGCGTCCGGGCCGGTTCGCGCCCGGAGTCCCTTTCGCAGAACGGCGGTCAAGCGCCCTGGTGCGGGCGTCGATGCACCCGGGGTGACCCGACGGCCTGCGCCCCGGACCGGCATGCCTCTCTTCCTGTTCTACGCGGCGATCACGCTGGTGCCCATCGTCGTGCTCGGTGTCGTGCTCGCGCGCTCGTTCCGGGCCGACCTCGAGCACCGCGCGCTCGAGGAGGGTTCGACGATCGCGAGCGTGATCGCGAGCAGCGCGGTGGAGCACGTGCTGACCGGCGACGAGCTCGCCGACGGCCCGACCCCGGCCGAGCGGGTCGCGCTCGCCAACGAATTCGCTCCCATCCTGCGCCGGGGCGACGCGCTCGTGCTCCGGTTGCGCGACACCGAGGGCCACGTCGTGTTCGACCCGAGCCAGCCGCAGCGAGCACCCTTCGGCCCGAGCGACGACGAGGTGAGCGAAGCCATCGCGGGGGAGCCGGTCCGGCTGCTCACTCGTCTCAACGCCGACACGGTCGACGACGGACACCGGCTCGGCGCCCGTGCGATCGAGGTCTACACGCCGGTGCGCGCGGTCCACGGTGACCGCCGCCCGCTCGGGGCACTCGAGGTCTACGTGCCGTACGCGCCGATCCGCGCGTCGATCGAAGCGTCGGCACGGCACATGACCGGGCTGCTCGTCGTCGGGCTCCTCGCGCTCTGGGCCGTGCTCGCCGCGATGACCTGGTCGGTGACGCGGCGCGTCCGGCGATCGGCGGCGCTCGCCGAGCACCTGGCGCGGACCGACTCGCTCACCGGCCTCGCGAACCGGGCCGCGATGACCGAGCACCTGGGCGAGGTGCTCGCGCGTGGCGATTCGCCCGCGACCACCGTGCTCGTCGTCGACATCGACGGCTTCGGTGCCATCAACCAGACGCTCGGGCAGGAGAACGGCGACGCGTTCCTCCGCCACATGGCGGACGTCGTCGTCGGCGTGGTCGGCGACGAGTCAGCCGTCGCCCGGACGGGTGGCGACCAGTTCGGGGTCGTCCTGGCCGGCACCACCAGCGCCGGATCCGGTGCGGTGATCGACGCGATCCGCAAGGCGCTGCTCCGCGAGCACCTGCTCGGCGGCGTGGCGCTCACCGTCGAGGTGACGGTCGGGCGCGTCGAGGACGGCGGGACCACGGAGGCAGCGGAGCTGATCCGGCGGGCGAACGTGGCGTGTCGCGCCGCGAAGACCGCGAAGGTCCAGCTCCTCGACTACGAGGAGGAGCTGGAGGGCTTCGACGCCGACCGGCTCCGCCTCATGACCGAGCTGCGCCACGGCATCGCCGAGGACCAGCTCGTCCTGCACTTCCAGCCGAAGATCCGGATCGACCACGGCGCGCTCACCGGCGTCGAGGCGCTCGTGCGGTGGCAGCACCCCACCCGTGGGCTGTTGATGCCGGGCGCGTTCGTCCCCGCCGCGGAGTCGACCGAGCTCATCGTCGAGCTGACCGACTGGGTCCTCGACGCCGCGTGCGCCCAGGGCGCGGCCTGGCAGCACGCCGGGCGCCCGCTCCCGATCGCGGTCAACGTGTCGGCCCGATGCCTGCGCGACGCGGCGTTCTCCGACCGGGTGCTCGCGGCCCTCGTCCGCCACGGACTCGAGTCCCGGCTCCTCACCGTCGAGATCACCGAGACCGCCGTCATCTCCGACCCGGAGCGGGCCGCGGCGACGCTCCGCCGGCTCTCGCAGCGGGGCGTCCACGTCTCGCTCGACGACTTCGGCGTGGGGTACACGTCGCTCGGCCACCTCGACCGGCTGCCGATCGACGAGCTCAAGATCGACCGGCAGTTCGTGGCAAGCCTCGCGAGCGGTGGCGACGGTGGCGCGGTGGTCCGGGCCGTCGTCTCGCTCGGCCATGGTCTCGGCATGAACGTCGTCGCCGAGGGCGTCGAGGAGCGGTCGACCATCGCCCTGCTCGCGAGTCTCGGTTGCGACGTCGCTCAGGGCTACGTCATCGCGCGTCCGGCGCCGCTCGAGACCTTCGAGGCGTGGTGGCGCGAGCGGACCGGCGAGATGGCGACCGAAGGCGCCGACGTCAGCTCGTCGGCGTGAGCCCGAGGTCCGCGTAGATCATCTGCGTCGCCCGCGAGCGGTTGAGGGTGATGAAGTGCAGGCCCGGCGCACCGCCGTCGAGCAGCGTCCGCGACAGCTTCGTGGCCTCCTCGACGCCGACGCGGAACACCGCTTCCGGGTCGTCCTGCACCGCGTAGAGCCGGGACGCGAGCCACTCGGGGAACTCGGATCCCTGCAGCTCCGTCATGCGCTTGATGCTCGAGATGGCGGTGGCCGGCATGATCCCCGGGATCACGGGCTTGTCGACGCCGAGCTCGCGCAGGGTCGCGACGAGGTCGAAGTAGTGATCGGCGTCGAAGAAGAACTGCGTGATGGCGAAGTCGGCCGCCGCAAGCTTCTCCGCGGTGCGCAGCCGATCGTCGCGCTTGGTAGGTGCGGCCGGGTGCGGCTCCGGGAAGGCGGCGACGCCAATCGCGAAGTCGCCGACCCCGCGCAGCAGCCGGACGAGCTCGATCGCGTGGTGGAGCTCGCCCGGTGGGAGATCGAGGTTCTTCGGCGGGTCACCCCCGAGAGCGAGGATGTTCTCGATGCCCTCGTCGCGATAGCGGACCGCGATGTCGGTGAGCTCCGCGCGCGTGTGGCACACGCACGTGAGATGCGCCATCGCGGTGATGCTCGATTCGCGGTGGAACCGCGTGACGATGTCGTGGGTCATCTCTCGGGTCCCGCCACCCGCGCCGTAGGTGACCGAGACGAACGAGGGCGCGAGCGGCTCGAGCTCGACGAGTGCACGCGCGAGGTTGTCGGCGGCCTCGGGCGTCTTGGGCGGGAAGAACTCGAAGCTGTACGTGGGCCCGGCCGCGAGGATGTCGGTGATCTTCATGGTCCGGGAAGGGTACGCGAGACTCGTGGATCACGAAGCACGGCGCATTCGGAAGCGAGAGACCATGAAGTTCGAGATCGCCCAGGACCTCCGAGCGCCGGTCGACGCGGTGGACGCCGCGCTCGTCGACCCCGACTTCCTCGTGCGCATGGCCGAGCTCCCCAAGCTCGGCTCCGCCGAGGTGGTCGCGCAGCGCCGCGACGGTGACGTCGTGCACCAGGACGTGCGGTTCCTGTTCGAGGCCCAGCTCTCGGGCGCGGTGACGCGCGTCGTGGACCCGAAGCTGCTCACGTGGGTGGAGCGGAGCGTGTGCGACCTCGACGCGCACCACACCGAGTGCGAGATCCGGCCCGATCACTACGAATCGCTGCTGAGCGGCCGCTACCGCGCGGTGATCGTCGACGCGACCGGGGGCGCGCGCCGCACCATCACCGGAGAGCTGAAGGTGCGCATGCCGCTCGTCGGCGGGCGGGTCGAGCGGGCGATCGTGAGCGGGCTCCAGGAGAACGCCGAGGCCCAGGTCGCGTTGCTGGAGTCGTTCCTCGGTCTCTGAGCGCGCTCAGCGGGCGCCGCGGAACCGGCGGAGCCGCAGCGAGTTCGACACGACGAACACCGACGAGAAGCCCATCGCGGCCGCGGCGATCACGGGGTCCAGCAGCCCGAGCGCCGCGAGCGGGATCGCGGCCACGTTGTAGGCGAACGCCCAGAAGAGGTTGCCCTTGATCGTGCGCAGCGTCGCCCGCGACAGCGCGATCGCGTCCGGCGCACCGCGGAGATCGCCCGACACGAGCGTGAGATCGCTCGCCTCGATCGCGACGTCGGTGCCGGTGCCGATCGCGATGCCGAGGTCGGCCTGCGCGAGCGCCGGCGCGTCGTTCACCCCGTCGCCCACGACCGCGACGCGGCGACCCTCGGCCTGCAGGCCGCGCTCGACCTCCGCCTTGTCGCTCGGGAGCACGTCGGCGATCACCCGGTCCACGCCGACGGCCTCGGCGACGGTGGCGGCCGTCGCCGCGCGGTCCCCCGTGACCATCACCGTCTCGACTCCGAGGCGGTGCAACGCGGCGATCGCCTCGCGCGAGCTCGGCTTCGGCGTGTCGGCCACGAGGTAGACGGCGTCGACCGACCCGTCCGCGCCGGCGAACACGGGGGTCTCCCCCCGCGTGGCGGCGGCCGACGCCTCGGCCTCGAGCGCGGTCGGCACCGCACCCACGAACGCCGCGCGCCCGACCCGCACCGTGCGTCCGTCGACCTCGGCCTCGACGCCGAGACCGGCCTGACTGGTGAACACCCCCGGCGCCTCGGCGAGGACGCCGCGGTCCGCGAGGCCGGTGACGATCGCCTGCGCGATCGGGTGCTCCGACGCGCTCTCGGCCGCCGCGACCGCGGGATCGATCGCGGCCGCCTCCGCGGGAGTGCGGTACTGCGCGCCGACGAGCGCCATGCGACCCGTCGTGACCGTTCCTGTCTTGTCGAGCATCGCGACGTCGATGCGCTGGGTGGCCTCGAGGACCTCACCACCGCGGATCACGATGCCGAGCTGCGCGCCGCGACCCGTGCCCACCATGATCGCGGTGGGCGTGGCGAGACCGAGCGCGCACGGGCAGGCGATGATCAGCACCGCGACGGCGGCGGTGAACGCCTCGTCGGCGGCGTGGCCGGTGAGGAGCCAGGCCGCGAGCGTTCCGATCGAGATCAGGATCACGACGGGCACGAAGATCGCCGAGATCCGGTCCGCGAGCCGCTGGACGGGCGCCTTCGACCCCTGGGCCTCGGCGACGAGCCGCGCGATCTGGGCCAGCGCGGTCTCCGAACCGACGCGCGTGGCCTCGACCACGAGCCTTCCCGACGCGTTCAGGGTGGCGCCGAAGACGGTGTCGCCGGCGGCGACCTCGACCGGCACCGATTCACCCGTGAGCATCGACACGTCGACCGCCGACGCGCCGTCGACCACCACGCCGTCGGTCGCGATCTTCTCGCCCGGGCGCACGACGAAGCGCTGACCGACGCGGAGCTCCTCGATCGGGATCTCCTCGCCGCTCTCGAGCCGCGCCTGCTTCGCGCCGAGCTCGAGCAGCGACCGGAGCGCGCCCGCAGAACGCCGCTTCGCGCGCGTCTCGAAGTACTTGCCGAGCAGCAGCAGCGCGGTGATCGCGGCCGCGGTCTCGAAGTACACGTGCGCGCCGGAGTCGTCCATGCCCGCCATCGATTCCATGCCCGACGAGGCCGCGCCGAGGAAGAGGAGCGCGACCATCGACCACAGCCACGCCGAGACGGTGCCGAGCGTGACGAGCGTGTCCATGGTGACCGCGCCGTGCTTCGCGTTCATCCACGTCGCGCGGTGGTACGGAAGCCCGGACCAGAAGATCACCGGCGTGGCGAGGACGGCCGCGACCCACTGCCAGCCGTCGAACATGAGCGCCGGGACCATCGAGATGAGCACGACGGGAATCCCGAGCACGACCGCCACGATCAGGCGGCGGCGGATGTCGAGCGGGTCGTCGTCGTGGTGCACGTGGTCGGACGCGCCGTGGCCGCCGTGGTCGGAGGGCGGCGTCGCGGTGTAACCCAGGTCGTCGACCGTCGCGACGAGCAGGGCCGTGTCGACGGCCTCGGGGTGGTAGTGGACCGTCGCGGTCTCGGTCGCGAAGTTCACGTTGCACGCCTCGACCCCGCCGACGCCGGCCAGGGCCTTCTCCACGCGTGCCGCGCAGGACGCACAGCTCATCCCGCCGATCGCGAGGTCGACGCGGTCGGTGGCGGGCTTCGAGATCTTCTCGACGGGCTCCACGCTCATCGGGACCTCCCGGGGGTCGACGTGTGCTTGCCCAGCATACCCCCTACGGGTATGATGTCAAAACGACGACCGACCCGAGCCCGAGGTGCTGCATGCGGGGGTACACGCTCGACAAGGACGACTACGCGAGACGGCTGGCCCGCATCGAGGGCCAGGTGCGGGGCCTGGCGCGCATGATCGACGAGGACCAGTACTGCATCGACGTCCTCACCCAGATCGCCGCGGTGAGCAAGGCACTGCAGAGCGTGGGACTCGGTCTGCTCGACCAGCATCTCCACCACTGCGTGATGGAGGCCGCCGGGCGTGGTGAGGGCGACGAGAAGATCGACGAGGCGGTGCGCGCCGTCGAGCGCCTCCTACGCGTCTGAGCCGGCCGTGCCGCCGACCATCGCGTCCCACGCGGCGTGCTGGCCGCGGGTGATCGACCGCACGACCATGATCGCGAGCACCGATGCGGCGAGCGCCGCGAGCATCGCGACGACGAAGAGCGCGTTGCGCACGTCGAACGACGACGTGCGGTAGAGGTGACCGAGCTTCACCGTCGCCTGCCCGAAGCCCGACCCGATCCACGCCGCGACGAACAGCACCCACCACACGACGAGGAGGGCGGAGCCCTTCGGCCGCTCCCCCGGCCGCACCGGAGGACCCGAGCCCTTCGCGATGTCGTACATGTGCATCCCGGGGATCAGGAAGTTCGCGACCGGGATGAACCAGCCGCCGATCGCGAACCCCGGGCCGAAGCGCGGCCGGAACCGGCGCAGGAGCCGCGTGTTCACCGCAGCGCGCCACATCCAGATCATCCAGAGCACCGCGATGGCGAGGAAGAGCAGGAAGTAGAGGCTGGCCGCGCCGTTGACCCCGTCGATCGCGTCGTCGACCTTCGTGGTCACGCGGAAGGTGCCGGTGTTGGTCGCATCGTGCACGACCTGGCGCTCGTGCAGCGACAGCGGCACGAGGACCGCCGCGACGATCGCCGTGAGCACGAGGAGCACCGTCATCGCGGTCGCGAGGCCGCGCAGAGCCTTGAACGGGGTGACGGGCTCACCCGGCCAGACCGCGCCGGGCGGTGCTCCCCATGCCGCCGGTCCCGGCGGTGGAGGCGGCGGTGGGGGCGGCGGCGGTGGCGCACCCCACGTCGGGCCGGACGGCTGGTCGACCATCGGTCAAGCCTACGGATCGCCCCGGAGGTCGCCGCGTATGTCCTTCGACCCGACCTCGCCCACGATGCCAGACTCCAGTCAAGAGCGAGGCGCCACGACACGTGGAGGTCGGCGTCACGCGCCGAGTGTGGCCCACCGGCCCGGCCCGCAGGGCCAAGAGGGAGATGCATGCCGCCCGAGAAGCTCCAGTGGAAGCACCTCTACGACGAGGTCGTGACGTCCGGCCTGTGCACGGGCTGTGCCGGCTGCGTCATCGCGTGCCCACATGACGTGCTCGGCTACAACGACGCCGAAGGCATCTACAAGCCGTTCCAGCTCGAGGACTACGGCGGGCCGGCCGACTGCTCCCACGGCGACAAGGGCTGCACCTCGTGCACGCGGGCCTGTCCCCGCTTCCGTGCCTGGGAGCCCGAGGTCGACGAGTTCCTCTTCGGCCGGGCGCGCAACGCGGACGAGGTCTCCGGCATCTACAAGGACATCGTGCTCGCCCGTGCCGCGGATCCGGCCATCCACGAGGTCGGCCAGGACGGCGGGCTCGTCTCGGCGATCCTGCTCTACTGCCTCGAGAAGGACATCATCGACGCCGCGCTCGTGAGCTACCTCGAGGGCGACGGCACCACCTGGAAGGCCGTCCCGGGAGTGGCCCGCACGCGCGAGGAGATCATCGCGAGCGCGGGAAGCCGCTACACCTACAGCGCGAACACGATGGCCTACGCCGAGGCGGTCGAGGGCGGCGCCGAACGCATCGCGCTCGTCGGCATGAGCTGCCAGAGCTCGGTGCCGCCGGTGATGAAGCAGCGCAAGGCGGGCAAGGTCGCGCGGCGGCTGTCGCTCAACATCGGGCTCCTCTGCTCGAAGACCTTCGACGACGCGATCTTCGAGGAGCTCTTCGAGGCGAAGTACGGTCTGAAGAAATCCGAGATGCGCAAGATGAACATCAAGGGCGTCTTCCAGATCTGGATGAAGAACGGCGACTACCACGAGGTCCCGTTGAAGGAGTGCCACGCCTGGACCCGCGAGGGCTGCAAGGCCTGTCCCGACTTCGCCGCCGAGCACGCCGACATCTCCACCGGCGGCATCGGCGCGTTCAACGACTGGACGCTCACGATCGTCCGCACCGACACGGGGCGCGAGATCATGGACGGGATGCTTGCCGAGGGGTGGATCGAGACACGTCCCGGCGACGACGACCCGGGCGCGATCGCGCTGATGCACAAGCTCGCGGCCCGATCGCGCAAGCGGTGGCCCGAGTCCGCGATCGAGGCACCCCGGCTTCTTCCCACGTGACCCGCGGATGACACTGCGACCCCCCGCGGGGCTCCGCGGGTTCGCGCAACGCTCGCGCGACGTTGTCCTCGCGTCGGCGTTCGTCGGCGTCGTCACCGGCCTGCTCCTCGCGGGGGTCGAGCGCGTCACGGTCGACGTGCTCGACGCCGTCCGCGAGCTCCCCGACTGGCTCGTGCTCGTCGTCCCCGGCGTCGGGCTCGTGCTCGCCGCCCTCACGCTGCGGTACCTCGCCCGCGGTGCCTCACCGAGCCTGGCCGACACGTGGCTCAAGGCGTTCCACGATCCCGACCACGACATGGACGTGAGCACCGCGCCGGGCGGCGTGCTCGCCTCGATGCTCACAATCGGTCTCGGCGGTGCCATGGGCCTCGAAGGGCTCTCGATCTTCGGCGGCGGGGCGATCGGGACGTTCGCGCAACGCCACATGGGTTGGTTGTTCCGGCCGGTCGACCGCAAGGTCCTCATGACCGCCGGCGCGGCCGCCGGGGTCGCGGCGATCTTCAAGGCCCCCGCGACCGGCGCGCTGTTCGCGATCGAGGTCCCGTTCCAGGACGACTTCGCGCAGAGCAAGCTGCTGCCGTGTCTCGTCGCGGCCGCGACCGGCTACCTCGGCTTCGCGCTGATCAACGGCACCGAGCCCCTGTTCGCCGCCCACGGGAGCAGCGGCTTCGACGCGGTGCACCTGCTTGGCGCACTCGCCGTCGGCGTGGTCGCGGGGCTGGGCGCGCGGCTCTTCTCGATGCTGCTGCGGTCCGCCAAGGCCGTCACGACCCGCGTGCCCCAGCCGGCCCGCATCGCCGGAGCGACGGCGGCGTTCGCGGCACTGATCCTGGTCAGCCGGCTCGCCACCGGCCACGACCTCATGCTCGGTCCCGGCTACGACTGCATCGCGTGGGCGACGCGCCCGGATCGCGCCGTACCACTCCTCCTGCTCGTACTGCTGTTGCGATGTCTCGCCACCGCCGTGACGACCGCGGGCGGTGGCGCCGGCGGACTGTTCATCCCGCTCGTGGTCGCGGGCGCGCTCGTCGGACGCGCGGCCGGCGGCATCGTGGACCGGGCCGACGACTCGCTGTTCCTCATCGTCGGCGTCGCCGCGTTCCTCGGTGCGGGCTACCGCGTCCCGCTCGCGGCGGTGATGTTCGTGGCCGAGACGACGGGGCGAGCGACGTTCGTCGTCCCCGCGCTCCTCGCCGCGGTCGCCGCGGACCTCGTCATGGGACGAGAGTGCGTGACCGCGTACCAGCTCCCGCGGGAGTCTGGCCCCTAGGCTCGGGACCGGAGCGCCGGGAAGTCTGGTCGGCATCGAGCACGTCCGTGCCCACGAACGGAGGGTGACCCATGCCGGCCCGGAGCCCGCTCCAGCGCGTGGCCGAGTTCTTGCGCACCGAGTCGGCCGCAGGGATCGTGCTGATCGGCGCGACGGCCGTCGCGCTGGTCTGGGCCAACGTGGCGCCCGCCTCGTACCACGAGCTGTGGACGACGACGCTGTGGCTCCCGGGCCCGGAGCACGCGCTCACACTGGAGGCGTGGATCAACGAGGGCCTCATGACGATCTTCTTCTTCGTCGTCGGCCTCGAGATCAAACGAGAGCTCGTGGAGGGCGAGCTGCAGGACCGGCGCGCCGCGATGGTCCCGATCGCCGCGGCCCTCGGGGGCATGGTGGTGCCGGCGACGATCTACGCGGTGATCACGCTCGGCTCGGGACTCGGACGCGGCTGGGGCATCCCGATGGCGACCGACATCGCGTTCGCGGTCGGCGTGCTTCGCCTCGCCGCCCATGCCGCGCCGCGCTCGCTCGGCGTCACGCTGCTGACGCTCGCCATCGTCGACGACCTCGGCGCCATCCTCGTGATCGCGGTCTTCTACTCCGCCGGCATCTCGTTCGCGTGGCTGCTCGGCGCGATGGGGCTTCTCGTGCTCATCCGGCTCGCGGGCCGCAGCACGCTCGCGCACCCGCTCTGGTTCGTCGTACCCGCCGCGCTGCTCTGGGTGGAGATGCTGCGATCCGGGGTCCACGCGACGCTCGCGGGCGTGCTGCTCGGCCTGGCGACACCGCTCGTGGCGCGCAACGGTCGGCCGGTGCTCACCTCGCTCGAGCACGCGCTGCACCCGTGGAGCAGCTTCGTCGTGCTGCCGCTGTTCGCCCTCGCCAACGCGGGCGTGGTGCTGTCCGCCGCGGCGGTGCGTCACGCGGCCACGAGCCCGGCTGCGATCGGCATCGTCGCGGGGCTGCTCGTCGGCAAGTTCGTCGGGATCAACGTCGGCGCCCGCGTGGCGGTCCGCCTCGGGGCGCGGCTCCCCGATGGCCTGACCGGGCGGGCACTCGTCGCGCTCGGCCTGCTCGGTGGCATCGGCCTCACCGTCTCGCTGTTCATCGCCGGGTTGAGCTTCTCCGGCACCGAGCTCGAGGCGGCGAAACTTGCGATCCTGGTCGCGTCGACCGTCGCCGCGCTCGGCGCCGCGGGTGTACTCCGGACGATCCGACCGGTTCCCGGCGGCGAAACGTAACCTCGGGCCCCATCGGCGAGTCGGAGCAGGCCAGATGAACGATCAATCGACGTTGCCCGCGCGCCTCGAGGCGGCGGCGGCCAGGGACGGCAGCATCACGTTCGTCACCGGCGCCACCGACGGACCGGCCTATTCGACCGAGACCATCCGGTGGTCCCAGCTGCACGACGAGGCGCGGGCGATGGCCGCCGCGTTGCAGTCGCGCGGCATCGGCCCCGGCTCGACCGTCGGTCTCCTCGGTCCCACCTCGCGGTCACTCGTCACGGCGATCCAGGCCACGTGGCTCACGGGCGCGACTGCGGCGATGCTGCCCCTGCCCATGCGCCTCGCGTCGATCGACGAGTTCGTGGTCGCGACGCGTCGGCGCATCGAGAGCGCCGACGCGGCGGTCGTGCTCGTCGATCCCGCGCTCGCCGAGTTCGTCCCCGCCGACCTCCCGTGCGTGCTCCTCCCGGAGCTCGTCGGGTCGGCCACGCGCTTCGACGCGCCGGTCATCGACCCCGAGTCGCTCGCGATCCTGCAGTTCACGAGTGGGAGCACCGCGGACCCGAAGGGCGTGATGCTCCCCCACCGTTGCGTGACCGCGAACCTCGACGCCATCCGGCGCCGCGCGGCGATGGACGAGGACACCGACCGGGTCGCGTCGTGGCTGCCGCTGTACCACGACATGGGGCTCATCGGTCTGCTCGGCGTGCCGATGACCACCGGCGTCGACCTCGTCCTCGCCGGACCGCAGGACTTCCTCGCCGCCCCCGTCCGCTGGCTCGACTGGATGTCGGAGTTCGGCTGCACCGTCACCGGCGGGCCGAACTTCGCGTACGCGCTCGCGGCTCGCGCCCTGCGACGCGCCGGCGACCTGGACCTGCGCCCCTGGCGGCTCGCGCTGAACGGCGCCGAGCCGATCGACCCCGACTCCGTCGAGGCGTTCCTCGCCGCCGGCGCGCCGTACGGTCTGGCGCCCGGCGCGGCGTTCTGCGTGTACGGCATGGCGGAGGCCACGCTCGCGATCACCTTCCCCGAGCCGGGAACCGGCATGAGCGTCGACACGGTCGACCGGCGCGTGCTCGAGACCGACCGCTACGCCGCGCCGAGCACGCCGGACGCGGACCAGGCGCGCCGGCTGCCGAAGCTCGGTGGCGTGCTCGACGGCCTCGAGCTGCGCGTGGTGGACCCCGAGACCGGCACCCGGCGCCTCGAGCGAGAGGTCGGCGAGATCGAGCTGCGCGGCAACTCGATCACGCCCGGGTACTTCCGCAACCCCGACGCGACCGCGGCGACCTTCCGGGACGGGTGGCTCCGCACCGGCGACCTCGGCTACCTCGTGGACGGCGAGGTCGTGATCTGCGGCCGGCACAAGGACGTGATCATCGTCGGCGGCCGCAACGTGTTCCCCGAGGACATCGAGCGCGCCGCGGCAACCGTCGAGGGCGTGCGCGCGGGCAACGTGATCGCGTTCGGCACGACGGGCCGCAAGGGCCGCGAGTCGATCGTCGTCGTCGCCGAGACTCGCGCCGACGGCGCGGTCGACCCCGTCCGGACCGCGGTGGCCGAGCAGGTGACGCACGCGATCGGCATCCCGCCGAGCGAGATCGTGCTCGTCGCGCCGGGGACGCTGCCCAAGACCAGCTCGGGCAAGCTGCAGCGCTCGCTCTGCAAGGACCGCTATCTCTCCGACGTCCTCGAACCGGTCTGACACATCCTGCGCCGCCGGAGCTCGGTGCTCCCCCGCGCACTGCCTCGACCCAAGACTCCGGCTACCGGACGCGGGCGAAGTGGCGCAGCCAACCCGAGCCGAGCGCAGCGAGGCGAGCCGCGTCGGAGCGAGCCACGGTCCGGCCGTCGCGCAGAGGCGCGAGCGGAGACGCCGGGATTCAGATCATGGGCCAGGGGACCGAGTGGTATCCCTCGTCGGGGGCGGGGAGGTGCCCGGTGATCAGGAGGTCGTCGATGCGGTCGCGGAACGCGTCGAGCTCGGCCGGGTGGAGCAGCTCGCACAGCGCGCCGCCGCCGTCGGCGTCGATCCGGGCCCGCAGGCTCGCGAGGTCCTCGGCCAGCCCGAGCGGCACCGGCTCGGCCGCGAAGTCCCAGATGACGGTCCGCAGCTTCGGACCGACGTGGAACGTGAGCCCGTGGTCGATGCCGTAGATGTGGCCGGTCGCGAGCTCCCGGAGGCAGTGACCACCCTTGCGGTCGGCGTTGTTCACGACCGCGTCGAAGACCGCGAACCGCAGGAACGTCTCGGGGTGCTCCTCGAGCAACGTGAAGTAGTGGTCGTCGGGGTCGTGCTCGACGAACCGCTGCACCATGCCGATGCCGTACGGGCCGTCGCGCAGCACCGTGGCCGGCACGAGCTCCCAGCCGAGCATCGCGCTCGCGGTGTAGGTGGCGACCTCGCGCCGACAGAGCGTGCCGTCCGGGAAGTCCCACAGCGGGCGCTCGCCCTGGCGCGGCTTGTACACCGCGAGCATCTCCTCGCCCGCGGCCGTGACGGTGACGAGCAGCGCCGCGTTCGAGGACCAGGCGACCCGGCCGATCACCTCGATCGTCCCGGTGGCGAGGACCTCGGACTCGGCGTTCAGTTCCACCGCGGGCAGACGTGGCCGCTGGGATCCATCGGGAACTCGCACAGCGGGCAAGGTGGCCGTCCGCCCGCGACGGCCTCCGAACCGCGCACCGCCATCGCACGCACCTGCGCACGGGTCGCGAAGATGCGCGCGACGTAGCCGTCGTCCTCGTCGTCCTCGGGCTCCTCGTCCTCGCTCCGCTCGCGCAGCTCGATGAGGACGAGACCGCGGTCGGGCTCGAATCCCAGCCCGATCATCCGGGCGCGGAACAACGGGACTGCGGGCTCGGTGACCTGGGCGAGGCTCGGGTGCAGCAGCGTCTCCTCCACCGCCGGTTCGGGGTGCTCGTCGGCGATGCGGTCCAGGAAGGCCACCGCTTCCTGCGCGAGCAACGCGACCTGCTCCTTCTCGACGAGGACGGTGAGCCGGCTGCCGCGCTTGTCGGCCTGGATGTAGAAGGCACGCGCGCCGGGCTCGCCGATCGCGCCGGCACCCAGCGCGTCGACGCCGTCGAGCTCGATGATGCTCACGGCGTCGACGTCCCGTCAGCCTCGGGCACCGGGGGCGCAAGCTCGGCGAGGGTACCGGTGTCGTTGCACTTCACGAGCGTGACGCCGTGCGGGCCGATCGAGAGCACCGTGACCGACGCGGGCGACACCGCGATGCGTTGGAAGAGGTCCAGGTGCACGCCGGTGTAGTGCGCGATGACCGATTTGATCGGATCCGCGTGCGACACGACCACGACGATCTCACCCGGGTGGGTGGCGACGACCGTCTCGAGCGCCGCGACCGTGCGGGTCTGCATCTCCGCGATCGACTCGCCGTCGGGGAAGCGGGCGCGCGAGGGCGCCCGCTGCACGACCTTCCACAGGTCGGTCTTGGCCAGGTCCTCCAGCTTGGCTCCCGTCCACCCGCCGTAGTCGGCCTCGATCACGCCGTCGAGGACGCGCACCGGGAGCTCGTGATGACCGGCGATGTGCTCGGCCGTCTGGCGCGTGCGGTCGATCGGGCTCGCGTAGACCGCGTGCACGGGCAACGCGGCGAGGCGCTCGCCGACCGCGCGCGCTTGCTCGCGGCCGGCGTCCGAGAGGTCGATGCCCGGGGTGCGGCCCGACAGCATCGGACCGGTCTGGGAGGTGACCGCGTGACGCACGAGCACGAGCGTCGTGGCCGCGGGCGGCTTCGGCGCGCCGGCCGCCGCGCCGTCGGCACCGGGATCGGTGGTCGCGGTCGGTGCGGTGGTCACGGGCCGGATGGTACCGGCCACCCCGCCGCACGGCTCCCGCGGGTCGGGGTCGGATCACG
>CAZXCB010000064.1:0-15290 GCA_964639075.1 uncultured Bifidobacteriaceae bacterium | reverse complement strand
GCCCGGTAGAACGGCTCGGCGACCGGCGCCCGCCAGTCGACCACCAGGGGCGTGTGCTCGGCGTCGTCGACCCCGAGACGGCCGACGTAGAAGTGACCGCCCTCACTCAGGTCGATCCGACCGAAGCAGAGCGGCGTGTCGCCGATGTCGAGCGCGGCCAGCCGGCGGTGGGTGGTCTCGACCGCGATGTCGCGTTCGAGCCGCGCCTGGTGGGTTCCGCCCCTGCGTACGTCGGCGTAGGCCTCGGCGACCGACGACGCGGAGGCGCGCATCGCCTCGAGCCGCTCGTAGACCGCGTCGAGGTATGCCTGTTCGGCGATGACTTCCGGGTCTCGACGGGATGGCGACAACATGACTCCACGGCACGGGGGAACCGAAGAGTTTAGGTGATCCGCTCGCCGGGCCGCCCGACCGCCACGTGGAGCTCGTCGAGGCCGCGGAAGGGACCGCGCTGGTGCCAACGGCGTTCGGCGCCCGAGGCGGTGGCGTTCGGGAAGCGGGCCGCGAACGCGGAGAGCATCGCCTCGACCTCCATCCGCGCGAGCGACGCGCCGAGGCAGAAGTGCGGACCGAGGGCGAAGCTCAGCGCCGGCGGTCCCGGCCGGGCCGGGTCGAAGCGATCGGGCTCCGGGTAGACCGCCGGGTCGCGGTTCGCGGCGGCGAGGAACACCATGACGGGGCTGCCCGCGGGCACGGGCACGCCACCGATGTCCACGTCCTCGGTGGCGAACCGCGCGACGTAGTGCGTCGGGGTCGCGAGCCGGGTGATCTCGTCGATCACGTTCGCGTCGACCGTGCCGTCGACGGGAACGCCGAGGCGCAGCATCAGGTCCAGGCCGTTGCCGAAGAGGTCCCGGGTCGTGCGGTGCCCCGCGGAGTACAGCGTCGCGACGAGCGACATGAGCTCCTCGTTGCTCAGGCGCGCGCCGTCCTCCTCGACCCCGACGAGCGCGGTGAGCAGGTCGTCGCGCGGCGTGGTGCGGCGCCGCTCGGCCTCGGCGCGCAGCACCGTGTGCATCTCCTCGGCTGCGGCGACGGCCGTCGAGCGGTCCGCGGCGCTCACCGACGTGCCGAAGACCGGCGTGATCGCGTCGCTCAGCGCGGTGAGGTGGTCGCGGTGCTCGATGGGGACCCCGACGAGCTCGGAGATCACGAGCGACGGCAGCTGGTGCGCGAGTCCGTGCATGACCTCGACGGTGCCGTCGGGCGCGACCTCGAGCGCGGCGACGAGCTCCGCTGCCGTCCGCTCGACCCAGGGGCGCATCGCACCGACGCGGCGCGGCGTGAACGCCTTCGCGACGAGCCCGCGCACCCGCGGGTGATCGGGCGGGTCCAGGAAGTTGATCCGGTGCGTCATCTCGTCGTGCAACGCGCCCGGCGGGAGCGTCGCCGCGTAGAGCACCGCGAGCAGACCACTGCGGAACCTCGGGTCGCGCATGGTGAACGCCGCGGCTTCGTAGCCGAGCACGGCCGCCCGATCCCCGAGGATCGGCACGACCGGGCTCTCGGCGCGGAGCGCGGCGTAGGTCGGGAACGGGTCGGCGAGCTCCGCCAGGTCGGCCGGGTCGAACTCGTCGATCATCGGGGCGTCCTTCACGAAGCGAGCGCGTCGCCACGGCCGAGCCGCAGCGCCCGCCGCCGGAACTGGTCGACGCCGAGCGACACCACCACGTCGTGCGCCGCCGCCATGAGTGGACGCCCCACCCGGGCGAACCCGGCGAGGACCGGGTTCCCGAGCTCGAGCTCCCACGTAAGGCGCGCCGTCGTGCCGGAGGAGACCGGCGCGAGGTCGAGCCGCGCCGGTCCGCGGAGGTCACCGGTGATCTGGGTCACCACCGCCGCGGTCGGCTCGACGTCGAGGACGTGGATGTCGCAGTGCAGCGCGTAGGGCAACGGCGACTGGATCGTGCAGTGCGCCTGGGCGCCGGGCACCAGGCCGTCGGCGTCGAACTCCCGGAGCCACGACCACCACGAGACGTAGTCGTCGGTCCGCTCGAGCACCGCCCACAGGTCGGTGGGCGCCACCGGGAACGTCCAGGTCCGGTCGAAGCCGAAGGGTGCCGGCACCCGCCAACCCTCGCACGCCGGGCGGCCGGGCGCACGCGGGTCGATGGCGTCGGGCCGGGATCAGACCTCGGGGGGCGCGGTGACGGTGACCGCGGCGGGGTCGATGAGCACCGTGCGGTCGACGAGCTCGGGCATCCCGTCGTCGCGGCGACGCAGCTCGAGGCCGCCGAGGTTCGGCACCGAGTGGGGCTCCGACCCCAGGGCGCGCTCGACGACGCGGATCAGGCCTCCGTGACTCACCACCACCACCGGCTCGTCCGCCACGGCGGTGATGGCGTGCACCGCCGCCATGGCGCGCACGTGGAGGACCTCGTCGCTCTCGAAGCCCTCGGGACGCCGGCCGCCGGCCAAGAAGCCGGGCCAGCCGTCCTCGATCTCGGTGCGGGTCCGCCCGGTCCACTCCCCCGCGTCCCGTTCCATGAGGCGCGGATCCTCTTCCACCGCGATCCCGAGTGCCCCGGCGACGATCGTGGCGGTCTGGGACGCGCGGCGCAGCGGCGACGCGAACACGCGCGTCACCCCCGCGGCGCCGACGGCCTCGGCCGCGACCTGCGCCTGGCGGACACCGAGCTCCGAGAGCGGCGGATCGGCGCGGCCCTGCCACCGACCGCCCGCGTTCCAGGTCGACTCCCCGTGGCGCACCAACAGGATCCGCGTCATCCAGTGCTCAATCTCGTCCGCTCTCGGCCCTGCGGGCCGGGCCGCTCGGGCCCCGCTCGGAGCACGCGGGCCAGGTGCTCGCGATTGCGCTCCTCGCTCAATCGCGTTCCCAGGGCAGCGCCGGTCCGGAGGCGCTCGCCGCGAGCGCCTGCGTGGCGTCCATCAGCTCGAACTCCCCGTTGCGGAACACGAGCGCGGTCGGCTTGCCCTCGAGCGGAGGGCGCAGGCTGCCCTTGCTCGGGTCCACGTAGACGCGCACGGTCCGCTTGCCACTCGCCGTCGGCAGCGTGACGCGGTCCGACGCGGGCCACTTGACCGCCGCCGGCGGGAGCACCAACGACTGGTAGGTGCCGAACTTCTGCCGCTTGAGGCTGGCGAGCACGCGGTCGGTTGCCGCCGCCGAGAACGTGACCGGGAGCTTGAACCGGGCGAGCTCCTCCTTGACCAGCGCCCGCACGTCGGCCTTGGCGGTCGCGCGCTCCGCCAGCGCCCGCGTGCGGGCCCCGTTGCACGCCTTGTTGACCCGCTCGAGCGTGCGTCCGAGGAGATCGTGGACGTCGGGGTCCGGGAGGAGCCGGACGGTCAGTGGGCTGCCCATAGGACCAAAGAGTGTGCCCGATCGGGCCCCGGAGGGTCGAACGATTCACCAGGACACCCGAGGCGCCGGGACTGCCGTCGCGGCGCCTCGGCTCACCAACTCGCGACGAGCTTGCCCCAGGTGCCCCGGGTGGCCAGCGACGCGAGCGCGGCCGGGACGTCGGCCATGGGCAGCTCGCGCGAGATCAGCGGCGCGATCCGGCCGTCGGCGTGCAGCGCCATCAATGCGGCGTGGGTGTCGTGGACGAGCTGGGGCATCAGGAGGTTGTAGAGGCCCCAGTGGACGCCGACCACCGAGTAATTCTTGATCAACACGTGGTTCGTGCGGGCGTCGGCGAACCGGCCGCCCGTGAAGCCGATGACGAGGATGCGACCCTCGAACGCGATGCACTTCGTGGACCGGTCGTACGTGTCGCCTCCGACCGGGTCGTAGATCACGTCGGCGCCCCGGCCGTCGGTGCACTCCTTGACCGCGTCGACGAAGTCGCCCGCCCGGTAGTCGATCACGCGCTCCGCACCCAGGTCCTCGCACACCTTGACCTTCTCGGCACCGCCCGCGGTCGCGATGACACGCGCGCCCGCCGCGAGGCCGAGTTGGATGGCGGCCGAACCGACGCCGCCGGCACCGGCATGGACGAGCAACGTCTCGCCCGGCTGGAGGTGCGCACGCCGGTGCAGCGCGACGTGCCCGGTCTGGTACGTGATGTGCAGGGCCGAGGCCGCGCCGTCGTCGAGCGTGTCGGGGATCGGGAACACGGTCCCGACCGGGGCGACGGTGCGCTCGGTGAACCCGCCGTGGCCGAACTTCGGGATCGCGATGACGCGCCGGCCGAGGAGACCCGGATCGGCACCGTCACCGATCGCGACGACCCGACCACTCACCTCCGCACCCGGCGTGAACGGGAGCGGCGGCTGCACCTGGTACTCGCCCCGGCACATCAGGACGTCGGGGAAGTTGAGCGACGCCGCGGCAACCTCGACCACGACCTCGTCGGATCCTGCGACCGGGTCGTCGACCTCGTCCAGACGCAACACCGCTTCCGGCTCTCCCAGCTCGTGCACCCGCCATGCCTGCATGGCCGGCGAGCGTACCCATCTCGGTCGACGGCCCGACCCGGGATGCGCCAGGCTGCGGGAATGGGGAGATACAGCAAGGACGAGATCGAGACCGCCTACGCGCACTACCGGGAGACGGCGAAGCGCTGCGGCAACGGCGGCCAGCAGTGGGACGAGTGGGCCGACCTCTTCACCGAGGACGCGGTCTACTACGAGCACCTCTACGGCCGCTTCGAGGGTCGAGAGGCGATCCGCGCCTGGATCCAGTCGACGATGAACGAGTTCCCCAACAACGAGATGACCGACTTCCCTGCGGAGTGGTGGGTCGTCGACGAGGAGAAGGGCTGGGTCCTCGCCGCGGTGTGGAACCGCATGCAGGACCTCGGCGACGGCAACGTGTACCAGGCCGTCAACTGGTCCCGCCTCGACTACGCGGGGAACAACCAGTGGTCCTACGAAGAGGACATCTACAACGTCGAGGAATTCGCCGTGATGATGAAGGCCTACCTCGACGCCCGTCGCAGGTCCGCGCCGGACGGCGGGACCGGGTCGTAGGTCCCGACCCCCGGCGGGCCCAAATGCCGGATCTTCGCCGAATTGCAGATCACGGGTGAACCTGACGCTCAGGTTGCGGGACGGGCGGTCGATGCAGGGACTGTGAACGGACGGTCCGTGACCGCCGAGTCTGGGAGTGCCCATGTGGGCCGGCAATCCCGACCCGGGGCGCGAACCCGGCGTCTCGCCGCGTCCGCGCCTCGGCAGCACACCGAGTGAGCACGGCCTCTCGCTGATCGAGATCGTCGTGGCGATGGCCGTGCTCGGCACGATCATGAGCGGGCTCGCGCTGTCGATGAGCGTCGACTACAAGGCCATCGCGCTGGCACGGACGCGTCAGGTCGCGGAGGCCGCCGCGAACAAGCGGCTGGAGGAGTTCCGCGACGTCGACTACGCCACCCTGGCGCTCGCGAGCCAGCCCTCGGCGAGCGCCGATCCGGCCGATCCCGACTCCTTCCTCTCCCAGAG
Organism: uncultured Bifidobacteriaceae bacterium; assembly: GCA_964639075.1. Lineage (GTDB taxonomy): Bacteria > Actinomycetota > Acidimicrobiia > IMCC26256 > JAENVU01 > JAENVU01. The sequence goes on along the minus strand of CAZXCB010000064.1, from coordinate 9,887 downwards.
CGGCGCGCAGTACGACGTCACCGGCACCGGCCAGATCGAGGACCTCATCGTCGCCACGGGGACGGGACCGGTGGTCCACCTCGAGCAGAACGTCACCATCGGCGACACGGTGATGGACGTCTACCGCTACGTCACCTGGGTCGACATCGCCGGCGTGCCCGGCACCCACGACGCGAAGCGGCTCACCGTCGTCGTCCGCTTCTCGGCCACGGCGCCTGGTGGCACCGCGCGCCTCCTGCGCGAGTCCGTGCTGCTCACGCCAGGCACGGTGTCGGTCGGCGCGTCCATCGTCACGACGACGACCTCGACCACCACCACCACGATGCCGCCGACCACCACGACGACGATCCCGGCGACCACGTGTGGCACGTTCACCGTCGCCGGCGCGAGCCCGGCGACCACGGGCTTCACCGCGACGACGGCGGTGACGATCACCATGAGCCTCGGGAGCTGCGGCAGCAACGTCCTCGTGAGCTTCTCGAACGACGGCGGCCGGACCTGGGGTCCGGACTTCGCGTACAGCTCGTCGAGGAGGACCACGGCGTGGACGCTCGCGAACGGCGACGGGACGAAGACGGTGTCGGGCCGCCTCCGCAACGGTGCCGCGGGATCGCCCAAGCTGCTCACTGCCAGGACGATCACGCTCGACACGACGCGACCGACGACACCCGCCTCGTTCACCCGGACGGCGACCTGCTCCGGCTCGAACCGCACGGTCGTGCTCACGTGGAGCACCGCCGGCGACGCGAACCTCGTCGGGTACCGCGTCTACCGCAGCGTCAACGGGGCGGCCTCCACCTTGTTGTCGACCATCACGACGACGACGACGTCGAACCGGTACGCGAAGGCCGCCCTCGTCAGCTACTACCTCACCGCCTACGACAGAGCCGGGAACGTGTCCAATGCGACCGCCACGATCACCCTCACGCAGAACCAGTGCTCGTGAGCGTGACGCCTCCGGCGTCGCGCTCGTCGAGCTCCTGGTGTACTCGGTCCTCCTGCTGATCGTGGTCACCGCCGCGCTGAACTCGCTCGAGTCGGTCACCAACGCGCAGGCGTTCCAGGTCGACCGATCCGAGTCGCTGGCATCGATGCGCCTCGCCGTCAATCGGATGACCAAGGAGATCCGCCAGGCGACGGAGGTCGACGCGTCGTCGTCGAGCGCCAGCCGGCTGGTCATCACGACGTACGTCGGCGGCGTCGCGCACGCGATCACCTACGACGCGTCGGGCACCGTCCTGACGCGCAGCCTCGACGGCGGCGCTGCCGTCCTCCTCCAGGACCACCTCGCCTCGACCCAGCTGTTCGCGACGGTCGCCGGTTCGACGCCCGACGACGTCCGGTGGGTCAGCATCAGCCTCCGCGTGAACGCCTCGAAGGGGGCCGACACGGTGCTCGCGCTCGACTCCGAGGTCAACCTGCGCAACAACCAGTCGACGGGCGGGGTGGGGGCGTGAGCCGCCACACCGGCACCGGCACCGGCACCGGCACCGACACCGGGACCGAGGCCGGCAGCGCGATGGTCACCGCCCTGATGGTCGGCATGGTCACGAGCATGATGGCCCTGGCGATGATGTACGTGGCGTCGCACGACCAGACGAGCTCCGCGCACAACCGCTCGTGGGGCCAGGCACTGCACGTGGCCGAATCGGGCGTGCAGGACGCCATCGCCACGCTGCAGGCCTCCGGAGCCGTCGTCCCGACCGGCGTCGTGACGGGCTCCACCGGAACCGGCACGTACCAGTACCGCGTCACCGCGCTGTCGAGAAACCGGTACCAGATCGACGCGACCGGCTCGGTCGGCACCGCCACGGCGTTGCGCGCGACCCGACGTCTGCGGGTCACCCTCGCGCCTCCGGCCGCCTTCAGCGAAGCGCTGTTCTCCCTCACCGACATCTCGACGCACAACAACAACACGGTCTGCGGGAACGTCTGGTCGAACACCTCGGTGGTGATCGACAACAACGACTCGGTGCTCGCGTCGAGCGACGGCAGCTGCCCGGCCGGCGGCGGCGACGCGCCCGGCAACGTCACCGCCGCGACCGGGTACGTCCAGATGAACAACAACTCCTCCATCGCCGGCGACGTGCGGTCCGGGGGGAACGACGCGTCGGGCTTCGGCATCGACCTCGCGGGGCACGGCGATCGGCGGCGACGCGACGGCATCGTCGACGGTCCCTTCGTGCACCGACGACGTCACGTCGCAGCGCTACAAGATCGGAGCCTCCGGGACGATCAGCGGCTCGGCCACGGCGTGGGGCGCGATCACGGCGACCGTCGTCGGGAACAAATCACCCCTCACGTGCACGGCTGCAGTCGCGACCCGCGCCGTGCCGCCGTTCACCTACAACGTCGCCAACTACCCGGCAGGCACGACGCACGAGTACAACTTCCCGAGCGACTACGCCTTGTTCAACGCATACATCGCGGCCCACGCGGGCGCGTTGTCGGGCACCTTCTACATCGCGGGCGGCGGCGCGGGATACCCGGTGACGCTCAACGGCGTGGTGGTCACCGGCGACCTCACCATCCTCGCGGCGGCATCACCGATCGACGCATCCGGCGGGATCGACGCGACCGGATCGGCGGACAAGACCATCGTCCTCGCGTCGTGGTACGCGTCGAACGGGGCGAGCTGCACGACGACCGGCGGGAATCCCGCCGACTGCGCGATCGGGTTCAAGAACAACTTCGACATGCGGTCCGACGACGTCACGACCGGTGACAACGTCGCCGTCCTGATGTACGCGCCGAACGGCCCGGTCGCGTTCAAGAACAGCGCGGAGTTCCACGGCGCCGTGGTCGCGAACAACATCCAGATCAAGAACGGCATGAACCTGACCTACGACCCGCGCGTCGGCCAGATCGTCGGCTTCGGCGCCACCACGCTCGACATCGACGTCTGGCTCGAGTGCACGCCGGGACCGGTCTCGACCACCGCCTGCTGATCCGTCCCCGCGCCGCGGATACGCTCCGGCCCGACCCGGACGACCCAGGGGGACGCATGCGCGCTGCCATCTTCACCGGAACCATCGACCTGTCCGTCGAGGACGTCACCCCGCTCGAGCCCGGCCCGGCCGACGTCGTCGTCCGCATCGGCGCCAGCGGCGTCTGCCACTCCGACGTCTCGGCCGCGAACGGCACCCTCCCGACCCCGGCGCCGTGCATCCTCGGCCACGAGGGCGCGGGGGTCGTCGAGTGGATCGGTTCGGAGGTCACCCGGGTGCAGGTCGGGGACCACGTGGTCGCCTCGTTCGTGCCCGCATGCGGCAACTGCTTCTGGTGCCTGCACGGCCAGAGCAACCTGTGCGCCCTCGGCAACGAGGTGTTCGTCACACCGAAGGCCACGCGCCACGACGGCAGCGTCGCCATCAGCATGACCGGTCTCGGCACGTTCGCCGACCAGATGACGTGCAACCAGGCCAACGTCGTGAAGATCGACACCGACCTCCCCGACTCTCAGCTCGCGCTGATCGGCTGCGGCGTCACGACCGGCGTCGGCGCCGCGCTCAACACCGCGCAGATCGTCCCGGGCTCGACCGTGGCCGTCATCGGTTGCGGCGGCGTCGGCCAGGCCGTCGTCCAGGGCGCGCGCATCGCGGGGGCGAGCCGCATCTTCGCGATCGACCCGGTCGAGATGAAGCGCAAGACCGCAGAGGCGTTCGGCGCGACCGACCTCGTCGACCCGGGCGCCGGCGACCCCGTGGGCCAGGTCATGGAGCTGACCGGTGGCATCGGCGCCGACTACTCGTTCGAGGTCATCGGGTTGCCCGAGACGATCACCCAGGCATACTCGATGGCCCGCCGCGGCGGCACCGCGGTCGTCGTCGGCATGCCGAAGTGGGACTCGCAGGTGACGCTGCCCGGCTTCCAGCTCTTCTACGACGAGAAGAAGCTGCTGGGCTGCGTCTACGGCTCGTCGCAGGTGCGCGCCGACTTCCAGCGCTTCGTCGACCTGGTGGAGGCCGGCCGTCTCGACCTCGGCTCGATGGTGTCGGCCCAGATCGGGCTCGACGAGGTGAACGACGCGTTCCGTGCGATGCAGGCCGGCGAGGTCATCCGCTCGGTGATCACGCACACCTAGACCGAGGCGCTGGCGAGGGTCCGGTGAGGATCGCGTAGGGTCCGACCGTGACCGAAGCGCCCGATCCGAAGCACGGCGAGCGCTTCCGCCGCTGGATGGCGTCCGGGACCGGCGAGGAGCAGCCGGCGATCCCCGCGGCGACGGTCATCCTCTTGCGCGACGCACCGGCAGGGCTCGAGACCCTCATGCTCCGGCGCAACTCGAAGCTCGCGTTCGGCGGGATGTGGGTCTTCCCGGGCGGACGGGTCGACGACGCCGACCACGACGAGACCCGCGACGCGTTCGCCGCCGCACGCCGGGCCGCGGTCCGAGAGGCGGAGGAGGAGTCGGGCCTCGTCATCGCGGTCGACGACCTCGTGCCCCTGTCGCACTGGACGCCCCCACCGGTGACACCGAAGCGGTTCTCCACGTGGTTCTTCGTGGCGCGGGCGCCCGACGGCGCCGTCACCATCGACGACGGCGAGATCCACGAGCACATGTGGGTGTCGCCCGGGAGCGCGATCGAACAGCGCGACCAGGGCGTGATCGAGCTCGCGCCGCCCACATGGGTCACGCTCCACGCGCTCACCCGCGCGTCCGACACGGCCGACGCGCTCGCGCGCGCCGGCGCCGTCGAGCCGCGCGTGTTCGTCACCCATATCGCCCAGACCGCCGACGGTCTGGCCGCGCTCTGGGCGGGAGACCACGCCTACGAGTCGGGCGAGGCCGACGCGCCGGGTCCGCGTCACCGGCTGGTGATGACCGAGACCGCCTGGCGCTACGAGCTGACCGAGGCCGAGTGATGGCCGACCCGCAGCTGCCCGAGCTCGGCTTCTACGTCCTGCCGGGCCACACCGACACCCCCGCGGACGCGATCACCGAGGCGCGGGCGGGCGAGGCCCTGGGCCTCGGTGCCGCGTTCGTCTCCGAGCGGTTCAACGTCAAGGACGCCGGCGTGCTCTCGGGCGCGGTCGGCGCAGTGACCTCGGCGCTCGGTGTCGCGACCGCCGCGACGAACCACAACACCCGCCACATCCTCGCAACCGCGACCATGGCCACGACTCTGCACCGTCTCACGGGCGGCCGCTTCGCGCTCGGGCTCGGGCGCGGCTTCGACTTCCTGTTCGACGTGATCAACCTGCCGCGCGTCACCAACGCTCAGATCGAGGACGCGGTCGGCCTGTACCGGCGCTTGTGGCACGGCGAGGTGATCATGGGCCACGACGGCCCGGCGGGCTCGTACGGCGTGCTCCACCAGGACGGCCGATTCGCGGAGGACATCCCGGTGATCCTGTGCGCGCTCGCGGAACGGACGCTCGAGCGCGCCGGGCGCTACGTCGACGGCGTGGTCCTGCACACGTACTTCACCGACGAGACGCTGGCCCGCAGCGTGGCGGCCGTGCGCCGCGGCGCGGAGCGGGCCGGGCGTGACCCGGCGAGCCTGCGGGTGTGGAGCGTGCTCGCGACCATCGGCGACCACCTGCCGCACGACGCGGTCATGCGCAAGACCGTCGGGCGCCTCGGGACCTACCTGCAGGGCTACGGCGACCTGCTCGTCGCCGTGAACCACTGGGACCCCGAGGTCCTCGCCCGCTTCCGCGCGGACGACGTCGTCGCCGCCGTACCCGGCGCGATCGACGCGGTGGCGACGCCCGACCAGCTCGAGCACATCGCCGGGATCCTCCCCGCGGACTGGCTCGCGGCATCGGCGACGGGCTCCCCCTCCGAATGCGCGCGCCGGGTGCTCGACCAGTTCGCGGCCGGCGCGGACAGCGTGATCCTGCACGGCGTCACGCCGGCCGAGGTCGCACCGGTGGTGGCGGCCTATCGGAGCATCCGTCCCCCGTCGATGCCGACGCTTCCGGCCAACCCGGGTTGGATCACCGCGCCGTAGCCGCGACCATGCTCCGGAATCCGTCGCGCCAGCCGACGTGCGTCGGGCCGACGAGCTCGACCATCTTCGTGGTGTCGATGGTCACGCCACCGATCGTCCGGTCGGTCTCGACGAAGCTCGCCTCCTCGCCCACGAGCTCCGCGAGGAAGCTGCACCACTCCTCGAGGTCCACCGGCTCGACCCCGCCCCAGTTCACGATGGTGGCCGGCACCGACGCGACGTCGAGCAGGCCCGGGATCATGCGGATGATGTCGTCCTCGTGGATCGGGTTGAAGCGATTCGGGCGGTCGGGGTGGACCGGCACCGGCTGGCCCGCCTCGATCATGGCGAGGTGGAACGCCGGCCAGCCCCCGTTGTCGCCGTACGGGACGTTGAGCCGGGCGATGGTGGTGGGCAGGTCGTGCAGCCGGGCCCCCGTGCGCACGACCGCCTCCGCCGCGATCTTGGCGATCGAGTACGTCTCCATCATCACGCGGTGGTTGTCGCCGAGCGGGTCGGTCTCGACGAGGGGGTGGACTCCGGCGTGCTCGTACACGCCCGTCGAGGAGCAGTGCAGGAACGAGCGGGCATTCCTGCAGTGCGCCATGAGCAGACCGGCCGCCTCCGCGTTCGCCACGAGATCGACGTCCCAGCGGTTGCTCTTGACGACCGCGAGGTTGAGGACGTGGTCGACGTCGGTCGGCACCTTCGAGAAGTCGCCCGCCGCGAGGTTCGTCTCGATGCAGGTCACCCCGGCGGTCTCGAGGCGAGCCCGGGCGGTCGGGTCGGTGAACCTCGCGAGGCCGATCACCTCGTTGCGCGCGGCGAGCGCGAGCGTGACGGGAAGCGCGACCTGACCCGTCGGCCCGGTGACGATGATGCGGCGATCCTCCAACATCGTCAGAACGTACCCCCACGCCGTTCTTGCGCCACAAACCCGTAGATAGCGCGGGTTTCTGGCGCAGGAACGGAACGGGGTCAGGTGACGGAGGCGTCGATGCGGGCGACGAGGTCGGCGTCGAGCGGACCGCGCTCGGCCGCGGCGACGCACTCGGCCAGCTCGACGCGGTTCTTCACCCCGAGCACGACCGAGTCCACGCCGGGCATCGTCAGCGAGTACCGGTGCGCGAGCGCGGCCGCCGTCTCTCCCACCTCGGCAGCGAGGGCCCGGAACCCGGCGGCGCGCTCGAAGTCCCGCCGATCGAGGTCAACGGCGGGCAGGTCACGGTCGAGGGCGTCGGTGAGCGCGCCGGCCTGAACGGCGCGGATCCCGAGGACCCCGCAGCCCCGGCCCGACGCGGCCGAGATGATCTCGCGCGGCGCGAACGGCTCGTCGTGCACGTAGATGCTGCCGGTCGAGTCGAGCAGGTTGGCCACGCACTGCACCGCGGCCGGCGCAGGATCGTCGGCGATCGCGGCGAGCACGGTGCGGGGCAGGCCCACACCGGTGATCCCCCACGCGTCGATCCGTCCCTCCGCGACGAGCGCGGCGAACACCGGGCGCACCTCGTCGCAATACCGCGTCCAGGGCGTGGCGAGCTTCGCCGCGACCTCCGGATGGCGGGGCTGCACGTAGCCGTCCGGGACGATGTTCGAGTGCAGCCACAGCACGTCGACGCGCTCGACCTGCATCGTGGCGAGCGATCGGTCCAGCGACGCCCGGATCCGGGCCTCGATCGGCGCCTCGGGGTCACCGACCATCACCTTGGTGCCGAGGCGCACCCCGGTGGGGAGCCGGCCCGAGAACGCGGCACCGATCACGTGCTCGGCCTCGCCGCGCCCGTACATCGGGGCGACGTCGAGCAGCGTGATCCCGGCGTCGACGGCGGCGTGCACGGTGGCGATCGCCTCCGCCCGGGTGGTGTGCCCCCACACCTGGCCGAGCCCGCCGCCGCCGAGGGTGAGCACGCTGACGGGTCCGAGGCCGCCGAAGCTCCGTGTCCGCATCCCGGTCACATCCCGAACTGGCGCAGGATCGCGTCGGCCTGGGCGTTGGGCAGGTACGAACCACCGTCGACCACGAGGTTGTGACCCGTGACGTAGGCCGCGAGCGGCGACGCGAGGAACACCACCGCGCCGGCGACGTCGTCCGGTGTCCCGACCCGGCGCATCGGTGTGGCGTCCTCGACCGCGGCACGCAGGTCGGCATCGCGCAACACGCCGGCCGTGAGCGCGGTCTCGATCAGGCCCGGGGACACGCAGTTCACGCGGATCTTCGGTGCGTACTCGAGCGCGGCGTCCATGGTCAGGGAGATCACACCTGCCTTCGCCGCGGAGTACGGGCCCTCGAAGCGCGTCGGCCGCATGCCCGACACCGACGCGTGGTTCACGATGCAACCGCCCGACTCCTCCATGAGCGGGACCGCAGCGCGGATGCCGTGGAACGTGCCCGCGAGGTTGACGTCGACGATCTTGGCCCACTGCCGGTCGGTGTACTGGTGCAGCGGCGCGGCCGCACCGATGCCCGCGTTGTTGAACACCACGCTGAGGCCACCGAGCGCGTCGGCTGCCGCATTGATCGCCGCTGCACACTCGTCCGGGTCCGCGACGTCGGCGACGAAGCACGGGCCGCTCACCTCGTCTGCGACTGCCGCGGCACCAGCCTCGTCGCGGTCGACGATCGCGACCGTCGCCCCTTCGGCCCGCATGCGACGCGCGGTCGCGGCGCCGATCCCGGCGGCGCCACCCGTGATGACGGCGCGCTCGCCGTCGAGGAGTCCCATGGCGGCGATGTTAGGGAGAACGCAACGGGGGGAGGCTCGTGAGCCTCCCCCCGTTGCAGTTCGTTCGCTCGGCCCGCCGATGCGGGCAACCGGCTACTTGCCGGCGAGCACGGCGTCCTTGAACGCCTTGAGCGGTGTGATCCGGGCCTTCTTCGACGCCGCGATCTTGATTGCCTCACCCGTGGCCGGGTTGCGACCCATGCGGGCGGCACGTTCGACCCGGGCGAACTTCGCGAATCCCGAGATCGCCACCGGATCACCGGCGGCGACGGTCTCGGTCACGATGTCCGTGAATGCCGAAAGGAAGGCATCCGCCGCCTTCTTCTCGGTTCCAGTGCGCTCAGCAAGCGCGGCGACGAGCTCTCTGCGGTTCAACTGCCTACTCCTCCAGTTGGCATCGGTACGACTGGGCCAGCCTGGCACGGGTGATCGCAGAAATGACGGATTTCCAGGGTTTTTCGCGCCCCGGGACCCGCGAACGCGCAGATCCGACCCATTTGCCCACCCGGCGTGGGCCCGGATCGGTGCCACAGTCTCGGGGTGGCGGAATGGGAGGTCGTGCTCGCAGACGCGGTCACAGCGCTCGGAGGTGACGACCGGCCCGGTCAGCGGGCACTCGCGGCGGCGGTCGCCGACGCGATCGCCCGCGGGCACCATCTCGTCGCCGAGGCGCCGACGGGCTCGGGCAAGAGCCTCGCCTACCTCGCGCCGGCGATCGCGTCGGGTCGCACGGTCGTCGTCGCGACCGCGACGCTCACGCTCCAGGACCAGCTCTGGCACAAGGATCTCCCCCACCTGCGCGAGCACGGAGGCGTGGAGTTCGGCGCCGCCGTGCTCAAGGGACGGTCGCAGTACGTCTGCCGGGCGAAGCTCGACCGGGCGCGCGCGGGCCACGCGTTGTTCGACGAGCGGCCGGGTCCGAGCTTCGATCGCGACGTCGAGCGTCTCGTGCGCTTCGCGCTCGACTCGGACACCGGGGACTTCGCTGACGTCGACATCGCCGACGCGTCGCGCCGGGCGGCGAGCTGCGCGCCCAACGAGTGCCCGGGCGCGGCCAAGTGCACCGACGGCGATCACTGCTTCGCCGAGCAGGCTCGGACGCGCGCAGCCGAAGCGAACGTCCTCGTCGTGAACCACGCCCTCTACTGCGTCCACCTCGAATCGTCCGGGGCCGTGCTTCCCGAGCACGACCTCGTCGTCTTCGACGAGGCGCACGGCCTCGCCGAAG
>CAZXCB010000063.1:0-15311 GCA_964639075.1 uncultured Bifidobacteriaceae bacterium | reverse complement strand
GATGGCATCGAAGCGCTCGCCGTCGAGGTCGCGGTAGTCCTGGAGCCGGATCTCGACCCGGTCGTCGAGGCCGGCCTCCTTCACCCGCTCGGTGGCGCCGTGGAACTGCTCGTCGCTGATGGTCACCCCGACGACGCGGGTGCCGTACTCCCGCGCCGCGTGGATCGCGAGGCTGCCCCATCCGCAGCCGACGTCGAGCAGCTGCTGGTCGCGGCGACTGTCGAGGCCGAGCTTGCGGCACACGAGATCGTGCTTCGCGTCCTGGGCCGCATCGATCGTGGTCGCGTCGTCGCCCCACCGCGCACACGAGTACGTCATGGTCGGACCGAGCACGAGCTCGTAGAACTCGTTGCCGACGTCGTAGTGGTGCGAGATCGCGCGTGCGTCCCGGCGGACGGAGTGGCGCCGGCCCCGGAGTCGCGACTCCGCATCGGGTGGTGGCGGCGGCGGTCCGAGCGCGCCGACCGCCGCCGCGCCGCGGATCGCGGTCGTGAGCACCCTCGCCTTCTCGCGCGGTCGCGTCGGCCGCTCGATGCGCAACGCGCGCAGGATCTCGACGATGTCCCCCTCGATGTCGGCATCGCCCGCGACATACGCGCGCCCGAGGCCGAGCTCGTCGGGTGCCCAGACGATGCGCCGGAGCGCATCGCGCGACCGGAGGCGGACGGTGCCCGGGGTGTCGTCGCCGCCCACGGCGCTGCCGTCCCAGAACTCGAACCGGACCGGGGCCGGGCCGGCGAAGACCTCCTCGACGAGCGGTCCCAGTGCTCGCGCGACGCCGTCGGGCGGTGCCGCCGGCGCGGGTGGGGGATCGTCGGACCGTCGAGTGGCGACCATGCGTCACCTCCTGGAACGGGGAGCTCGAGGCGAATTCTGTCAACTCCGCCGCCCGATTTCCACCGGCACCCGCCAGCTGCTCGCGCGCCGGTCAGTGGTGGAGCACCTTGGCGAAGAACTGCCGGGAGCGCTCCTCACGGGGCGCCTCGAACACCTCCGCAGGCGGTCCCTGCTCGATGATCCGGCCGCGGTCCAACACGACGAGGTGGTTGCCGGCGGCCCGGGCGAAGCCCATCTCGTGCGTGACCACGACCATCGTCATCCCGCCCCGGCCGAGCTCGAGCATCACGTCGAGCACCTCGTTGATCATCTCGGGGTCCAGCGCGCTCGTGGGTTCGTCGAACAGCATCAGCTTCGGAGTCATCGCCAGTGACCGCGCGATCGCGACGCGTTGCTGCTGCCCGCCGCTCAGCTCCCGGGGGTAGCTGTCGGCCTTCTCGGGGATCCCGACGCGCGCGAGCTGCTCGCGCGCGATGCGCTCGGCCTCGGCCTTGGAGCGCTTGCGCACGATGCGCTGCGCGAGCGTCACGTTCTCCAGGGCCGTGAGATGCGCGAACAGGTTGAACTGCTGGAACACCATCCCGACCTCCTTGCGGATGGTGTCGAGCGCGCTCGACTTGGCCGTGAGCAGATTCCCGTCGACGCGCACGGTTCCGGCGGTCGGGATCTCCAACCCGTTGATGCAACGCAGCACCGTGCTCTTGCCGGAACCCGAAGGGCCCACGAGCACGACGACCTGCCCGCGCGGCACGCGCAGGTCGACGCCGTCGACGGCCACGATCTTGCCGTGGTCGAACGTCTTGACGAGTCCCTCGATGACGACGAGGTCGTCGCGTCCCGGTGCGGTCACCTCAGGATCCTTCGAGGCCGAGCCGGCTGCGGTACCAACGGAGCAGGAGCGACAAGACCACCGTCATCGACAGGTACAGGAACGTGAGCACGAGGTAGGTCGGCCGGAACTGGAACGTGTTCCCGGCGTAGAGCCGCGCCTCCTGGGTGATCTCGCGGACGGACAGGACCGAGAGCAGCGACGTGTCCTTCAGCATCGCGATGAGGTCGTTGCCCAGCGCCGGGGTCATGTTGCGTACGGCTTGGGGGAGGACGATTCGGCGCATGGTCTGCCCGTGGCTGAGGCCGAGTGCGCGACCGGCCTCGGTCTGACCGCGAGGCACGGACTCGATGCCGGCGCGGAACACCTCCGCGAGGTACGCGCCGTAGATGATCGCGAGCGCGAACACGGCACGGGCGAAGAACGAGATGCTCGAGTTCTCGAACCCGAACACGTTCGAGAGCTGCGGCACGAGCACGTACGCGGTCGTGAAGATCAGCACGAGGATGGGCACACCGCGGACGAACTCGATGTAGGTGATCGCGACGTTGCGGGCTACGACGTTCTTCGAGATTCGGCCGAGTCCGGCCAGCAGGCCGATGACCAAGGCGAATCCGAAGCCGTAGAGCGTGGCGCTGATCGTGGTCGTGAGGCCGGGGATGATCGCGTCCCACGCGTCTCGGTACTCGTCGTTGGCGAAGATCAGCAGCAGCATCCACGCGAGCAGTCCGATGATCGCCACGAACCAGTACGGGAAGTCCCGGGCGCCAGCGCGGAACCGCTCGTTGAACGGCGGGCGCAGGGCGACGGGCTCGACCTCGGTGCCGCCGATTGACATGGCTCCTCCCAAGGGGTCACACGCGAGACACGCCAGGCGGGTTCGCCTGGCGTGTCTCGCGTCGTGTGGTGTCGGTCAGCCCTCGGCCGGCGCCTCGAAGTCCGGGTCGAAGTAGCGGTCGCTGATCGCCTCGAGCGATCCGTCGGCCTTCATCTTCGCCAGCGCGGCGTTGATCGGGGCCACCAGGTCCGAGCCCTTCGGGTAGATGAACCCGAGCTCGTCCGACGTGATGCTGCCCGGCAGCAGCTCGAGGCTCTCCTTGTCGGCGCCGACGTAGCCCTGGCCCGCGGTGTCGTCGATGATCACCGCGTCGACGTCACCGTTCAACAGCGCCTGCACCGCGAAGGGGAACGTCTCGAAGGCCTTCACGCGGCTGTCGCCGTACTCCTTCTGCGCGGTCTGGAGGTTCGTCGTGCCAGTCTGCGTTCCGACCTTGTAGTCGCCCTGCTTGAACTCCTCGAGGGTGGCGAAGCGGTCCTCGCCCTTCTTCACCATGAGCCGCTGCTCGACCTTGATGTAGCCGTCCGAGAAGTCGACGACCTTTGCACGCTCGGGCGTGATGGTGATGCCGTCGGCGGCGGCGTCGAACTGACCGTCAGAGACGGCCTGGATCATGCCCTCGAACCCGGCCTCCTTGAACACCGGCTTGCAGTTCGCGATCTTGCAGAGCGCGCGCCAGGTCGTGTAGTCCCAGCCCTCGGCCTTGCCGGTGTCCTTGTTGATGTAGTTGAACGGCGGGTACTGGTTCTCGACCGCGATCGTCACGGTCTTGCCGCCGAGGTCGTTCTTGTCACCGGAGCTGCTCGAGCTGTCGCTGGAGCTGCCGCACGCGGCGAGCGCTCCGACGACGACGAACACGCTCACGATCCGAGCGAGCTTGAGATGCTGCATTGGAGTCCCCTCCCCAGGGAATCGACGAGGCTCGGGACCCTACCGGCGCGCCGGCGGCTCGCCTACTGCCGCGGCGCGGAATCGCGGGTTTCGTGACCGAGAGTTCATGCGGCGGCGCGGTGTGGGCACGGCCAGGTCGCCGCGTACCGATCGCAGCGACCGTCGAGGACTTCTCGCGTCCGGCCGACGCGTTCGTCGACGGCATCGAGGCCACGCTCGACCCTGACGCGAGCGGGTTGCCCGTGAGATGTCCGAATATCCACGATTCGGACACAACTCGGATGCCGCCGGCCGCTGCGGTCGGCGGGATACCGGCTCGAAGCTTCATGCGCGTGTCCCATGCCGGCCGAGGCTGGTCCCGCACCACGGTCCTCACCGTCGCGTGCGCGGTGCTCGCGGCCTGAACGGCTTCCAGGGAGATCCGACCGGTCGCCGGCGGGCGACCCATGGTCGGGATGCCGGGATTTGAACCCGGGGCCTCAGCGTCCCGAACGCTGCGCGCTAACCAAGCTGCGCCACATCCCGTAAGAGGGGTGAGTGTAGCGAGTGCCTAGCGCGGTGCCGGAGCCGAATCGGTGAGCAGCTCCTTGGCCGCCCGCCGCAGGATCCCCGCGTCGACCGGCTTCACGAGCTCGCCGTCGGCGTCGGCGCGCTTGGCGAGGAAGCGGTCCGCCTCGCGATCGAGCAGCAGCAGGATCTTCGTCGGGGGCACCCGACCCTCACCGGCCTCGAGCCGCAGGTCGATCGCGCAGGCGATGCCACCCATGTTGGCGATCTGCATGTCGAGGACGACGAGGTCGGGGGCGTGCTGGGCGACGGCACCCCGGACGTCCTGACCCCGCCCGACCTCGACGACCTCCTGGTCCGCGCCCGCGAACGCCGTGGTCACCTGGTCCCGCACCCAGGCGGCTTCGGCGGCGACGAGGATCGTGGTCACGGAGGAGAAGCTACTCGCCGGGTGTGACCGTCCCCGCCTCGATTGGCGCCGCGAACATGATGCCGCCCACCTCGGCGAGGGCGGTGAAGTCGTGCACGTCGTGAGCGAGGTAGGGCACGAACGCCACCGCTGCGGTGCGGGTGCGGATCCGCACCGTCTCGATCTGCGCCCGCTCGCGCTCGGCGATCTCGTTGAAGTCCGCCAGGTTCCGGTAGCGGGCGGCCAACCGGTCCCGAGCTTCGCGCGCGGCGCGGCCCGGAACGTCGAGCTCGCGCAACGTGTCGGCGCGCGCCCGGAGACCGGCGGACACCTCGTCGCCGAAGCGCGGGTGGACGCGGTTCACCACGAGCGCGTCGACCGCCAGCCCGTGGTCGCCGATCTTCTCGGCGAAGAAGCGGGCCTCCTCGATCGCGTCGCGCCGCGGCGACGTGACGAGCACGAAGCGCGTCTCGGATTGGCCGAGGATCTCGACGACGCGCGCGGCGCGGTCGCGGAAGCCCTCCTCCATCCCCTCGAACGAGCGGAAGAACGCGACGATGTCGTCGACGACGGCCGCGCCGATCACCTTCGACACGGTCCGGATGAACGCCTGCACCGCGGCACCTGCGATCTTGAGGCCGGTTCGCGTCGGCACCATGAGCAGTCGGAAGATCGGGTTGTTCAGCAGACGCAGGAGCCGGGCCGGCGCGTCGAGGAAGTCGAGCGCGTGCCGAGAGGGCGGCGTGTCGACGACGATCAGGTCGAAGTGCCCGCTCTCGTAGAGCTCGTGCAGCTTCTCCATCGCCATGTACTCCTGCGTGCCCGAGAGCGCACCGGAGATGTTCCGGTAGAAGTTGTTGGCGAGGATGCGCCGGGACTGCTCCTCGGACTCGGCGTAGCGCGTGACCAGCCCGTCGAAGGTGCTCTTGGTGTCGAGCATCATCGCCGAGAGCTCACCGCCCGGGAGCCGGTCGTGACCGGGATCCCACCGCGCCGAGTCGATGGCGTGCGGCTCGTTGGTGAGGCCGTCGAGACCCAGTGCGTTCGCCAGCCGCTTCGCCGGGTCGATGGTCACCACGACTGCACGCCGGCCGCGTCGGGCGCCCTCGATCGCGATCACTGCCGCGGTCGTGGTCTTGCCGACACCACCCGAGCCGCAGCACACCGCGATGCGGCCGTGGTCGACGACGTCCGACAGCGTGTGCACGGTGGCCGCGTTCGCCGGGTGACTCACAGTTCCTTCACCCCCGCGGCGAACGCCTCGGCGAGCAGCTCGATCTCGCCGACGCCGATCTCGGAGCTGAACACGAACGGCAACCGGATCTGCGGGAGTGGGAGCCGCTCGGCGCACCGGTCGGCCTGCGCCGACTGGATCACGGCGCGCTCGGCCCGGAAGGCCGCGGCCGCCGCGAGATCGTGCGCCTCGCGGTCGGAGACGAACACGTCGAGCAGTTCGGCGTCGGCCTGTGCGGCCGCGGCGGTCGCCGCCGCCGCGTCGAGCGGGAGCGGGTCGTACACGCCGTTCACCACGACCGGCCCGAGCTTCACGCCGACCCGGTCCTCGATCGCGAACGCGGTGTCGACCACCTCGTTCACCGGGGTCTCCTCCGGCAGCGTGACGAGGAGCACCCGGCAACGCGCCGGGTCCGAGAGGAGCTCGACGACGTCGGCCGCCTGCTTGCGCACCGGGCCGACGCTGACCGCGTCGAGGAGGCCCTGGGCCGACGTGAGGAACGTGATCGCGTGGCCGGCCGCGGGCGCGTCCACGATGATCAGGTCGGCAGCCCGCTGCTGTTCGAGGCTCTTGACCTTGCCGAGCACGAGGATGTCCTTCATGCCCGGCACCGCCGTCGCGATCACGTCGAGGGCTCCCGTCTGGACCAGGCGCTTCGAGATCCGCTTGAGCCCGTTGTTCTCCAGCCAGTCGCGCAGAGCCGCATCGGGCGTGAGGCAACGCCCGCGGATCCTGGGCGCCAGATCGATCTCGTCGTACCCGAGGGCGCCGACACCGAACGCGGTCGGCAGCCCCGATTTGCCCTCGACCTCCACGATCAGCACGCTCATGCCCGACCGCTGTGCGGCGACGGCCAGCGTGGCGGTGACCGTGGTCTTGCCGACACCCCCCTTGCCCGCCACGATGACCACCCGGGAGGTGGAGCAGAAGTGAGCCAGCTCCATCGACCGGAGCCTACGGGAGCCCATGGTCGGGTCCTCCGCCGCGTGGCGATCGTGCTCGTGCTGCTGGTTCTCGGCGCAGTCGAGCTCGGTCTCGCGCCGGCGGCCGACGCCGCGCCGAGCGGCTCGATCGACGTCATCCAGATCCAGGGCCTGATCGACCCTCCGAACGCGGACCTCATCGTCGACTCGATCCGCGCGGCCAACCGCGAGCGCGCCGAGCTGCTCGTGATGACCATGAACTCGGGTGGCGCCGTCGACGTCGATCCGGAGCGCGTGCTCGGCGCGATCAAGAGCTCGCGCGTTCCGATCGCGGTGTGGATCGGCCCGTCGGGTTCGAAGGCACGCGGCCTGGCGGGGCTCGTCGGGACGCAGGCGTCGATCGTCGGGCTGTCGAACGGTTCGAGCGTCGGTCCGATCGATCCCGTGTTGCTCGATGGCTCGTCGTCGCCGAGCGCGAAGGAGCTCGCGACGGTGAGCCGTCGTTTCGTCCCTGCCGCGTCGCGGTCCCTCGGGCCCGATGCCGCCGTCGCCAAGGGCGTGACCGACCGCGTGTGTGTCGCGCCGCCGGGGTGCGCGACGCTCGGCGACTTCGTGGTGGCGCTCGACGGCAAGACCCTCGAGACCGCGGCCGGCCCGGTGAAGGTCGACACCGCGAAGGTCGTGGGCCAGGGCCAGGACCGCCGCCGGCGCCCGAACCTCGACATCCGCTTCCGCAAGCTCGATCTCGTCGGCCAGGCGGTGCACACGCTCACCAGCCCGTCGATCGCCTACTTCCTGCTCGTCGTCGGCCTCGCGCTGATCGTTTTCGAGTTCTTCACGATCTCGATCGGCCTCGCCGGGGGCACCGGAGCGGTCGCGGTCGTCGCCGCGTTCGTCGGGTTCTCGCATCTGCCCGTCACGTGGTGGGCGCTCGGGCTGATCCTGCTCGCGATGCTCGGCTACGCGATCGACGTGCAGGCCGGCCGGGCGTACTCGTGGACCGTCATCGCCACGATCCTGCTGGTGGTCGGCACGCTGTTCCTCTACGGCGGCTCGTCGCGCCTCGACGTCTACTGGTGGGTCCTCGCCCTGGTGGTCGTGAGCACCGTGGTGTTCTTCGTGACCGCCATGCCCGTGGCGGTGCGGTCGCGGTTCTCGACTCCCACCATCGGGCGGGAGGCCCTGATCGGCGAGATGGGGGAGGCCGCCGTCGACATCGCCCCCGACGGCGTGGTCGTCCTCCGGGGCGCGCACTGGCGGGCTCGGACGAACCGGGCCACGCCGATCACCGCCGGGGACGCGATCCGGGTGGTCGAGGTCGACGGCCTCGTGCTGGAGGTCGAGCCCGAGGCCGGCGGCGCCCGGGACCACCGCGAGCCCCGGCCCCGCAGCGCGGCCGAGCCCGAAGGGGAGCCGGGTGCGGAGCCGCCCGCCTGACGGGCCCGTCAGGGAAGCCGCGGTCCAGCGGCGCCCAGATTGCCGTCAGCCCTGTGAAATCAGGCTCTTGTGCCTGTCACACCTCGGGGGTAGTTTCGCCGTAGGGCCGTGGCGGACGGTCCGGGAGCGACCCACAAGGCAGGGACGCGGTGAGCAAGCAGTGAGCGTCGGAACGACGAGCGAGGTCTGGCAACTCCGGGCTGCGTGTCGTGGACCCCGCTCGACGGTGTTCTTCCCGCCGGCCAGCGGCGAGCGCCGGGACGAGCGCGAGGCCCGTGAGGCGCGCGCCAAGATGATCTGCGCTCAGTGCGCGGTCCGCACCGAGTGCCGTGACTACGCGCTCTCGATCCGGGAGCCCCACGGCATCTGGGGTGGCCTGAACGAGCACGAGCGTGCCGATCTGCTGAGCGCCACCACCGCCACGGGCTGACCCGGCGTCAGCCGGGACCGAGGCCCGAGCGCGGGCCGGGAATGCGGTCGTCACCGCGGCGGCGGGTCACACCGGTCGCGTCCAGCCGGCTCATGATCGGCACGGCGTACTTGCGGGTCGACCCGAACAGGTCGCGCGCCTCCGCGATCGTCAGCGAGCCACGTGCCCGCAACGCCTCGACGACCCGTGCCGCGGCCGCGTCGATCGCCGCGGCCGCGAACCACACGCCACCGCTCTCGACGACCACGCCCTCGCGTTCGAGCGCGCGCGCGAGCGCGACGTCCGTCGGCTGCGGCGGTGCGAAGGGCTCCGCCTCCAGCGCCGCGAGCAGCGCGCGGCCGGCGTCGGACTCGGCGGCGCGGCGACCACGTCCGACGGCGTGGAGCACGCCGCCGGTGCTCGCGAGCTCCGGTGTGGCGTCGACGAGGGCGTCGAGACGGGCGGCGTCGATGCCGAGCTCGCGCGCGAGCGCCACGGTCGCGAGACCGGTCCCGTCGGGACCCTCGCGCTCGACGCGGTCGAGCAGCTCGGCGCGCAGCGACGCGCCGACGTCGGTTCGCACGAACCAGCCGCCGACCCGCTCGCCGAACTGCTCGAGCTCGGCCGCGGCCGCGGCCGGGCTGAGGCCGGTGCGGGCGGCGAGCCCGGCGACCGGTGCCCAGCCGTCGGCCAGCATCCGCGCGCCGAGCGGGAGCGCAAGACGGGCGGGGGCGTCGGCCGCCCGCCGGACCGGCGTCACGTCGAGGACCTCGGCGCCGGCCACCGTCTCCTCCGCACCGGGGTCCCGCAGCACCACGCGGTCGCCGGGCGCGAGCGCCAGTGGCGTCGAGAGCCGGAGACGGGCGAAGCGCTCGTCGAGCCGCCGGCACCACACCGGGTGCTCACCGGAGCCGACCGCGGCGCGGAGCCGGCTCCGCGGCCGGACCTCCGCGCCGGGGAGGACCGTCAGGGCGACGTCGACCACGTCGACCCACCGCCACTGGTCCGCCCGCACGAGCGCGTCGCCCCTGGTGATCCGACCGTGGTCGATCCCGGCGAGGTTGAGTGCGACCCGCTCGCCCGGCTCCGCGCGGTCGCGCGTGGTGTGGAGCTGCTCGACGCCGCGGACCCGCACCGCGGTCCCCGCGATCACGAGGTCGTCACCGAGCGAGACGGCGCCGCCGGTGAGGGTGCCGGTCACGACCGTGCCGGCCCCGCGCGCCGCGAACACGCGGTCGACCCACAGGCGCGGTCGGTCCCGGTCGGTGGCTGCCGGCGCGGCCGCGATCGCGCGGTCGAGCGCGGCGCGCACGTCGTCCAGTCCCGCACCGTCGCGCGCTGCGCACGTCACGATCTCGAAGCCGGCGCAGCTGCTCCCCGCGAGGTGCTCGGCGACCTCGAGCTCGGCGAGCCCGAGCGTCTCCGCGTCGACGAGGTCCGCCTTCGCGACCACCGCGATGCCATTGCGGATCCCGAGCAGGTCGAGGATGCGGAGGTGCTCCTCGCTCTGAGGCATCCAGCCCTCGTTCGCGGCGACCACGAGGACCGCGACGTCGACCGCGCCGACCCCGGCGAGCATGTTCTTCACGAACCGCGAGTGGCCGGGCACGTCGACGAACCCGACCTCGAGCCCCGACGGCAGCGTGCAGAACGCGAAGCCGAGGTCGATCGTCAGGCCGCGTCGCTTCTCCTCGGGGTACCGGTCTGGGTCGGTGCCGGTGAGCGCCTCGACCAGCGTCGACTTCCCGTGATCGACGTGGCCCGCGGTCGCGACGACCCTCATCGCGCGGACGCCGCGACCATCAGAGCCGGGCGAGCGCGTCCGCGACGATCCGGTCGTCGTCGGGGTCGACGCTGCGCAGGTCGCAGACCACCTGGTCGTTCTCGGTGCGCGCGATGACACCGCGGTCGCGCAGGCGTGCCATCGCCGCCCGCGTATCGGGGGGCTTCAGCGCGACGCCCACCGACGGGATCGTGAGCCCTGGCAGTGATCCGCCGCCCGCGACCGCCTCGGTCTCGATCACCTCGACGCTCGTGACGACGGTCGCGATCCGCGCGGCGCGCGCCCGCAGGTCGTCGATGCCGGCGGTCGCCATGCGCCAGAGCGGGATCGAGGTCGCGTCCCCCGAGAGGTAGACGAGAGCGACCTGTTGGAGCGCGGCGAGCGTCATCTTGTCGGCGCGCCACGCGCCCGCGAGCCGGTGGCGCGCGATGCGCGCGACGAGTTCGGCGCGGCCGACGATCACCCCGGCCTGCGGTCCGCCGAGCAGCTTGTCGCCCGAGAACGTGACGATCCCGGCGCCGGCGGCGATCGCCTGGCGGACGCCGGGCTCGTCGTGGAGCCACGCGGGACGGGCCGGGAGCCATGGCGTGGTCTCGTCGAGCAGCCCGGAGCCGGCGTCGACCATGACGTCGGGCCCGAGCCCTGCGAGCTCGCCGACCGGGGCGGCCTCGGTGAAGCCGACCATCCGGTAGTTGGACGCGTGCACCTTGAGGAGCAGCGCGGTCTCGGGTGTGAGCGCCCGCTCGTAGTCGGACGCGCGGGTGCGGTTCGTCGTGCCCACCTCGACGAGGCGACAGCCGGATTCCGCCATGATCTCGGGGACGCGGAAGCCGCCGCCGATCTCGACCAGCTCGCCCCGTGAGACCACGACCTCGTGGCCCCGGCCGAGCGCACCGAGCGCGAGCAGCACCGCCGCCGCGTTGTTGTTCACCACCATGCCGGACTCGGCACCGACGGCCCGGGCGAGGAGCGCGCCGGCGTGCTCGTGGCGGGAGCCGCGGGCGCCGGTGGCGAGACGGAGCTCGAGGTTCGACGCGCCGCGGGCGACGGCCTCGACCGCGGCGAGCGCCT
Organism: uncultured Bifidobacteriaceae bacterium; assembly: GCA_964639075.1. Classification (GTDB taxonomy): domain Bacteria; phylum Actinomycetota; class Acidimicrobiia; order IMCC26256; family JAENVU01; genus JAENVU01. The sequence goes on along the minus strand of CAZXCB010000063.1, from coordinate 4,143 downwards.
CCGCGCCCACCGGCGCGCGCCCGAGGTTGGTGTGCAGCAGCACCCCCGTCGCGTTGATGACGGGTTGGAGGAGCCGGGCGCGCGCTTCCGCGACCCGGGCACGTGCGTCCGCCGCGACCTCGGCCTCGGTGACGGTCGCGCCCGCGGCGACCTGTTGCCGGGCGGCATCGACCGCGGCGCGCGCGGCGTCGGCGAGCAGCTCGTGGGGGAGTCCCTCGAGCGCCGAGAGCACCCGGTCGACCGGGGGCAGCGCGCGACGGGGGTCCATCCGCGGGAGCGTAGGCCGCGGCCCGGTCGATCCGACCGGTGACGGTCGTAGGCTGGCCGGGTGTCCACGCCCGATGCGGTTCCCGCGGAGCTCGTCCCCCGGGACGCGGCGACGGTGATGCTGCTGCGGGACGCACCCGGGCTCGAGGTGTTCATGCTCCGGCGGAACTTCGACTCGGTCTGGATCGCCGGCGCGTCGGTGTTCCCGGGCGGCGCCATCGACCCGGAGGACGTCGATCCTTCCTGGACGGCGCGGTGTGCCGGATGGACCGACACCCGGGCGAGCGCCGCGCTCGGCCGATCCTCAGGAGGACTCGCGTTCTTCGTCGCCGCGGTGCGCGAGACGTTCGAAGAGGCCGGCGTGCTGCTCGCGCGGGATCGTGGCGACCGCTCGGTCGACGCGAGCGCCGCGCACCTCGCCGCCGCAAGGATGGCGCTCAACGCCGGGGAGCATGCGTTCGGGGCGTTCATGGCCGAGCACGACCTCGTGCTCGCCGCCGACGAGCTCCACCCGTTCTCGCACTGGATCACGCCGCCGGGCGGCCCGCGTCGCTACGACACCTGGTTCTTCGTGGCCGCGGCACCCGAGGGTGAGTACCGCCACGACGACACCGAGCTGATCGAGTCGGCCTGGCTCCAGCCCCGAGCCGCGCTGGCCGCCGCCGACGCGGGTGAGCTGGAGCTGATCTTCCCCACCCGCAAGAACCTCGAGGCCCTCGCCCGGTTCGGTTCCGCGGCCGAGGTGCTCGACGCGGCCCGCGCCGCAGGGGCCGACCCGTCGGGCGAGTTGGACCTCGTCGTCGAGTCGTCGGGCGGCCGGCGCATCCGGCTGCCGTTCGACCCGGTGGCCGAGGGCGAGGTCCCGTGCCCGACCTGACCCCGGATGTCCCGAGCGCGTTGTCGCCCCTGGTGCGGCGCGTCGTCGCGAACAACCCGTCGCACATGACCGGGCCGGGCACGAACACCTACCTCGTCGGCATCGACGAGGTCGCCGTGGTCGACCCCGGCCCCGACGACAGGGCACACACCGACGCGATCATCGGCGGCGCGATGCGCGACCGGGTGCGCTGGATCCTGCTCACGCACACCCATCCGGACCACGCGCCGGGCGCGGCGCGACTCGCGAAGCTCACCGGCGCGGAGGTGCTCGGGTTCTCGCGGCGCGAGAAGGCGGCGAAGGTCGACCGCGCGCTCGCCGACGGCGACACCGTCGACGGTACCGAGTTCCGCCTCGAGGTGCTGCACACGCCGGGTCACGCGCCGAACCACCTCTGCTACTTCCTGGAGGAGGACCGGATGCTCTTCACCGGCGACACCATCCTCGGCGGGATGTACTCGGTGGTCTCGCCCTCCACCGGCGGCGACATGGGCGAGTACATCGCCACGCTGGAGCGTTTGCGCCGAATCCGGCGGCTGCGCTCGATCGCGCCGGGGCATGGTGATCTCATCACCGAGCCGCGGGCGCGCATCGACGAGTACCTGAAGCACCGGCGCGAGCGGGAGAAGCAGGTGCTCCGCCTCGTGCGCGTGGGCCCGACGCGTGTGAGCGACATCGTGGGCTCGCTCTACGTCGACACGCCGGAGCCGCTCCTGCCCGTCGCGGCGAAGCAGGTCTACGCCCACCTGAAGAAGCTGCGCGCCGACGGACTCGTCACGGGCCGCGACGCACGCGGGCTCTGGACCGCCGTGTAGCGGTCACCTCGTGGAGCGCCGTCAGCCGTGGGGGACGTGCGTCAGCGTGCCGGCGATCGGCCCCGTGTCGGTCCAGTCGAAGCAGATGCCGACGCGCGGAACACAGTTGTGGAGGTCTGTCTCCGCGAGTGGCCCGAGGAGCAACTGGCCTCGCGTCTTGCGGTACTTGTCGGTGCCGGCGGTCAGCGTGAGGAGGAACTGCGGGCCGGGTCCACTGGTGAAGGTGCCCGAGATCGTCCCCGACAACGTGCCGCGTGCGGTCGTCACGGTGGCCGTCCCGGTGAAGGTGATGATGCCGGGATTCGTGACGCACACGTCGTAGCTGTAGGTGCCCGATCCGAGGAGGGACGCCGCCACCGTGCCGGTGCCGCGGACGGCGATGATGCCGCTGCATCCGCCCGGTACGAACCCACCCGGTCCGGTCATCGTTCCCGTGACGGTCTTGGGCTTCGCTCCGGCAGCAGGTGCGGTGACGACCACGAGCAGCGCCGCGAGAAGGAAGCCGGCGGTGAGCTTCCTGCGCATGAATCCCCCTCCCGTCCGTACCCGACGGCAAGGTTAGGGGCGCGCGCCCTCGGGTGTCCCGCCGGCGCGGACCGCGTCGGCGGCGGCGAGGTTGGCGGCGGCGGCCTCGAAGATGCGGGCGGTGCAGCCCGCCATCTCCACCGGTGGGAGGAGCTCCTCGACCACGCGGGCCGCGAGCTCGCGGAACGCCGCGCCGGCAGGTGACGTGGGCGCGCCGAGCGCGACCGGTGTCCCGGTGTCGCCGCCCTCACCCACCTCGGGCTCGAGTGGGATCGTGGCCACGAGGGGCGCCTCGATCTCGGCCGCGAGCGCGGCACCGCCGCCCGCGCCGAACAGCGCGAAGCGCTGGCCGTCGGGCGCCACGAACTCGCTCATGTTCTCCACGACGCCGACGACCTTCATGTACGAGCGCCGGGCCATGTCGGCGACGCGTGTCGCGACCTTCTGCGCGTTGCGCGCGGGGGTGGTGACGACGAGCATCTCCGCCTGCGGGAGCATCCGTGCCAGGCCCATCTGCACGTCGCCGGTCCCGGGTGGCATGTCGACGAGCAGGTAGTCGAGCTCGCCCCAGCGGACGTCGGTGAGGAACTGCTCGACGGCCTTGGTGAGGATCAGGCCGCGCCACATGAGTGCGGTCGACTCGTCGTCGACGAGGAATCCCATCGACACCACCGAGAGAGTGCCTCCGCCGGCGACGTCGATCCGGTGGGGGACGATCTTGCCGTCCTCGCCGGTGAGGCGACCCTCGACGCCGAGCATCCGCGGCACCGAGAAGCCCCAGATGTCCGCGTCGAGGACGCCGACATGAAGGCCGCGCGCCGCGAGCGCGGCCGCGAGGTTCACGGTCACGGAGCTCTTGCCGACACCGCCCTTGCCACTCGACACGGCGAGGACGCGTGTCGTCGCAGGGATGTCCGTGTCCGGCGCGTTCTCTCGCGCCTGCAGCCGGGCGCGTTGCATCGCTGCGGTCTTCTGCTCCTGGGTCATCTCGACCCAGCGGACCTTCACGTCGGTCACGCCCGGGATGCCGTCGAGCTTGGAGCTGATCTCGCGGCGGATCTCGGCCTGGAGCGGGCAGCCGAGCGTGGTGAGTGCGATGTGGACCGTGACGGTGCCGTCGGCCGCGATGTCGACGTCGTGGACCATGCCGAGCTCGACGATGCTCGTCCGCAGCTCCGGATCCATGACGCCGCCGAGCATCCCGCGCACCGATTCGACGGTGGCGAGGGTGGCGGAGGGGCTCGGGTCGCTCATGGGCAGCCGATCTCGGCGGTCGGACGGGTCGTGGACGGGTGGTCAATAAAAACAACGGCGACCTTGAAAATATGCCCTCCGGGGCCTACGGTCAACGTATGGACCTGGAGGTGCTCAAGGCCCTCGGCGACGAGACCCGGTACGCGCTGTATCGGGAGCTCGCGGGCTCGACGGCGCCGCGGCGCGCCTCCGACCTCGCCGACACCCTCGGCCTGCACGCCAACACCGTGCGCCTCCACTTGGAGCGACTGCGCGAGGCCGGCCTCGTCGAGGTCGAGGCCGTGCACCGCGGCACCGTCGGCCGCCCGCAGCACCGCTACTCCCTTGCGCCGGGCGCGCCGGGCCTCGGGTTCGACCCGCCCGCGCACGTGGTGCTCGCCGGACTGCTCGCCGCCCTCGCCGAAT
>CAZXCB010000062.1:6288-15324 GCA_964639075.1 uncultured Bifidobacteriaceae bacterium | reverse complement strand
GCCCCCGAGGAAGCCGTAGCGCTCGAGGAGGACGACCCGGGCGCCGAGCCGGGCGGCGGCGGCCTCGGCACCGAGGCCCACTGGTCCGCCGCCCGCGACCACGACATCGGCCTCGGCCAGCACGGGCAAGTCCCGGGTCCGCAGGCGCACGCCCGGAGCGTAGGCCGGGACCGTTCCGGGCGCCGCGGTGGCGCCGGGTCACGAACACCGCGAATCGGCGCTCAAGTCCCCGGCGGGGGGCGCCGATGACAGGAGCGTTCCATTCACGATCGGGAGCGAAGCGGGGCGGAGATGGGGAGGCACCGATGCGATTCCGAAAGGCGGTCTGCGGCGTTGCCGTGGCGGTGGCCGTGTTCGGGTCCAGCGCCGTCCTGTCGAGTCCGGCAGGCGCGAACGACCCTGGCGCCGAGAGCCAGTTCATCTCACTCACCAACTCATTGCGGAGCTCCAAGGGGTTGGCACCCCTCTCCGTCAACGGCACCCTCGCGGCCAAGGCACGAGCCTGGGCCGAGCACATGGCGTCCGTCGGCGGCATCTCTCACTCGAACCTCCCCGACGGGGCCCCTGGCGAATGGCAGCGGCTCGGGGAGAACGTCGGGCGCGGTCCCAGCGTGGATGCCATCCACGGCGCGCTCGTGGGATCAGCAGAGCACTACAAGAACCTCACAGATCCGGGGTTTCAGTCCATAGGTGTGGGCGTCGTGAACGCCAACGGGACGTTCTACGTCTCCGAGGTGTTCATGGAATCAGCCTCCCAGCCCGCCCCAAGCGCGTCCACGCCGAGGGCTGCGACCCCGTCGCCGGGCTCGCGGTCGGTGCACTCCGCACCGGCCGCGGCCCCGGCACCTCCTCCGCCCACGCTGCCGCCCAAGCCGTGGCCGGGTCCGAACCTGCCGAGCACCCGCCCCGCGACCCTCGTGCTCGAGTGGCGTGACGGCCTGACGTTCCTCCAGGGCCCCTACCGGATCTTCTAGGGCGACGCAGCCCGTGTCATCCGCGCGGTGGCGCGGGCTCGAACACTCGGTGTGACCAGGTCGACGAGCGGGGAGACGGTTCGGCGGTGGCGCCGTGCGTGAGGGCCGCCGCCTCGACGAGCTCGACGACGCGGCGCTGGTCACGGAGGTCATCGCGCGCCGGCCCGAGGCGGTCGAGATCCTGTGGCGGCGCCACGGCAGCGCGGTGCTCGGCGTCGCCCGGCGGGTGACGGGGGGTGCGGCCGGGATCGCGGACGAGGTCCTCCAGGAGGTGTTCCTGCGCCTGTGGCGGGCGCCGGAGCGCTTCGATCCCTCCCGCGGAGCGCTGCGCTCGTTCCTGCTGATGGAGGCGAACGGCCGGGCGATCGACGCGATCCGCAGCGACACCGCCCGGCGCGGCCTCGAGACCCGGACCCGGCCCGCGCCACCCGCGGAGACCGACCCGGTCGCCGCCGAGGTGTGGGACGCGGCGATGGCCGACCACCTCCGCGACGCGCTCGATGCGCTCCCCGACGGTGAGCGCGAGGCGATCGAGCTCGCCTACTACGGCCACCACCCGTACAAGCAGGTCGCCGTGATCCTCGGCGTCCCCGAAGGCACGGTGAAGAGCCGCATCCGTGCCGGCCTGTCCCGCATGCGCGACCAGCTGGTCGCCGTCGATCTCGGAGATCACTGATGGACGACGAGATGGCTCCCGACGAGCTCCGTGCGCTGCTGGGCGCGTTCGCGCTGGGTGCCCTCGACGACGACGAGCGCGCGCAGGTGGAGGCGTTCGTCCTGCACGATCGCGACGCGCGCGCGGAGCTCCACCAGCTCGAGCACGCCGTCGCCTGGCTCGGTCACGCGTCCCCGCGCCCGAGCGCGGCGTCGTGGAACGTCGTCCGCGACGAGATGACGCGCGATCTCGCGTCCGACACGGCGAACACCGACGCCGCGGCCACCGACGGTGCGCAGCCCGCGGGCGCGCCGCCGGCAGCAGCGGTCGTGCCCATCACGGCGGCGCGCACCGCGCGGCGCCGGTCGCCGTGGTACGCCGTCGCCGCGGTGGCGGCCGGCGTGGCACTCGTCCTCGGCATCGCCCTCGCGACCCGGGGCACCGACGCGACGAGCCCGAACCGCGCCACGACCGTCGCGCTCGCCGCCCCGGACGGCACCACCGCGGTGACCGCCCGGGTCCGGGCCGACGGCCAGGGTCGCATCGTCACGTCGTCGCTGCCGGATGCGCCGGCCGGGCACGTGTACCAGCTCTGGGCGACGACGAGCACCCAGAAGCCGATGCGCTCGGCGGGGCTGCTCGGGCGCGACCCGACCGCACGGGCGATCCGGATCCCGCCGCGGGCGGTGCAGGTCGCGATCAGCATCGAACCGGCCGGTGGGAGCGCGGCGCCGACCACCGCGCCCGTCGCCGCGACCGGCGCCGACGGGCGGCTGCTCCCGGCCTGACCGACGGCGCGCCCACCTACGGGTTGAGGTGGACGACGAACTGCAGGAACGCCGCGCCGAGGATCAGCACGAGCAGCACGACGAGCGCGATGGTGGTTCCCGGTCTCACGCCTCACCTCCCGGCGGGACGATCGTGACCGCGGAGCCGGCGTGGAGCCCGCAGTCGAGCGCGGCCGAGTGCCGGTCGAGCGCGAGCGAGAGCAGGCCGTAGGAGTCCACGAGCAGCACGAGCTCCGACGGCTTGGCGTCCGCGTAGGTCGTGACCCATCGGGCGCGTCGGGCCGTGTCGCCGAAGCGCACCTCGACCGTCGTGCCCGGCCCGGCACCGAGTGGCGCGAGCTCCTCGGGACCGATGTTGAGCTGGCAGTTGCCGAACCGGTCGACCCACCACACCTCGCCGGCGGCCGCGCCACCCTCGACGGTCGGGAGCGAGACGAGCCCGGGCGTGAGCGAGACCGGGTCGACCTCGTCGCCGAGCTCGGTGAGCGCGACGCCGCGGGCGAGGAAGCCCGCGGCGGGCGCGAGGACGTCGCGGCCGGCGAACGTGGGGCCGGGCGCGGCCAGCTGGTACTCCTCGTTGGTGAGCGACACCGCCCGGTGCGCACCGCCGACCATCGCGACCGCGGGCGCGAGCAGGCCGTTGTCGGGTCCGATGAGGATCCCCGACTCGGTCTCGACCGCGACCGCTCGGCGATCGGTACCGACGCCGGGGTCGACGACCGCGAGCACGAGACCCTCGGGCAGGTACTGCACCGCGCGCACGAGCGTGAGCGCGGCGGTCCGCACGTCGTGCGGAGGCACGTCGTGGGTGACGTCGACGATCGTGAGCTCGGGGGCGAGGCCGAGCATCACCGCCTTGCACACGCCGACGAACTCGTCCGCGTGCCCGTAGTCCGAGAGGAACGAGACGCAGCGCGGCGGGGTCACCCCGTGACGCTACCTGGGGCGGGTCCGGACCGACCGGGTCGGCGCCGGAGGTTCCGGGGCGCGCGTCAGCTCCGGCCGAGCTCGCGCGATCGGTCGGCGGCGGCGGTCACCGCGTCGATCACGGTCGCGCGCAGCTTGCCGGCTTCGAGGGCGCGGAGCCCGGCCGCGGTCGTGCCCCCGGGCGACGTCACCGCGGCGCGCAGCTGCTCCGCGGTCTCACCCGAGTCGGTGAGCATCACGCCGGCGCCGCGGATCGTGCCGTGCACGAGCTCGGCGGCGACGTCGCGCGGCAGGCCGTTGAGCACGCCAGCCTCGATCATCGCCTCCGCGAGGAGGAACACGTAGGCCGGGCCCGAGCCCGAGAGCCCCGTCACCGCGTCGAGGAGCTTCTCGGGCACGACGACGACCGAGCCGACCGCCGCGAGCAACGCGCGCGCCCGCTCGACGTGCGCGTCGTCGGCGTGGGTCCCGGCCGCGATCGCGGCCGTGCCCTCGCGCACGAGCGCGGGCGTGTTCGGCATCGCGCGGACGACGGGACGGCCCGGCACCGCGGCTTCGAGCGTCGCGATCGAGACGCCCGCCGCGATCGACACGACGAGGGTGTGCTCGCCGAGCGCGGGGAGCGCCGCCTCGAGCACCGCGCCGATGTCGGCCGGCTTCACCGCGACGATCACCACATCGGCATCGCCGACGACCCAGGGCGCCGCGGGCGCGACGCGCACCCCGGCGAACGCGGCCTCGAGCTCGTGCCGGCGGTGCGGCTCGGCCTCGGCCACGGCGAGCGCGTCGGGATCGAAGCCGGCGTCGAGGAGCCCGGCCACGAGCGCCTCGCCCATGCGACCACCACCGAGCACCGCGATCCGCTCCACGCGGCGAGGCTATTGGCGCCACCCGGGCGAACCGGACCACACGCGAGAGGGCCCGGGTCCGTGGCCGCCGCGCACTTCCCCGAGCGCAGCCGCCCGGTTCCCGGGCCTCCCAATCCCGTCACCCGTCGGCGCCGAGGGGACGAACGTAGCAAATCGACTCATCCCGATGCAACTGAAGGGAACACGAGGGAACACGAGGCAACGTCGAGGAGGTCGTCTAGCGGTAGGCGATCGTCACCGCGGCCTGGAACCAGCGCTCGGTCAGCTCGTAGAGCACGCCGACGATGCGGTCGAGCTCGCCGGTGGTGAGGTGCTCGAGCGCGACCCGACCGGTGAGGTAGACGTCGCCGTCGCGGCCCAGCGAGAACCGGGCGCCGTAGAGGTCGTGGTTGCGGCGCAACAGCCACTCGTGGAGGGCCGCGGCCCGGGCCGGGTCCGGCGGCGCCGGGAGGAAGTACACCTCGTAGCGCAACGTGCGCTGGTGCAGGTCGAAGTAGATCGTCGCCGCGTCCCGACCGTCGCAGCCGAACCGCACGTACCACCGGCGCAGCTCCGGCTCGTACTCGACGTGCTGGATCGCCACGGCCGCGGCGATGGGGCCGAACCCGTGCGCGGCGACGAGCGCGGGGGCCGCGCGGAGATCGGCCTCGTCGGGCGTCAGCGACACGACACGGGGTCGCGGGCGAGCAGGTCGGTGTAGAGCCGCCGCAGGCGGGCCGCCGTCATGCTCCACGCGTCGCGCCGCGCCGCGGCCTCGGCGCGCGCCGCGATCTCGACCGCGAGCCCCGGGTCCGAGAGCAGGCGCGCGATCGGCGCGGCGTAGTCGACCGGATCGCGGCTGTCGACGAGGAAGCCCGTCGCGCCGTCGTCGACGAGCGAGCAGAGACCGCCGACCGCCGCCGCGACCACGGGCGTGCCGCACGCGGCCGCCTCGAGCGCGACCAGCCCGAAGGACTCGCTGTGGCTCGGCACCAACGTGACGTCGACCGCGCGGTAGTAGCGCGCCAGCGCGGCGTGGGACTGCGGTGGCACGAAGCGGACCTGGCCGTCCAGCTCCAGCTTCGTGACGAGCTCGTGCAGGCGGTCCAGCTCGGCGTCGCCGTCCGGACCGCTCGGGCCGCCGACGACGAGCAGCGTGGCGCCGGGATCGTGCAGCTCCGCCAGCGCCTCGACCGCGAGGTCGACGCCCTTCAGCGGCTGGATCCGCCCGGCGAACAGGAGCGCCGGGCCGGAGCCGAGCCCGAGGCTCCGGCGCTCGGCCGCACGCTGGATCCGCGTCACGGGGTGGAAGATCTCGTGGTCGACGCCGGGCGGCACGATCTCCACCCGGCCGACGTCCGCGCCGTAGAGCAGCTCGAGCTGGTCCCGCTCGGACTCGGTGGAGGCGAGCATCAGGTCGGCGCACGCGACGATCTCGTGCTCGAGCCGCGACCGCAGCGCCGGGTCGTCGTCGATCCCGGCGTCGGCCTTGACCCGGGCGAGCGTGTGGAACGTGGCGACGAGCGGCCGGTCGAGCTCGTGCTTCAAGCGGTGCCCGACCGCGCCCGAGACCCAATAGTTGGCGTGGAACATGTCGTACGCGCCGTCGCGGTCCGCGTGGTCGATCGTGGCCGCGACCATCGGCTCGACGAGGTCGATGAGGTCGTGCTTGGACACCGGCGCGGCGGGGCCGGCGTCGAGGTGCACGACCCGGAAGCCGGGCTCGACCTCGAGGACCGTCGGGACGTCGGTGTCCTCACGCCGCACGAGCACGTCGCACTCGACGCCCGCGCGCGCGAGCGCGGTGGCGAGGGCGCGCACGTAGACGCTCATTCCCCCACCGTCGCCCGAGCCGGGCTGTGCGAGGGGACAGCTGTGCACGCTGAGGACGGCGAGTCGGCGACACGTCATGGGGTCCGGCGATCCTAACCCCGGGTCGGACCGGCTATTCGGGGGCCGTGCCCTCCGTCACGTCGGCGGGCGGCGGCGATCCCGCCGGCGCGGCGTCGACGGCCGCGGTCTGCTCCCGGAACGACCGGTAGACCTCGATCAGGCTCTGCTGCTGGCGCTCGGTGATCGACGCGTCGGCCCGGATCGCGGCCTCCAGATCGGACGCGGGCCCGTCCTCGAGGATCCCGGCGCGCACGTAGAGCGTCTCCGCCGAGATCCGCAGCCCCTTGGCGATGCCCTGGAGGATCTCCGCCGACGGCTTGCGCAGTCCGCGCTCGATCTGGCTGAGGTACGGGTTCGAGATGCCGGCGAGCTCGCTGAGCTTGCGCAGCGACAGGCGGTCGCGGTGACGCTGGTCCCGGATGAACTCCCCGAGCTCGCGCAGGCGCGCCTCGACGGCATGAGGCGCCGCGCTCGTCATCGCGCGGCGTCGGGTGCCAGCCGGTTCGCGATCGCGTGGGTCACGGCGTCGAGGACGCCGTGGATCGAGCGCCGGCGCGCCGAGACGTCCTGCTCGAGCTCGCGCAGCTGTCCGAGCGTGGCCTGCAGCTCGCTGTCGCTCAGGTTGGGCAGGTTCGCGAGGGTGCCGTCGGTGACGAGCCGCTCGAGCCCGCGGTTCCACTGGATGCCCGCGTTCGGCGCGAGCACGGGCTGGGCCCGGGTGGTGGCCTGGCCACCACGGGAGTCCTCGTCGTCGGCGAGGATCTTGGGCAACGCCGCGATGAGATCGCCGAGGCCACCGCCCGCCGCGCGCCGGTCCCGCTCGGCATCGAGGATGTCGATCCGGCCCTGGGCCAGGCGCCGGACGTAGGAGATCTCCGTCTCGACCTCGAGGCACTCCCGCTCCATCGCCCGCAGGTCGTCGATCGAGAGGCCGTCGAGGTCCTCCACGTAGGCGGGCGCGAGGATCCGGTCGATGCGGCGGACGTGGTCGGTCATCGCCCGGAGGCTACCGCGCCGACCCGGAATGACCCGACCGCCGTCGCGGTTCGTCATGGTCCCGACGCCAGCCCGACCAGGAGCCCGATCGATCGTGCCTACCTACACGTTGCCCGACCTCCCGTACGACCTCTCGGCCCTCGAGCCGCACTACTCGGCCGAGGTGCTCGGGCTCCACCACGACAAGCACCACGCCGCGTACGTCGCCGGCGCCAACACGACCCTCGAGCGGCTCGACGAGGCCCGCGCGACCGACGACTACGGGTCGATCAACATGCTCCAGAAGAACCTCGCGTTCCACCTCTCGGGCCACGTCCTGCACTCCATGTTCTGGGAGAACCTGTCGCCCGACGGCGGCGGCGAGCCCGAGGGCGACCTGGCCGCGGCGATCGAGCAGGGGTTCGGCGGCACCGGGCACCTCCGCACCCAGATGTCGCAGGCGGCGCTGAACGTGCAGGGCTCGGGCTGGGGCGCGCTCACCTGGGAGCCGCTCGGCCAGCGGTTGATCGTCGAGCAGATCTACGACCACCAGAGCAACGTCGGTCAGGGGGCGCCGCCGCTGCTCGTGCTCGACATGTGGGAGCACGCGTATTACCTGCAGTACCGCAACGTGAAGGCCGACTGGGTCGAGGCGTTCTGGCGGATCGTGAACTGGCCCGACGTCGCGGCGCGCTTCGAGCGGGCACGCACGCTCGAGCTGCTCTGATCCTCAGCCCGCGCCCGACCCGCCGCTGACGGGCGGGAGCACCGCGAGCTCCGCGCCGTCGGTGAGCGGGGTGGCGTCGCCCGCCGGCGGCTCCTCGCCGTCGATCCACACCCGTGACGCGGCCAGCACCGCCGCGAAGTCCGGGCCGAACCGCTCGCGCGCGACGGTCAGCGCCTCCCCCACCGTCGCGGCGTCGATCGCGACCGACGTCGTGCCCGCCGCCTCGCGCGCGGCGGCGAACAGCCGCGCGGTCATCGACGCCACGGGCCCGGCGCGCCGGAGCTAGCCGGCGACCTCCACGAGCCCGTCCTTGATGACGACGTCACCGTCGCCGTTGCGGGTCTCGAATCCGTACACCGGATTGCCGTCCTGGTCGCCCGCGGCCCAGAAGGTGGTGGTGATCTCCTGGCCCGGGAGCACCGGACGGGAGAACCGCACCGCGAGGCGACGCAGCTTGGCGGTGTCGCCGCCGCAGAGCTCGGTGAGTGCGGCGACCGACGTGAACGCCATCGTGCAGAGACCGTGGATGATGATGCCGGGCAGGCCCACGGACTTCGCGACCTCGGCGTCGAGGTGGATCGGCATCTGATCGCCCGACGCCTCGGCGTAGCGGTAGGTCTGGTCGGAGTCGAGGTGCTGGGTCACGCTCGCGACCGGCGCGGCCGACTTCGTCGCCGCCGTGAGCTTGTGCTCCGGCGCCTCGTCGCCGGCACCCTCGCCGTCGCTGACCCCGCGGAAGAACGACGTCATGTACTGCTCGACGACGAGATCGTCGGCCTGGTCCCGCGTCTCGACCTTGACGATCACGCTGGTGCCGTTCGGCTTCACGTGGACCCCGATCGGCGCGGCCTTCGACCGCAACACCGAACCGGGGACGATCGGCTTGTGGAAGCGCATGTCCTGCTCGCCGTGGACGACGAGGAGGATCACCTCCGGCGGCACCACGCTGGCCATGGCACCCGCCATCGTGTCCCAGATCGGCACGACCGCGAAGACGGGAGGGGCGACCTCGCCGTCGCGGTGCGCGGGGATCGGGTCGTTGGTCGCCGCGGCGTACGCCTTCGTGCGATCGGCCTCGACCTTGAACTCGGGTCCCTCCGTCCACTGACCCAGCTCGTCCAGCGCAAAGCCCATCCCGTGCTCCTCCCGGTGCAGTCCGGCATCGACCGCATCGTGGTGCGGCGGGCCGGACTGTAGCGGCCGCGCGTCGCCGCCCGTCGGGCCGGCATCGGCGCCGGCGTCGAGCTCG
>CAZXCB010000062.1:0-6188 GCA_964639075.1 uncultured Bifidobacteriaceae bacterium | reverse complement strand
CGGCGTCGAGCTCGCCCGCTTCGATCTGCTCGATGCGCGCTTCGATCGCGGCGAGCTCCGCGTCGAGTCGATCCAACGTGTCGCGGTCGGCGCCGGGTTCGTGATCCATGGTCTGGACCCTACGCGCTGCCGCGCCAGCGGAGCTCGAGCAGCTCCGCGGCCGCGTCGAGCGCGTCGGCGACCCGCGTGAGGCGCGCCTCGACGTCGTCGATGGTGAGGACGGCGAGCGCGTCGAGGGGTCCGATCGGCGCCATCGCCGTCGCCTCCCAGGCGGCCCGGACCGGGTCGGGGTCGAGCGCCAGACCGTCGGCGGGCACCTCGGCACCGAGCGCCCGCGCCAGCTCGACGACTCGCGCGAACGCGGCCGCGAGCGGGACCCGCAGCGCGCGGGCCGCGTCGGTCGGCGGAGGGTCGTCGAGGAGCTCCACCTCGGCCCGGGGGTACGGATCGTCGGGCAGCCAGCGCACGACGCGGATCCGCTGCTCGCCGACGGTCGCGATCCCGACGCGGTCGCCCGGCAGCGGCGTCGCCTCCGCGATCCGCGCGACCGTGCCGACACCGAAGCGGACGTCGCCCCCGCCGACCTCGGCGCCGCGTTCGATGAGGACGACCCCGAACCGGCGGTCGCCGGCCAGGCAGTCGCGCACCAGCGCGTGGTAGCGCGGCTCGAACACCTGGAGCGGCAGCAGCTGATGCGGCACGAGCACCGTGCCCAGCGGGAACATCGGCATGATCGTCATCAGTTCGACCGGGCCCGGAAGGCGAGCGCGCGGCGCCCGAGCGCGTCTCGTGTCGCCGGATCCGCCGCGTGATCGCGCAGCTCCTCGAGCACCCGTGCCGCGTCGTCCGACGCCCCCGCCGACGCGAGGACGTCGGCGGCGCGGCTCCGCTCGGCGGCGGGCAGCTCGGGGAACGCGAGGCGGAGCCGGACGACCCACGCGACGGCCGCGGACCGGCGGGCCGCATACGTCTGCTCGAGGTTCGTGAGCATGCGCAGCAGGATCAGGCGGCTGGGCGTCGGCGCGAGGTGCTCGTCGCGAAATCCCTCGGCGGACCCCTGGACCGCGGCGAAGCGGGCGCGGCAGCCGTCGCGGTCGAGGGACGCCCCGCCGTGGAACGGATCGACGAAGCGCTCGCGGTCGCCGTCGATGCCCACGAGGAAGTGGCCGGGCATCCCGACCCCGTGGAGCCCGATGCCGAGCCGCCGCCCGACCTCGATCATGAGCACGCTGAGGGTGATGGGCAGCCCGAGCCGCCGCTCGATCACGTCGGGCAGGAACGAGTTGCGCGGGTCGCCGTAGTCGCCCGCGTTGCCGGCGAAGCCGCGATCGACGAACAGGTGACGCGCGAGGTCGACCCCACCGGCCCCACCCACGCCCGCGATCGCGTCGTGGGCGACGGCGGCGAGCTCGTCGAGTCGGGCCAACCCGGCGTCGACGTCCGCGCCGGACCCACACGCCGCGATGAGCAGCGCCCCTTCGTCGAGCGGCGGTGAGGCGGCCGGGTCCGCGACCAGCTGCCGGAACGCGCCCTCCGCCTCATTCACCTCGCACGTCGGCGGTCACGCCGTGCACCCTACGTCCGGCGATCGGCAGCTCCGGCAGGTGACCCGTCAGCTCCGGCGCCGGCTGATCGCGAACGCGATGCCGCCGATCACGACGACCCCGGCGATCACCGCGATCACGACGGCCGTCGTGTTCGAGTCGTCCGAGGAGTCCTTCGTCGTCACCTCGACCTTGCTCGTCGACGGTGTCTCGGCGGTCGACGCTGCGAGCGCGAGCACCGGCGCCGGGAACTCGCTGCTCTCGCCCGCCTCGACCCACCGGGTGATCTTGCCGTCGTCGCAGGTGTCGATCGCCTTGAAGGCGAGCTGCTGCTCGTCGGCCGAGACCGTGCCGATCGTCAGCGTGTACTCACCGTCACCCTCGACCTGGCCGGTGTTGGTCCACACCACCTTCTCGACGGCTTCGCTGCCGGCCTTCTTGGTGACCGCGGCCGTCCAGCCGTCGACGGTCCCGGCGGTCGCGGTCGTGAGCTCGGGCGACTCCGGGAACAGCAGCTCGACGCTCTCCAGCTTGCCGTTGTCCGCGCACTCGTTCTCGGCCGCGATCGACGTCACGACGACGCCGTCGGTGGGCGCGCCGTCGGCCTCGATCTCGACATGGGCGCCCGCGGCGAGCGGGAACGCGACGACGAACAGTCCGGCGGCGAGCGCGACGGAGACTCTGCGGATCATGGTGGTGATGCCCCTCTCGTGTTGGTTGACTCGACTCAGCCCACGGTGACGACCGTCGACGCGGTGACCGAGTCGACGTCGGTGACGAAGGCGGTGATCGTGAGCGTCCAGTGCCCCTCCGGGAGCCGGACACCGTCCGCGATGTAGTGACCCTTCGCCGTCTTGAACTTCTCGAGCGGCACCTCGATCGGCGGGATGTCCTCGTCGGGGTTCGCGAGCGTCGCGCGCATGTCGACGACGCTCACCGGAACACCGTCCCGGTCGATCGCGGTCACGTGCATCTGGTTGGGCCTACCGGCCTCGGCCGGACCGAAGAACGTGTCGAAGCGCACCGCACCCGAGCCGAGCACCGCGCCGACCGGCGCCGGGGTCAGCGCCCCCTGTGGCGGCGCCGTGTTGACGAGCATCGACGTGAACGCGAGCACGATCGCCCCGAACACGAGCTCCACCTTGACCGTGCGGCTGAGATGGCCGGAGTGCACCGCCGGCTTGACGGCGACGTCGGTGCGCTCGAGCGTGCCGACGCCTCCGCCCGCGCCGCTCGGCATCGCCTCGGGCTCGCCGGTCGGAACCGGACCGCCCCGCCCGAGCCCGAGGGTCCGGCCGTGCACGATGCGGCGGCTCAGCGCGGCGACGAGCAGCAGCAACCCGAAGGCGACGAGCTTCGCGATCAGTATCCGGCCGTAGGTCGAGTCCCACAGCGCGCTGATCGGGTCGATCTCGCGCACGGCCTGGAACGAGCCGGTGACCACCAGCACCGCCACCGAGCCCAGCGCGATCCACGAGAACCGCTCCGCGACGTCGGCGTAGGCGACGTCGTCGTGGCGGGCGAGGCCGAGCGCGACGAGGCCGCCGAGCCACAACCCCCTCGCGACGACGTGCGCGGTGTCCATCACGAGCGCGAGCGTCGACCACCGACCGGCGGACGCGTGGCCGGCGAGGCCGGGCGTCGCGGCGAGCGCGACGACGAGCGCGAACGTGCCGACCGCCGCCACGCGCGAGATCCGCTCGCGTCCCGTGAGCGTGACCGCGTGGATCACGAAGCCGAGGATCACGAGGATCAGCAGACGCAGCATCCAGACCTTGCCGAAGCGCGTGTCCCACGTGGCCGAGATCAGGTCGGTCGAGAACGCGTCGCCGAGACCGCCACCCGAGCTGAACGGACCCTGGAGCAAGTAGCCGACCACCGTGGACACGATCGTCAGCGTCAGCGCGCCGAGCAGCACCAAGCGCACCCGGCGCGCGACGCGGCCGGCCGGCCACGCGAAGAGGACGAACCCGAGGATCCCGATGAGCAGGGCCATGCCCACGAACACGCCGAAGCGCGCGATGCCGTAGAGGACGCCGACGGTCCGGTCCCCGGCCTCACCGGCCTGGGCCCGTTCGGTCAGGTCGGACGCCGCCGAGCCGGTGGCGCTCACCTGGACCCCGAACGTGTACGCGCCCTGCACCGGGTGCGAGTCAGCCGAGACCGCCCGCCACGCGACCGTGTACAGACCGCGGGGCAGATCCGGGACCGATGCCGCGACGACCCTCGCCTTCCCGTCCGGGTGGTGCACCGCGCCGATGTCCACCTGCTCCATCGAGTCGTCGAGGAGGCGGATGCCGTCGTCGCGCATGTCGACGGACTCGGTGAACGTGAGGGTGATCGCCGTCGGCGCCGTGCTCACCGACGCACGCGGCGCCGGATCGGCTTCCTCGAGCGACGCGTGGGCACCGGCGGTCCCCGCGGCCACGAGCACGACGCCGACCACGAGCAGCGCGGCGGCGAGGATTCGCGGGCCGCGGCGACGAGACCGGTGCGAGGTCGACATCAGCTCGACGCCGGGTGATGGGGACGGTGGCGGGCGGGGTCCGGATCGGTCCGCGCGAGGAGCCACACCGCCGCGAGTCCCGCGACGTCCGCGCCATGGGCGAGCAGGCTCCCCGGGATCGGCCGGCCGGCCCAGATGTCGCCGAGGCAGCTCCACAGAAGGCCCGCGACGAGGACGGTGAGCACCGGGAGGAGTGCGCGGGCATGCTGCGGGCGGAACGCCACCGCGAGCAGCCCCACGGCGAGCGCGACGGCGAAGATCCCGATGTGACGCTCCACGTGGCCCATGTGGTCGTCCGCGATCAGCAGCGGGACCGACGCCACGAGCTGGACGAGCGCGATCAGCAGGACGACGATCCGCAGCCCGCGCGTCCGGTCGTCGACGGGGGAGCGGCGCGGCAACCCGCTCAGGATCGCGGCCGTGCGGTCCGGCTCCGCGTCAGCGGGTCGCACCCGGAGCACGCGGTGCAGGGCCGTCGCCTCCTGCGAGAACTGCCGGCACCCGGCGCAATCTCCGAGGTGGTGCGCGACGACGTCGGGTGGCAGCGGCGACACCTCGCCGTCGAGCGTCGCCGACACTGCGAGACGGATCTGAGAGCAGAGCACGGGAGGTAGTCGTCGGATGTCACGGGAAAGTTCCCGGGCGCTGTCGCTCACCTTTCGGTCGCCACTAGGGTCCCCGGCCGTGGATCGGCTGACCGGGGACCTGCTGGCCGCACGCGACGGGGACGAGCAGGCGCTCGCGGCCGCGATCCGGACGGCCCAGCCCGACGTCCGGCGCTTCCTCCGAGCCCTCGTCGATCCGTGCGAGCTGGACGACGTCGTGCAGGAGACGTTCGTCCGGGCCTACCGCGCGCTGCCCCGGTTCCGTGCCGACTCCAGCGGGCGGACGTGGTTGCTTGCGATCGCGCGCCGGGCGGCCGCCGACACCACCCGCGCGCTCGGCCGTCGACGCCGCACCCAGCTGCGGATCGAGGCGACCACGCCGACCGTTGATCCCGGACCGCTCGGTGAGGCGCACGCGCTGCAGGAGCTCGTCGCGGCGCTCGAGGCCGAGCGCCGCGACGCGTTCGTCCTCACGCAGATCGTCGGCTGCGCGTACGACGAGGCGGCGCGGATCTGCGGCGTCCCGATCGGCACGATCCGCTCGCGTGTCGCCCGGGCGCGCGAGCAGCTCGTCGAGCAGGTGCGGGCCGCCCGGACCGCATGACCCGAGCGCGTCGCCGGCGCGCCCGCGCGGGGCGCGTAGTCGCAGTCGCGGGCGTCCTCGGCATCATTTCGATCCTCGCCGCCGCGCCCGCGTCGGCCCACTCGACGAGCGGTCCGCCGGCGAGCAACTTCACCACGGCGGTCATCGGGATGCGGCCCACGGTCCCAGGCGTGCACGCGACGCTGAGTCCGGACGGCGAACGCATCCGGCTCACGGTGACCGGACGCCACGTGGTCACGGTGCTCGGCTACCGCGGCGAGCCGTACCTACGCGTGACCCGCGACGCGGTGCTCGAGAACCGCGCGTCGCCGGCGGTCGCGCTCAACCGGACCCGGACCCCGACCGGACCGGCGCCGCGCGGTACCGGGTACCCCCCGCGCTGGGTGCGCGTCGGCACCGACGGGACCGCGGAATGGCACGACCACCGCGCCCACTGGATGGGAGGTGCGACCCCCCGGGCCGTGCGGCGCGCGCCGGACCGTGCCCACGTCGTCGAGCGGTGGACCGTGCCGATCCTCATCGGCGACGACGACGGTGGCGCCGTGATCAGGGGAACGGTCACGTACCACCCACCCCCCACGGCCTGGGCGTGGTGGCTGCTCGCGGGTGGGCTCGCGGTCGCCGTCGTGCTCGCGGTCCGGTGGTGGCCACGACCCGCGAGCATCACCGCCGTCGCGAGCGTCGGCATCGCCGAGGCGCTCCACCTCTGGGGAGCCTGGCCGTTCTCGACCGCCTCGACCGGCGGGCGGATCGGCGAGAACCTCCCGTCCATCGCGACGGTCGTGGTCGCGGCGCTGACCCTCGTCTGGCTCACCCGGCGCTCGGAGCGGGCCGCCGCGCCCGGCGTGCTGGTCACGGGGCTGTTCGCGTTCGTGGCAGGCGGGCTCGCGGACGTCGCCACGCTATCGCACTCGTGGATCCCCAGCCGA
>CAZXCB010000061.1:5092-15386 GCA_964639075.1 uncultured Bifidobacteriaceae bacterium | reverse complement strand
GTGGACGCGGTCCGCGCCGGCGCCGCCGGCGCGGTGCCGGGGATCCCGCTCGCCGACACGGTCACGCGCGTCGACGCGCACGGCGCGGTGGTCGAGACGGTTCCCCGCGAGTCGCTCGTCGCCGTGCAGACCCCGCAGGCGTTCGCGGCCGACGCGCTCCGGCGCGCTCACGCCGCCGGGGGTGAAGGAACCGATGACGCCGCGTTGGTCGAGGCGGCCGGCGGTCGAGTCGTGGTGGTCGAGGGTGAGGCGGACAACTTCAAGATCACGGATCCGGCCGACCTCGACCGGGCGGCAAGCGCGCTCGACCGGCGGGAGGCCATCGCATGATCCGGGTCGGGCTCGGCTACGACGTGCACCCGTTCGGACCCGGCGGCGCGCTCGTGATCGGTGGGGTCGTCGTGCCCGACGCGCCGGCGTTGGCGGGCCACTCCGACGCCGACGTCGTGGCGCACGCGGTGGCCGACGCAATCCTCGGGCCGGCCGGGCTGCCCGATCTCGGTGAGCTCTTCCCGGCGTCGGACCCCGCCTTCGCGGGTGCGTCGTCACTGGAGTTGCTCGCCGACGTCGCGGCGCGCGTCGCCGCCCAGGGCTGGTGGATCGGCAACGTCGACGTCGCCGTCGCGGCCGAGCGCCCGCGCCTCGGTCCGCACGTCGCCGCCATGGTGGCCAACGTCGCCGGCGCGCTCGAGGTGGCTCGCGAGCCGATGGGTCGGGGTATCCATGTCGCCATCCGACCCAAGCGCGGCGAAGGCCTCGGCTTCGTGGGGAGAGCGGAGGGAATCGCGGCCTGGGCCGTGGCGCTCTTGGAACGCGGCTGACCGGGCAGAACTGTCCGGGTCGCTTCGGGGTGCGCAGGTAGCGTCGTCGGATGGTCCGCATCCACGACTCCTTGGCCAAACGCGAGGTGGAGCTCACGACGCGCGTTCCCGGGCGGGTGTCGATGTACGTGTGCGGACCGACGGTCTACGACCTCCCACACGTCGGGCACGGCCGCACCGCCGTGGTCTACGACGTCATGCGCCGGTACCTCGAGTGGATCGGCAACGAGGTCGCCTTCGTCGGCAACGTCACCAACGTCGAGGACAAGATCATCGCCCGCGCCGCGGCGGAGGGGACCACCGAGCAGGAGCTGGCCGACCGCTTCGAACAGGCCTACTGGGACGATCTGGCACGCCTGAACGTCCGCCGGCCCGACGACGTCCCGCGGGCGACCGAGTTCATCCCACCGATGATCGACCTGATCGCCGAGCTGATCGCCTCCGGGCACGCGTACGTGATCGAGGGCGAGGGCGTGTACTTCTCGGTGCCGAGCTACTCGGGCTACGGCGACTTGTCGGGTCGGCGTCTCGACGACCTGCTCGACGGGGCCGGCGCGCGCGTCGAGGTCGACGAACAGAAGCGCAGTCCGGTCGATTTCGCGCTGTGGAAGGCCGCCAAGCCGGGCGAGCCCGACTGGGATTCACCGTGGGGTCGCGGCCGGCCCGGTTGGCACATCGCGTGCTCGGCGATGTCGCTCTCGATCCTCGGCGACGGCTTCGACCTCCACGGCGGCGGCGTCGACCTCGTCTTCCCGCACCACGAGAACGAGCGCGCCCAGGCCGAGGCCGCGGGGCACGCATTCGCGACGCACTGGATCCATTCGGGGATGGTGATGGTGGGCGGCGAGAAGATGAGCAAGTCGCTCGACAACTTCACCACCCTGCGTGACGCGCTGGACCGCTACGGGCCGGCCGCGTTCCGGCTCGCGGTGCTCCAGGTGCACTACCGCTCGCAGATGGAGCTCACCGCGACCGAGCTCGGGGCCGCGGCCGAGGGCGTGGGTCGCATCGAGAACCTGCGGCGCCGGGCCGGCCGGAGTGGTCTCGATCCCGCCGAGCCGGATGCCGGGACCCTCGTGGCGTTCCGCGCCGCGATGGACTCCGACTTCGGCACGCCGGGCGCGGTCGCGGCGATCTTCGAGGCCGTGCGCGCCGCCAACGTGGCGCTCGACGCCGAGGACGGCGCCACCGCGGCCGCGCGTGTCGCCGCGGTCGACGAGCTGCTCGGCGTCCTCGGCTTCGCCGGCGATCACCGCACCGTCGTGAGTGCCGACGACGCGGCGATCGACGCGCGGGTCGCCGAGCGCGACGCGGCGCGCGCGGCCCACGACTTCCCGACCGCCGACCGCATCCGCGACGAGCTCGCGGCCGAGGGCGTCGTCATCGAGGACTCCGCGTCCGGAACCACCTGGCACCGGTGACCGATGGCATCCCGCAACCGCCGGAGTGACGCGGACCGCGATCGGGGAGATACCGAGCCGGAGCGTCAGCGGAGGCGAGCCGCGAGGGAGCGTCCCGAGGCCTCCGGTGGTCCGGCGCCCGAGCGGACGAGCCAAGGAGTCGGCGGGCAGCAGGTCGAGGGGTATCACGCGGTGCGGGCGCTGCTGCGCGCGGGCCGGCGCCCGGTGCGCGAGGTGTGGGTGGTCGAACGGGCGGGTGGCGCGAAGGAGATCGTCGACCTCGCGTCCGCCGCCGGCGTCCGCGTCCGGCTCACGACCGCGGAGCGCCTCGCCGAGCGCGCCGGCTCCGAAGCACCCCAGGGCCTGCTCGCGTTCGCGGCACCGATCCGACCCGTGCCCGTCGAGGACCTGCTGCGCGGCCCGACGCCGTTCCTCGTCGCGCTCGACGGCGTGACCGATCCCGGCAACCTCGGCGCGATCCTGCGCACGGCCGAGACCGCCGGCGTCACCGGGGTGGTCGTCACGCGCCACCGCGGCGCCCGCCTCGGCCCGTCGGCGCTCAAGGCCGCCGCGGGAGCGGCGGAGTACCTCGCGTTCGCCTCGGTCGCCGGCATC
This sequence comes from uncultured Bifidobacteriaceae bacterium, assembly GCA_964639075.1. Lineage (GTDB taxonomy): Bacteria > Actinomycetota > Acidimicrobiia > IMCC26256 > JAENVU01 > JAENVU01. The sequence continues at coordinate 12,550 of CAZXCB010000061.1, read as the reverse complement.
CCGGCGTTCCTCGACGATGCGCGCCGGGCCGGGGTCTGGAGCGTGGGCCTCGACGGTGGTGGAACCACCCGCGTCGACGACCTCGCGGTGGCGGACGGTCCCGTCGTCCTCGTGCTCGGTGCGGAAGGGCGTGGTCTCGCCCGTCTCACCCGCGAGCGCTGCGACGTCCTCGCGGCGATCCCCCTGCACGGGCACGTCGAGAGCCTCAACGTGTCGGCCGCCGCCGCGATCGCGCTCCACGCGGTGGCGAGCCGCCGGCATCCGGAGGGCTGACTTGTAGCCTGCGCGCCACGCCGGAGTAGCTCAGTTGGTAGAGCAGCGGTCTTGTAAACCGCAGGCCATCGGGTCGATCCCGATCTCCGGCTCCATCGGCCGCCGTCGCTCGGCACCGGTCGCCGCGAACGAGACGCGGCGTCGGTTCCCCGCGCCGCGCAGTCCGAGCCGATAGGGTCGACGCGGTCGGGATCGGTTCCCGGGGCACGCGGTCCGGTGGCGTATCCGGACGCCGTGACCGGGCTGGGTACGTCGAGGCACAGGCTGATGAGCGATTCGAACTTGGGTCCCGAGAGCGGTCGCGATCGTCGTCCGAACGGTCCCGGGTTCTCCGCGGCACGCGGGGCCGCGCTCGTCGCGAGTGCCGTGATCGTCGGCGTCGTGCTGCTCCAGGCGATCGACGACGGCAACGACGGTCCGGTCGGCGACGGCGGCGCGTCGAGCACGACTTCCACCACCGTGACGTCGAACACGAGCGGGAGCCCCGGCGCGTCGAGCACGACCACGCCCGCCACGCTGCCGCCGGCCGAGGTCACCGTGCGAGTCCTCAACGGCTCGGGCGTCAGCGGCGCCGCCGGGTCGCTGACGAACACCCTGAAGGCGAAGGGCTACAAGACCCTCGTCGCGAGCGACACGTCGCCGCGGACGGGCAACGTCATCTACGTGAAGTCCGGTCGCACCGCGGAATGTCAAGGGCTCGTGGCGAACGTGCCCGATGCGAAGCTGACGCCGATGCCGACGCCGGTCCCCGGCGGTCAGGACGCGGACTGCATCGTCGTGCTCGGAAGCTGACCGCGCCGAAGCTCCCTGGTGCCCGTCGCGCGGTCGGCGTCAGCGTGCCGAGCGCGCCGCGCCGACGAGCGCGTCGAGCCAGCCGTCGGCCGGATTCGCGGCGACACGTGCGCGGATGGCACGGGCGTGCGCGGCGCGCTCGTGGGCATCCATGGTGAGGGCGCCGTGCAGCGCGGCCGCGCTCTGCGACACGTCGAAGGGGTGCACCGGCACGCAGTGGTCGTGGAGCAGCTCGTACGCGCCCGCCTCCCGCGAGAGGCACAACGCCGCGTCACGGCGGTTCACGAGCGGACCCTCCATCGCGACGAGGTTGAGACCATCGCGCACCGGGTTCACGAACACGACGTCGGCCAGTTGGAGCGCGGCCACCGAGCGGGGGAAGTCGTCGCGCAGGTCCATGACGATGGGCTCCCAGTCGGCGCGGGCCCAGCGCTCGTTGACGCGCGCCGCGATCGTCTCCACCTCCGTCCGGTAGGCGCGGTACTCGGCGAGCCCCTCGCGTGACGGGTTCAACATCGCGACGAACGTCACGCGCTCGCGGAGCTCGGGATGCGTCTCGAGCAGCTCGTCGAAGGCGAGGAACCCGCGGCCGATGTTCTTCGAGAGCTCGACGCGATCGGCACGCGCGATGCACCGCCGGTCGCCGACCCGCTCCTGGATGGCCGCCCGCGCCGACGCCGCGGCCTCACCGTCCGCGGTGGCGGTGAGATCGGCGGGATCGGGCCCGAACGTGGCCGCGAACGCCGTGGCGTCCCGGCCGAGCCGCTCGCGCACGCCGGCACGGTACGCCCGGGCCCAGCGGTGGGTGTGGAATCCGGACGGCACCGCGGCGAGGGCGGTCACGATCTCGTCGGCGACGACGTCGGGGAGCACCCGCAGGCCGTCGGGATCGCAGAACGGTGTGTGCGTGAAGTGTGCGATCCGCAGGTCCGGTCGGAGCCGTGCGAGCTCGGCGCCGACGAGGACGAAGTGCAGGTCCTGCACCAGCACGACGTCGCCGTCGGGCGCGACCGCGGAGATCTCCTCGGCGAACGCGTGGTTCACCGTGCGGTAGGCGTCCCAGGCCGAGCGCAGCTCGCGGTCGAAAACGGGCTCTCGGGGCAGGTCGAACAGGCCGTGGAGGATGAACCAGAGGATCCGGTTCGAGATGACGTCGTAGTGCAGGCGGTGCAGCTCCGGTTCGAGGGGGATCAGGTCGATCTCGATCCCGGGGACATGGGCCGCGCCAGCTGCGACCGCGGCGCGGTCGTCGTCGCCGATCGCCGCGGCGATCCACCGCGCGCCGGGCCGGTCGCGCAGCAGCGGTCCGAGCGCGCTCACCACGCCGCCGGCCCCGCGCTTGGAGGTGAACGTGCCGTCGACCTCGCGCCGGAAGCTGACCGGACCGCGGTGGGAGACGACGATCACCGGCGCGGGCTCACAGCGACGTGAACAGGTTGATCCAGTCCTCGAGCTCGCGGGTCGAGAGGAAGTTGGCGCGCACGTGCTCCTTGCCGTGCTTGCCCATCGTGTCCGCTCGTGCCGGGTCCTCGAGCAGCTCGACGCAACGCCGCGCGCACGCCTCGGTGCTGTCGACGAGGAAGCCGTTCTCGCCCTCCCGGATCTGCAGCGTGATCCCGCCGGCCCGACCGCCCACGACGGGGCGTGCCTTCCAGAGTCCTTCGCTGACGGTCAGCCCGAACCCCTCACGCAGCGACTTCTGGATCACGACGTCGGCCGCACGCTGGAACGCGTTGATCTGCACGTTCCCGACCTGCTGGATGTTCGACAGGAGGTGGATGTCGGGATCGCCGGCGCGGGCCGCGTCGACCGACTCCCACACCTGGAACCCCTCGGGATCGTCGGTGGCCATCGAACCCGCGAGCACGAGTTGGACGTCGGGGTGCTGCTCGCGCACGATCCGGAACGCCTCGATGACACCGAGAGGGTCCTTCCACGGGTCGTAGCGGCTGACCTGGCAGAGCATCGGCCGGTCGGGGTCGATCCCGTACTGCTTGCAGATCTCGCGCACGAACGGCTCGGGCAGGTCCAGGTTCTTCACCGAGAGCGGATCGATGCACGGCGGGGCCTGCACGACGTGGTCCATCGAGAGCGACGCGGGGACGAACTCGGGCATCGTCCACACCGATGCGTCGTGTTGCTCGACGTAGGGACGGAAGAACTCCCACACCCCGGGGTTCGCGTCGGTGAGGTCGATGTGACACCGCCAAACCCACTTCGTGTCCGGGCGGTTCACCGGTGACGATCCCGCGAGGGCGAGGAGCGCGGCGGGCTGGGGGTCGTGGCTGACGATGAAGTCGTACTCACCCTCGAGCAGCAGCGCGTTGTCGAGGACCTTCTCGAGGTACGTCCGCTGCATGTCCGCGGTCCACTCGATCGCGGCACCCTGGAGCGCGTTGTGGACGGCCTTGGTGACGCCGAAGAACTCGTCGCTGCCGTGGATCACCTGCCATTCGGCTTCGATCCCGAGATCGCGCAGCAGTGGGACGTGCGTCGCGAGCAGCTCGGCCACGCCACCGCCGTAGGCCGTCGCGTTGATGTGCAGGATGCGGGCGCCGCGCAGTGGCTCGGCGGCAGCACGCACGCGCTCGATCGCCTCTTCGCCGGCCACCTCGACGAAGTCGGCGAGCTTCTTCTCCAGCAGGGGGACGCGTTCGAGCACGGAAGTTCCTCGAGAGGGGCGGGAGCGACCAATCTATTCCCGATGATCGGCACGGCAGTTGCTTGTCCTGACAAGTTCCGCGGGACCCTCACGGCGGGTGCCGCCGCGGCTGCGATGGCCCGGGGACTCCGGCGCGCCGGTATCGAGGACGTGGTCGAGCGCCCGATGGCCGACGGTGGCGAGGGAACCTTGGAGGTGATCGTGGCGGCCCGGCGCGGGTCCCGCCGCACGGCGACGGTCACGGGCCCGCTCGGCGACCCGGTCGCCGCGGAATGGGCGATCCTCGGCGACGGGACGGCGGTCGTGGAGATGGCACGGGCGAGCGGGCAGGCACTGGTCGACCCGGAGCGGCGCGACCCGCTCGAAGCCAGCACCCGGGGGACGGGCGAGCTCATCGCCGCCGCCATTCGCGCCGGTGCGAGCCACGTCATCGTGGGCGTCGGCGGGAGCGCCACCACCGACGGCGGTCTCGCCGCGGTGCAGGCGCTCGACTGGTCGCTCGGCGGCGTGCCGGTCACCGTCGCGTGCGACGTGACGACCGACTTCCTCGACGCCGCGACGATCTTCGGCCCTCAGAAGGGTGCCTCGCCCGCGCAGGTCGGTCTGTTGACGCGGCGCCTGGACCAGCTCGCGGACGTGTACCGCGATCGCACCGGGGTCGACGTGACGGCGCTCGAGGGTGCGGGCGCGGCCGGAGGCCTTGCCGGTGGGCTCGCCGCGATCGGCGCGCGCATCGAGCGCGGCTTCGAGGTGATCGCGGACGTCGTCGGTCTCGCGAGCGCGCTCGAGCACGCCGATCTCGTCGTCACGGGGGAGGGCAAGCTCGACGCCACGAGCTTCGCGGGGAAGGTGGTCGGAGGTGTCCTGGAGCTCGCGGGTGACCTCGGCGACGCGCGCCGCGGGGTCATCGCGGGTCAGGTCACGACCGAGGCCCGCGAGGAGGTGTCCGTGCTCGGTGACGTCAAGGTGCTCGCGCTCACGGATCGTGTGTGGCAGGCCGGGGAGGCGTTCGCGCGGGCGGGCCTATTGGTGGAGGAGGCCGCGGTCGAGCTCGCCCACGCATGGGATTGAGCGGCGCGCGGTGGGTCACCCGGCGGGACGCAGCTCCAGCCCGAAGCGCTCGCAGTAGGCGGGGATCGAGGCCATCGGCGGACGCTCCGACGCGTCGACGGGCACCGTCTGGGGATCGAACGCGTCGGTGAATCGGGTGAGCGTGGCGTGGTCGAGGTCGGTGAGGCCCGCGCGTCGCAGCGCGGTGAGGAGGATGGCGGTCGCCTGGGGTCCGAGCTCGTCGAGCGGACGGTTGCGGTGCTCGCGGACACCGAGATCGACCTGCGCGGTCGCGCCGAGCCCGACGCGGCCGATGACGTCGACGAGCAGCCCGATCTCCACGCCCCAGCCCTCGACGAACGGCACCGATTCGAGCACCGTTCGGCGGGCCGCGTACTCGCCGCCGAGCGGCTGCACGAACCCGCTGAGCTCCGGGAAGAGCACCGACAGCAGGGGTCGGGCGACGAGCTCGGTGACGCGGCCACCGCCGGTGGGCTCACCGTGCAGCGGCCGGCGGTAGTACCCCTTGACGAACGCGATCGCCGGATCGGTGAGCAGCGGTCCCACCAACCCGGTCACGAAATGCGCCGCGAAGTTGCGGATGTCGGCGTCGACCCAGCAGACGACGTCACCGGTGGCTGCGTAGAGCGACTTCCACATCGCGTTGCCCTTGCCCTGCCCGGCGCCGGTCTCCGGGAGGATCTCGTCGACCGCGAGCACGCGGGCGCCCTCCCACGCCGCGACCTCGGCGGTCGCGTCGAGCGAGCCGTCGTCGACCACGACCACCTCGTCGACCAGGGGGACCGCCTCCATGAGCGTGCGCCGCACCGTCGCCACGATGTGGCCGACCGTCGCCTCCTCGTCCCGGGCCGGCAGGCACACCGAGACCGTGAGCCCGGCGTCCTGCTTGTGACCCAGGAGCGCCTCGGGGTCGAAGTCGGGCGCCTGGCGGGGCACCGGCGGCAGGGTCGGGGGCGTCGCCACGGCCCGAGAGCGTAGGTGGCCCCGGACCCCTCCCGGGTTTCGGGTTGTCCGGCACCACCGGCCGCCGTCTACCATGGTTGCTTCACGCGCTCATCCAGAGCGGCTGAGGGACGGGCCCGATGACGCCGCGGCAACCAGCGAACCGGGAGACCGGTGCGCCAGGTGCCAATGCCCGAACGATGAGAGAGCCCAGAGCGTGGGCACCGGCTACCGGTTCACTCGCTCGACGGCGCTCGAACCAGCGGACCTCCGGGTCCATCCAGAGCGCGCCGAGCAGAGCGGGCGGGAGACCGCCCCGAGACTGGAGCACCCGACATGGCCAAGGTCCACGCCCTCCGATGCCGCGAATGCGGGCGCGAGTACGACGTCGCCCCGATCTTCACCTGCGAGTGGTGCTTCGGCCCGCTCGAGGTGACCTACGACTACGACGCGATCCGCGACTCGGTGAGCCGGGAGTCGATCGCCGCCGGCCCGCTCTCCATCTGGCGCTACGCCGATCTGCTGCCCGCGGACCGCAACCCGTCCGTGGACCTCGGCGCCGGCTTCACGCCGCTCGTGCGCGCCGACCGGCTCGCGGCCGAGCTCGGACTCGGCGAGGTCTGGATCAAGAACGACACGACGAACCCGACGAACTCCTTCAAGGATCGCGTGACCGCGGTCGCGCTCTCGAAGGCACTCGAGTTCGGCTTCAAGGTCGCGGCGTGCGCGTCCACCGGCAACCTCGCCAACGCGGTCGCCGCGCACGCGGCGCACGCGGGTCTGCGCTCGTTCGTGTTCGTGCCCGCGAACCTCGAGCAGGGCAAGATCGTGACGACCGCGGTCTACGGCGGCAACGTGGTCGCGATCGACGGCAACTACGACGACGTGAACCGCCTCTGTGCGGAGCTCGCGGGCACCTATCCCTGGGCGTTCGTCAACGTGAACGTGCGCACGTTCTACGCCGAGGGCTCCAAGACGCTGGCCTATGAGACCGCCGAGCAACTCGGTTGGGAGTCGCCCGACCACGTGGTCGTGCCGGTCGCGAGCGGGTCGCTGCTCACCAAGATCCGCAAGGGGTTCGACGAGCTGCACACGGTCGGCCTGCTCGACGAGAAGCCGGAGGTCCGCGTGAGCGGTGCGCAGGCGCTCGGCTGCTCGCCGGTCGCGGCGGCCTGGCTCGCCGAGTCCGACACGATCAAGCCGGTGAAGCCCGACACGATCGCCAAGTCGCTCGCGATCGGCAACCCGGCCGACGGGTACTTCGCGCTCGACGCGGTGCGCAACACCGGGGGCGGCTTCGCCGCGGTCACCGACGACGAGGTGGTCGACGCGATCCGGCTGCTCGCGCGCACCGAGGGGATCTTCGCCGAGACCGCCGGCGGGGTCACGGTGGCGACCCTGGCGAAGCTCGCGGGCCAGGGTGTGGTCCGCAAGGACGAGCGAGTGGTCGTCTACATCACGGGCCACGGCCTGAAGACCCTCGACGCGGTGGTCGGCCAGGTCGGTCCGACCGCCACGATCGCCCCGACCCTCGACGCGTTCCACGCGGCCTTCGACCCGGAGGATCTCCTGTCATGAGTGAGGCCTCGACGACCACGTACCGCCTTCCATCCGGCCGAACGGGGCCGGTCCGGCCCGGCCCGGAGGGCCGAGAGGACATCAGATGAGTGAGGCCTCGACGACCACGTACCGCCTTCCATCCGGCCGAACGGGGCCGG
>CAZXCB010000061.1:0-4992 GCA_964639075.1 uncultured Bifidobacteriaceae bacterium | reverse complement strand
TCCGGCCCGGCCCGGAGGGCCGAGAGGACATCAGATGAGTGTGACCGTTCGTATCCCGACGCAGCTGCGTGAGCTGTCCGGTGGCGCGGCCGAGGTGCAGCTCGACGCCGGGTCGCTCGCGGACGTGCTCGCCGCACTCGACACGACCCACCCCGGCTTCGCGGGTCGGCTGTTCGACGAGACGGGTGGCCTGCGCCGCTTCGTCAACGTGTTCGTGGCCGACGAGGACATCCGGTTCCTCGACGGGCTCGAGACCGTGGTGCCCGACGGCCAGACCGTCAGCATCGTCCCCGCCGTCGCGGGCGGGTAGTCGCGACGCGACGACGCCCTGCCCCGGGGGAGAGCGGGGCGTCGCCGCGGGTGTGAGCTCCCGTTCAGAACCGGGCGGGGAACTTCGTCACGGTCGCGCCGGCGAGGACCTTGGCCGTTCCGGCCATGTGCGCGACGGCCGTGCGCAGCAGCGCCGGGGTCTCCGGGTCGTTCGCCTTCTGGGCGTCGATGACAGCGTTCAGGGTGGTCGCGTGCATCGTGATGTCCTCGGCGACGGCGTCGGCCGGCAGGTTCGCGTTGACCGATTCGAGCGTCTCGCCGAAGGTCGTGGCGTACGCCGTCAGGTTGTCGATCGCCGCCTGCGCACCCGCCGTGTCGCCCTCGGCGAGCGCCTGTGTGTACGCCACGAACTGCGGGATGTGGTTCTCACTCCGCCACAGGCCGTCGAACGCGGTCTTCACCGAATCGCCGTAGACGCTGCCGACGGCGTCGACGATCGCCGAGGTGTTGCTGTCCGTCGGTCCGTTCAACGCCGCGGCCGCGGCCTCGTACTGCGCGGTGCGTCCACCGAGCGCGGCGCCGGTGGCGCTCGCCGCGAGCCAGACGTGCTCGCCGAGGAGGCTGGTCAGGCCGGCGCGCAGCTCCGCCGCCGGTGACGCGGCATCGCCGTCGAACTTCTCGGGGAACTTCGCGGCGGTGGCGACGGCCAACACCTTGGCGGTGCCGTCCATGTGCGCGTACGCCTCGTGCAGCGCGCGATACGCGGTCGGGTGGTCGCCGGCCTGCTGGGCGTCGATGACGGCGAGCAGAGTGGTCGCGTGCATGGTGATGTCCTGGGTGACGGCGTCGGCGGGCAGGTTCGCGTTCACGGAGTGCAGCGTGTCGCCGAAGGTCTTCGCGTACGACGTGAGATCGGTGACGGCCGCCTGCTTGCCGGCCTCGTCCCCCTTGGCTGCCGCTTGCGCGTAGGCGACGAACTGCGGGATGTGCTTCTCGCTTCGCCACAGACCGTCGAATGCGGTTCCCACCGCGGGTCCGTATGCGGACTCGATCGCGGCGACGAGATCCGACGTGTTGCTGTCCGTCGGACCGTTCAGGGCCGCCGCGTACTGGTTGAAGCCGTTGGTGTCCCCACGCAGCGCGGCGTCGGTCGCGAACGACGCGAGCGCCACGTGCTCGGTCAGCAGGCCGGTCAGACCGGACCGCAACGTGGCCGCGCCGGTCTCGGACGCCAGCGTCGTCGTGGACGCAGCGGAGGTGGTCGTGTCGGACGTGCCCGACGACGTGGACTTCGTGTCCGAGCCGCTGCTGCACGCGGCCGCAGCCAGTGTGAGTGCGACCACCGGCACGACGGTTCGGATGATGGGCTTGCGGATCATGTTCGGAGTGCTCCTTGAACGAGGCTGACGGGGGTCAGCGGACGGTGATCTCGCCGCGCATGGTGGCGGGGTGGATCTGGCAGAAGTACGGGTAGGTACCGGGCTCGGCGAACGCGTGCGTGAAGGTCGTGCCGGTCGTGAGCTCGCCGGAGTCGAACCGGCCGTCGGGCTTCGGGGTGACGCCGGCGCCGCCCTGCTCGACGGTTCCGGAGGTGACCGTGTGCACGCCGCGGTCGAGCTGCTTCCAGGTGACGGTGGTCCCGGCGGCGACGCCGAGCTCGTCCGGGTGGATCGCGACGAGCTTCAGAGTCACCTCGTCGGGTGACGTCGTCGCGTCGCCGGTCTTCGCGTCGCCGGTCTTCGTGGACGTCCCCGCGCCGGTGTCGGCGGAGGACGATCCACACGCGGCGAACGCGAGTGCCGAGAGCGCGAGGCTCCCGACGAGCGCGGTGCGTCGCCAGGACGGGGTGCGAGGGTTCGTTGAGGTTGGCTGCATGTGGTGGGGTTCGGAGCCGCACGCTCGACGGATGACCGGATGTGGCGCGCGCAACATCCGCGCGCCGCGCCGCGCGCTACCCCTTGCCGTACGGCAGCACGACCTCGATGCTGCCCTTCATGTACGGGTGGATCGTGCAGAAGTGGTCGTTGGTGCCGAGCTCCGAGAACGCGCGCGAGTAGATCGTTGCCTGCTCGACGTTGCCGGAGTCGAAACGACTCTCGGTGGAGGTCACCGTGTGCGCGGTGCCGTCGGCATTCGTCCACGTCACCTTCGTTCCGGGGTGATCGTGCGGGTCCCGTCGGGGAACGCGAGCCCCTTCATCCGAATCGTGATCGCACCGGATTCCACCGTGCCGGGTCCGGCCGTGGCCCGGTTCCCACGGAACGCGCCGTACGCCGAGATGGCGATCGCGACCGCGACCGCGAGCGCGCCGAGCGCCGCGAGACCGTTGAAGAGCGAAGAGCTTCCGGTGCATGTGCGGGATTCGTCGTGCGCCGACGCTTGGATGGGAGGCGACCGCGGGACCGTGATCCGCGCGTGGCGGCGGCGACGAACCTTCCTCATGGCCGATGCGATGAGAACCGCCGCGCTCGCCGACGAGTCCGAGAGGAAGGCCGACCTCCGCGCGCGCGGCAACCTGGCATGGGTCGCCGGTTCGCTCCTGGTCTTCGCGGGATGGATCGCGCTCGCCCACGCGGTGCCGGCCACCGACGCCGACCAGTTCAGGGTCAAGTCCTGGCTCGCGCTCGCCGCGTGCATCGGTGCGCTCTCACCAAGGGCTTCACGGTCCTTCTCTGAGCCCGGATCCGGGGCCGAGCACCGTCCGGGGTTGACAAGCTCCGGACGGTGAGGTTAAGTTAGGTGCACCTTAGTTCCCCCGAGGGTGCCCAGTGCTCAGCAACTTCCTCATCGGACTGCGAGAAGGTCTCGAGGCGGCGCTCGTCGTCGGCATCCTCGTCGCGTACCTCGTGAAGCTCGGTCGTCGGGAGTCACTCGTTCCCGTCTGGATCGGCGTGGGCGCGGCGATCGCGATCAGCCTCGCCTTCGGCGCCGTGCTCACGTTCACGTCGCAGAGCCTCAGCTTCAAGGCCCAGGAGGCCTTCGGCGGCATCATGTCGATCATCGCGGTCACCTTCGTGACCTGGATGGTCTTCTGGATGCGGCGGGCCGCCAAGTCGATGAAGACCGAGCTGCAGCATCGGGTCGACGCGGCGCTCGCCATGGGGACGAGCGCGCTCGTGGCGACCGCGTTCATCGCCGTCGCGCGGGAGGGCCTCGAGACGGCACTGTTCCTCTGGACGAACGCGCAGGCCACCGGCTCGAGCGCGCAGCCGCTCGTCGGCGCGGTGCTCGGCCTCGGCGCGGCGGTGCTGCTCGGCTATCTGATCTACCGCCGCGCGGTGGCGATCGACCTCGCGAAGTTCTTCACCTGGACCGGCCTCGCCCTGATCGTCGTGGCCGCGGGGGTGCTCGCCTACGGGATCCACGACCTCTGGGAGGCGGGGATCGTCACGTTCGGCACCGCCAACGCGTGGGACATCACGTCGTGGTACTCGGCGTCGAGCTGGTACGGGACGCTGCTCAAGGGCGTCTTCAACTTCTCGCCGAACCCGACGGTGCTCGAGGTCGTGGTGTGGTGGGCGTACCTCGTCCCGACGATGTTCTTCTTCGCCCGCGGGCTGTTGTTCGCGACGGGCTCGTCACCGCCGGCCGAGCCCCACCGCGTCGAGTCCCTCGTCTGACCGATTCCGAACCATCCGACCGAACCCAGGAGATCCTCCCGTGACCTTCCGCGCCCGTTTCCCGCTCGCACTCGCGATGCTGACCGTCCCCGTGCTCGCCCTGACCGCGTGCTCCTCGACCGACGACGCCGGCGCGATCGCGGTGACGGCGGGCAACGAGGAGTGCAAGGTCGCCGAGACGAATCTCGATGCGGGGAAGTCGACCTTCAAGGTGACCAACGACGGCGACGACGTCACCGAGGTCTACGTCTACGGGCACGGCGACGAGGTGAAGGGTGAGGTCGAGAACATCGGACCCGGCACGTCGCGCACCCTGTCCGTCGACCTCACCGCGGGCGACTACGAGGTGGCGTGCAAGCCGGGGATGAAGGGCGACGGCATCCGCACCGAGATCGTCGTCACCGGATCGGGCGGAACGGCGACGCCGCCACCGAACCGCACGGCCGACGTCGTCGCGATCGACTACGAGTTCCAGGGCGTCGAGGGGCTGACGTTCGTGAAGGGCGACACGGTCGAGTTCCGGATGAAGAACGACGCTCCTGCCGAGAAGCACGAGATGGAGGTCTTCGGACCCGACGGCACGCTCATCGGCGAAGTCGGGCCGACCAAGCCGGGTCAGACCGGTGAGGTGGTGCTCACGCTCGCCGACGGCGGGACGTACAAGGTGAACTGCGGCATCGACGACCACGCGAAGAAGGGGATGAAGGGCACGTTCACCGTCGGGTGAGCCGGTCCGGGCGCCCGACGTCCGCGACCGCGTCGGTGGGTCCGCTCAGGACGCGACGAGCCAGATCAACGGGCCGAGCTCGGGTGCCCCCACGTGGTCGCCGGTGTCGGTGCGCACCGTCGTGCCCGTCGCCGCCGCGGCCACGAGCTCGACCGGTCGGCCGGGTACCAGATCGGCGGCGGCGAGGAACCGGAGGGCGTCGTCGTCCAGCTCCAGCTTCTCGCTGATGCGCGCCACGGTGAACCCGCCCGGACGGGCGTCCGCCAGCGCCACATGGTCGGCATCGCTCACGCGGTTCGCCGAGCCGGGGATGGGATTCCCGTGCGGGCACGTGCCCGGGTCACCGAGCAGGGCGACGAGCTTCTCCTCGACGTC
>CAZXCB010000060.1:0-15494 GCA_964639075.1 uncultured Bifidobacteriaceae bacterium | reverse complement strand
GGCAGCCGCCTCGTCGCCGTCGCGGCGACCGCGCTGGTCGTGCTGGCCGCGATCGGAGCCGCCGGCGCGCGTCTCGGCGGCGCCCGCGTCGTGCGGGCCGCCGTGCGGGTCACGGTGTTCGGTGGCGTCGCCATGGCCGTCGCCGCGCTGATCGGCGAGCTGGTCGGCACCGTGGTCTGACGACGCGCGCCAGAGGGGGCGCGTCGACCGCTCGCGTCAACGCTGCACTTCGCGAGCGAGCGCGGGCGCGAGATCACCCCGGGACTCCACCACGACCCGGTCGAGTCCGAGCCAGCCGGCCATGAGCTCGAGCTCGGCGGCCAGCTCCGCGGCGACGTCGGGGGACGGGACCGGGTCCTCGCCGTAGGTACCGCGCACGAGCAGCGCTCGACCGGCGCGGTCCGCCTTGAGGTCGACGCGGGCGACGAGACGGTCGCCGAGGAGGAAGGGCAGGACGTAGTAGCCGTACACGCGCTTGGGCGCGGGCACGTAGATCTCGAGGCGGTAGCGGAAGTCGAAGAGCCGTTCCGTGCGGTCGCGCGCCCAGACGAGCGAGTCGAACGGCGACAGGAGCGCGCGGGCTCGCACCCACCGAGGGACCCGCGCCTCGGGGTGGGCGTACGCGGGACCCTTCCATCCCTCGACCGCGGCCGGCATCAGCCGACCCTCCTCGACCAGCTCCGCGAGGAGCGGGCGCGACCGCACGACGTTGAGCCGGAAGTAGTCGGCGAGGTCCGCGGCGGTGCCGACGCCGAGCGATCGCGCGCCCCGGACGAGCATCTCCTTGCGCGCGTCGCGCTCGGAGAGCGCGGGCGCCTCGACGTGCGCCGCGGGCAGCATCCGGTGCAGCAGGTCGTACTCGCGCTCGAACGTCGCCCGCCGCCGCGCGGATACATGGCCGCTGAAGAACAACACCTCGAGCGCCTGCTTCGTGTGGTCCCAGCTCCACCACGGGCCGGAGCTCGTGACCGTGCGACGGCCCGACGCGTCGGTGGCGGCGCGCTGGCGGATGTCCCCGGCCGCGAGCGGGCCGTGGGCATCGACCTCGGCGAGCACCGCGTCGATCACGTCCGGTCGTTCCCGCCCGAGCCGGGCCAGCCCACCCCACATGCCGGCGCGACTGTCCATCTTCCAGCGGAACCAGGGCAGCAGGTCGATCGGGAGCAGCGACGCCTCGTGCGCCCAGTACTCGAACATCTCGCCGTCGGCGCACAGGCGCGGGAGGAGATCGCGCGGGTGGGGGCCGAGCCGGGCGAACAGCGGCAGCTCCTGGGAGCGCACGAGCACGTTCACCGAATCGATCTGGATGAGCGCGACGCGGTCGAGGACCTTGCGCACGTGCCGGCGGTCGACGCGCCCCTTCGGGCGCGGATCCGTGAACCCCTGGGCCGCGAGCGCCATCCGCCGCGCCTGGGCGCGTGAGAGCTCGATCACCGCGGTCGCACCCACCGCGCGGCCAGACTCCTGCGATGCGAACCCGAGCCGAGATCCTGGACCAGTTCGACCTGAGTGACCGCGTCGCGATCGTCACCGGTGGCAGCCGCGGCATCGGCCGCGCGATCGCGGAGACGTTCGCGGCCTGCGGTGCGGCCGTGGTGGTGACGAGCCGGAAGGCCGATGCCTGCACGGCGACGGCCGACGCGATCCGCGCCACCGGCGCGACCGCGATCGCGGTCCCGGCTCACGCCGGACGGGTCGACGAGCTCGGTGCCCTGGTCGAGACCACGGTCGCGGAGCTCGGCGCCGTCGACATCGTCGTGAACAACGCGGCCAACGCGCTCGGCCTGCCGGTGGGCGCGATCACAGCCGAGGCGTGGGAGGCCTCGTACGGCGTCAACCTGCGAGGGCCGCTGTTCCTGGTCCAGCACGCGCTGCCTCACCTCGTCGCGAGCGGTCGGGGGCGCATCGTCAACGTGATCAGCGCCGGGGCGTTCACGCACGGAACGTACCTGTCGATGTACTGCTCCGCGAAGGCCGCGGTGCTGCAGATGACCCGGGCGATGGCCGCCGAACTCGCCGATCAGGGCATCCGCGCCAACGCCCTGGCACCCGGCACGACCGACACCGACATGGTCCGCAACAACCCCGAGGACGCCCAGGCGCGCATGGCGAACGCCGCGCTCATCAAGCGCATGGCCGCGCCCGAGGAGATCGCGAACGGCGCGCTCTTCCTCGCCAGCGACGCTTCGAGCTTCATGACCGGTCAGTGCCTCGTCATCGACGGGGGCTTGACGACGCACTGACCACCGGCGGCGAGTCGGTCGGGCGGATCCCCTACAAGCCGACGCGATTCGCGTCGTGCACGCAGGACCGTGCCGTGCCGGCCTTGATCTGACCGGCGCCGACCCCGAGCAGCGACGCGAACGGGCCGCAGTCGTTGGCGCGGATCCACACGTGCACCTGGATGTTGGGGTTGAACTTCACGAGCGGCGGGTTGCACCCACCCTGCGCGTTCGTGAGCCCGCGGACCTGCGGCCCCTGCGTCGGGGTCGCGGCCGTGAAGCACAGGTTGTCGTGGAGGTGGAACTGCACGAGCTTGCTGTCGATCGGCGGGGTGTTCTCGAGGTCGTACTCCTTGGGCAGGATGTACATCGCGGCCTCGAGGGTCCGCTTCCCGGTGCGGCGGTCGACCTTGTAGACGAGCGACTCCGGGTGCTCCGGATCGAAGATCGTGGTGTCGTCCACCCAGTCCCAGTGGAGCATGTGCTCCTCGCCGGTGAGTCCGTCGCCGATCGACTGGAACCCGTCGGCCGCCGCGACGGCCGGGTCGTTCCACTTGGGCAGCGTCTTGATCGTCGCGACGAGCAGCTTCTGCGCGGCCTTCTCGTCCTTGCGGCTCACGCCGGGGATGTCGGAGAGATCGACCTTGCGCGGGTCGATGATCCCGTCGCTCCGGTACCGCAACGCGTGCGTGATCGCCACGGCCTTCGCCGCGGCGTGCGCGTGCTTCTTGCCCGTGGCGCAGGCCTTCTCGTGGTTCTTGGCGTAGGTCTTCGACATGCACTTCATCTCTTGCTCGGTCATGCCGTGGTCGTTCTTCTCGTCGTCACCGTGCGCGGCGGCGGGCCCGGCGACGCCGGCGAGGGCCAACGCGACGAGCGCGAACGCGGTGACGAGTCGGGACGGACGCATGGTGGTTCCCCCTGGTCGAAGTGCCGTCGATGCTAGAGGAACTTGCACACGACGTGCAGTCGCCCGGCCGGGCTACTGCGCCTTGGACTTCCCCTTGGCCTTCTGCTCCTTCTTCCACGCCCGGACGCGGTCGAAGGCCTCGCGCGAGTCGATGTCGGCGACCGACCGGGGCGTGGGATCGCCGAAGGGCCCGGCGAGGCGCTCCCAGCCCGCCGGGGCCACGCCCAGGCGCTTGCCGAGGATGGCCAGCATGATCCGCGCCTTCTCGTCCCCGTAGCCGGGCAGCGCCCGCAGCCGGTCGTAGACCACCTCCGGATCCTTCACCCGCCGCCAGATCTTCGCGGCGTCCCCGTCGTAGGTGTCCACCAGGTGCGCGCAGAGCGCGTGCGTGCGCTTGGCCATGGCCGACGGGAAGCGGTGCAGCGCGGGCTTCTCACGGAACACCTCGTCGAGCGCCTCCGGGGTCATCGCCGCGATCGCGTGCGCGTCCAATCCCCCGAGACGCGCCTGCAGCGTCCTGGGTCCCTTGAACGCCCACTCCATCGGGACCTGCTGGTCCAGCAGCATGCCGATCAGGAGCGCGAGCGGGTCGTCGACGAGGAGCCGATCGGCTTCGGGATCACCGGTGACGGGAAAGGTCGGGCGCGCCATGCACGCCAGCGTAACTGTCATCTCGCTGAGCCGACCGGGGCGCCGACGCGAGCACGCGCACCGCCCGGACCCAAGACTCCCGCTCCCCGACCGCGGGCGCTCGGCTCAGTCATCTCGCTGAGCCGACCGGGCGGCGACGCGAGCACGCGCACCGCCCGGACCCAAGACTCCCGCTCCCCGACCGCGGGCGCTCGGCTCAGTCATCTCGCTGAGCCGACCGGGCGGCGACGCGAGCACGCGCACCGCCCCGACCCAAGACTCCCGCTCCCCGACCACGGGCGCTCGGCTCAGTTGCTCAGCCGAAGCTGATCACCAGTTGCGGTGGGTTGACGCCCTGGCGGCTCGAGAACGCCACGAGATCGGCGGTCGCCCCGGTCAAGGTGAAGCTGTACTCGCCCGGACCCGTCACGACGGCGGTCACGTCGAACTCGACCCACGAGTTGAGGGGTGCGCTCCCCGACGGCGCGACCTGCGCGCCACTCGTCGCCGGCCGGTTGTTCCACGTGAGCCCGTTCTCGGTCCACGTCGCGTTCGCGGTCCGGTACACGCCACCCGTGGTGGCGCTCGCGTCCGTGGCGAAGAGCCGCAGCGTGGCCGACACCGGCGGAGACGGCAGCGTGCCGACCGAGAATCGGACGTAGGGCTGGTAGACGGTCCCGAAGGAGTTGTAGCCCTGGATCGTCGAGCCGCTCCCGAAGCTCGAGCTCGCCTGGTTCGAGCGGACGTAGGCGTCCGCGGCGGCGGTGATCGTCACGGGCGCGGTGACGACCTTGATGAGCTGTGTCGCAGTCGTGCTGCCGTTCGCGTTCGTCACCGTCAGCGACGCCGTGTACTGACCGAGCGCGTCGTAGGTGTGCGACGGGTTCGTTGCCGTCGAGGTGGCGCTGCCGTCCCCGAAGTCCCACAGCCTGCTCGTGACCGGGCCGTAGGTGGTGTCCGCGAACTGCACCGTGAGCGGTGCGGGTCCCACCAGGGGCGTCGCGGTGAACGTGGCGTTGGGCGGCCCGTCGACCACGTCGAACACGAACACCGCGTACTGCAACGGATCGGCGGCGTCCCGGAAGTCGTAGCCGTCGGAGACGAGCAGCTGGCCGTCGACGTACTCGACCGCGCGGGAGTCGACGATCCCGAACCGACGAAGGTCGATGTTCCATCCCGGCACGAGCGTGTTCGTCGCCGCGTCGATCAGGATCAGCTGCTCGGTCAGGGTGACGGCGACGATGTGCCTGCCGTCGGGCGTGTACGTCATCCCGACGATCCCGCCCGGCACGGTGCCCCCGATCGCGAGCGGGGTGCCGAGCGTGTTGCTCGCGTAGTCGTAGCTCGTGACGATGCCGCCGTGGGCGACGTACAGCCCCACGCCCGGGCGCCAGCCGGCGCCGGTCGGGTCGGTGCCCTCGGGCAGGGCCTGGTACGACTCGACCTGGAATTGCCCGCCCGAGTCCCGCGTGAGGCGGAAGACGGTCGGGTCGTACGGCGGTTGGCTGGTTCCCGACGTGCTCGAGCAGCAGTTGCCCGAGGAAAGGTAGAGGGTGTCGTTCGTGGCGTCGTAGGCGAGCGACTCGAAGTCGTCCGACCGTGCCGGGCCGGCCGGGCTCCCGACCCCGCCGGGCGGCCGCGCGTCCGAGAAGTCCGACCGCTCGATGGTGCGGCGCAGCGTGCTGGCGGTGGCGTCCACCTCGAAGATGCGGTCGCCGTTGTCGTCGGCGAGCCACAGGGCGTCGTCCCCGGCGACGTACGCGGATCCCTCGAGGTCGAAGGCGCGGATCATCGGGCTGGTCCCCGAGAACGGCACCGTGGTGAAGGACCGGCTCAACGCGAGGCTGGGCGATGCCGGCATCGGCAGCGAGTCGCCCGTCCCGCCCCCGTAGGAGAGCACCAGTTGCGGTGGGTTCGCGCCCTCACGGCTCGAGAACGCCACGAGGTCGCTGCTCGCGTTGGTGAGCGTGAAGCCGTACTGGCCCGCACCGGTCACGGTGGAGGTCACGTCGAACTCGACCCACTGGCCGAGCGCGGCGTTCCGGCTGCTCCCGATCGAGCTGCCGGTGGTCGCGGGCCGGTTGTTGTACGTCGTGCCCGACTCGGTCCAGCTCGTGGTCGCGGTGTGGAAGAGCGTGCCGCTCACCGCGCTGGCGTCGGTCACGAAGAGTCGCAGCGTGGCCTGCACCGGGGTCGCCGGCAGCGAGCCGACCGAGAACCGCAGATAGGGCTGGTACGTCACGCCGAAGCGACCGGTCGTGCGGTAGCCCCGCAGCGTCGTCACCGATCCGAAGTTGGAGCTCGCCGAGTCCGATCGCACGTAGGTGTCGGCCGCCGGCGTGAACGTGGTCGGCAGCGCCGCGACGTTCACGTAGTCGGTGCGGATCCGCGTGGTGGTGCGGGTCGGGCCGGTCACCGTGAGCTTCACGGTGTAGCGGCCGTCGGTGGTGTACGTGTGCGACGGGTTCTGCTCCGTCGACGTCGCGCCGTCACCGAAGTCCCAGGCCCATCCGGTCGCGCCGCCGACGCTCTGGTCGGTGAAGTCGACCGCGAGCGGCGCACCGCCGCTCGGTGGCGTGGACGAGAACTTCGCGTTGAGCAGTGGCGGGTTGACCGCGACGTCGATGACGTCGGTCTGGGTGGTGCTCGCGGTCCCCTTGGCGTTCGTGACGGTGAGGGTCACGCTGTAGACACCGCCGGAGCTGTAGGTGTGCACGGGTCGCGCGGCGGTGGACGTCGAGCCGTCGCCGAAGTCCCAGATCCAGGAGGTCGGCACGCCGGTGCTGCGGTCGATGAACGTGGCCGCGACCGGGGCGGTGCCCGAGGTCGGCGTCACGGTGAAGCCCGCGACCGGCGCGTCCGTGCCGTCCACGAGGTCGAACACCGACACGGCGTAGCGCAACGGATCACCGACCGGTCGGGGACCGCCGTCGGCGACGAAGATCTGGTCGTCCACGAGCGAGACGCCCCGAGGGTCGACGAACCCGTACCCGGTGAGGTCGAAGGACCATCCGGGCACCGTCGTCCAGGTGGCCGTGCTCACGCGGTAGAGGACGTTCAGGTGGCTCGTGACGAGCAGGTCCTCGCCGTCGGGCGTGAAGTCCATGCCGCTGATCGCGGTGTCGACTCCCGGGACGACGGTCGGGGTCCCGATGACGTCGGTCGCGTAGTCGTACGGGTAGACCGTCTGGCCCTTGCCGAAGTACAGGCCGGCGCCCGGACGCACCGCGGCGGCGACCGGGTCGGTTCCGGCGGGGAGCGCCCGGTACGACTCGACCTGGAACGTCCCGCCGCCGTCCCGCACCAGGCGGAACACGCTCGGGTCGAGACCGGTCGCGGTGCAGCAGTTCCGGGAGACCACGTAGAGGACGTCCGCGGTCCGGTCGTAGGTGACCGCCGCGAGCGAGTCGCTGCGTGTGGGCCCGGCGGGTGCGCCGGCCCCTCCCACGGGCAGGGCGTCGGTGAAGTCGGCCGTCGGGACCACTCGGCGGAGCGCGTTGGTCGCGGCGTCGGTCTCGTAGAGCTTGGTGCCGTCGGTGAGCCACAGCGCCCGGTCCGAGGGGACGGAGGCCGTGCCGCCGCCGCCGGAGGTCGAGGTCGTGGTCCCGGCGAAGGGCGACGTCGTGAATTGGTGGTTGAGCCGGAGCCCGACGTGCGGCGGGTTCGGCAGTGACGTCGCGGCCGGCGCGGTCGGGAACGTGAGGAGCAGCTGCGGTGCGTTGGCACCCTCACGGCTGGAGAACGCGACCGTGTCCGATGCGCCGTTCGTGAGGGTGAAGCCGAAGTTGCCGGCCGCGGTCACCACGGGGGTGACGTCGAACTCGACCCACTGACCGAGCGTGGCGGTCGTGCTCGCGGCGAGCTGGGACCCGGTGGTGCTCGGTCGGTTGTTCCACGTCGTGGTGGCCTCGGACCACGTCGTGTTGGCGGTCGCGAACAGCGTGCCCGTCGTCGTGCTCGCGTCGGTGACGAACAGGCGGAGCTTGGCGCTCGCCGGCGTCGAGGGAAGCGCGGGCACCGTGAACCGCACGTACGGCTGGTAGGTCGTGGGTCCCTGGCGGCGACCCTGGATCGTGGTCTGGGTGCCGAAGTTGGAGAAGCTCGAGTCGGACCGCACGTAGGTGTCGGCCGCGGCGGCGACGGTGACGGGCGCGTCGGCGACGTGGATCAGGTCCGATCGCACGCGCGTGTTGGTCCCGCCGCTGTTCGTCACGGTCAGCGAGACCGCGTGGCTGCCGGCCGTCGTGTAGGTGTGCGACGGGTTCTGGTCGGTCGACGTGGTGCCGTCGCCGAAGTCCCACGCCCAGCTCGCCGGCTGGTTCACGCTGGTGTCGGTGAAGTCGACGGTGAGCGGGCCGGTGCCGCGGGTCGGTGCCGCGGTGAACGCGCCGACCGGCGCGTGCGCGGCGACGGTGACGAGATCCGTCATCGTCGACGTGTCGGAGCCCGCGGTGTTCGAGACGGTGAGGCTCACCGTGTAGGCGCCCGCGGCCGCATACGTGTGGGCGGGACTCGCGAGGTCGGAAGTGGTGCCGTCGCCGAAGTCCCAGGCCCAGTGCGTGGGTCCGCCGGCACTCTCGTCGGTGAACTGGACCGGGAGCGGGAACGGGCCGGAGGTCGGGGTCGCGCTGAACGCGGCCGTGGGCTGCACCGAGAGGTCGGCGACGTCGAACACGAAGATGGCCCGACGCAGCGGATCGCCCGCGGCGCGCGTGCCACCGTCGGAGACGAAGATCTGGTCGCCGGCGATCTCGACGGCGCGCGGGTCGAGCACGCCGAACGGCGTGAGGTCGAAGTCCCAGCCGGGCTCGACGGTCCAGCTCGACGTGTCGATCCGGTAGAGCCTCACGCGGTTGGGAGCCGGGGCGACGCCCGCGACGAACGACGTCGCGTAGAGGTGCGCGCCGTCGGCCGAGAACGTCATGCCCTGCACACCGGCGTCGATGCCGGGGATGGCGACCGACGCGCCGACGGTGTTCGTGTCGTAGTCGTACGTGGTGATCTTGGCGCCCTTGGCGAAGTACAGGCCGCTGCCCGGGCGGTATCCGGCCGCCTTCGGATCCGTCCCGGCGGGCAGCGCCTGGTACGACTCGACCTGGAACACGCCCGCGAGGTCGCGCTCGAGGCGGAACACGGTCGGGTCGAGGCCGGTCGCGGTGCAGCAGTTGCGCGAGAACACGTAGAGCGCGTCGGTGGTCGGGTCGTACGCCACGCCGGCGAACGAGTCGGATCGCGTCGGTCCCGCGGGAGCCCCGACGCCGCCGACCGGCAGCGCGTCGGTGAAGTCGGCGGTCGGGACGGTGCGCCGCAGGGCGTCGGTCGACGCGTCGACCTCGTAGGCGCGCGTCGTGTCGACGAGCCACAGTGCGTTGTCCGCCGCGACATGGGCCGAGCCCTCCTGGCCGTTCGCGGTCGTGCCCGTCCCGGCGAACGGCGCGGTCGTGAAGGTGCGGTTGAGGCTCAGCGAGGGAATCCCCGCATCGAGGCCGGCGCCCGCCGGCGTCGCGAACAGAGTGGAACACGCGATCGCGGCCGTCGAGACGGCGGCGAGCACGCGACGCGCCGCGATGGACACGGTGTCGCCTCCCCAAGAGATGTGAGCCCGAAATGAAGGGATTCACCCTATTGAGACCGATATGTTCGATCACAGGCCGTGCGGCCCAGAACCCGGGAAATCAGCAAAGTTGGGGAGCTGGCCGCGGCGCCGCGGTCAACCCAGGCGCGGATTCAGCTCGCCGCCGACGGGCTCGCCGGGCTCCCTGGCGCCGAGCCACAGCCGGCGGTCGAACTCCTGCGCCGGGTTCGTGGGCGGCGCGACGCAGGCGCCGTCGGCGACGTAGATCACGGTCATCACGGGCCGGGCGACGTCGGTCGGATTGGCCGACGCTCGGTGCAGGGTCCAGCCGCGGTGGAACGTCGCGTCGCCCGGCACGAGGTCGCGGTAGGTGTGCAGTCGGATGCCGCGCTCGGCCACGAGCCGGTCGAAGCGCGCCTCGGACTCGTCCGAGATCGCCCCACCGCCGAGGTCACCGAGGCGGTGGGTGCCGTCGCCGAACGTCATGCCCTCGACCGGATCGGTCACGGGCGCGAGCGGCATCCACATCGTGACGGTGTCGGCGGTCGCGAGCGGCCAGTAGTACTGGTCCTGGTGCCACGGCGTCGGGCCCCCACCGAGCTCCTTGATGAGCGCCTGGTCGTGGTAGAGCCGTACGGCGGGCACGCCGAGCAGCCTCGCGGCCGTGGCCGCGAAGCGCGGCGACAGCGTGAACGCCGCGACGCGTTCGTCGTGGCGCCACAGGTTCGCGCTCTGCACGAACGCCTTGCCGTAGGTGTCCCGCTCCTCGAGCGGCCGCCGGTCCCAGCGGACCCGCTCGGCCACCTCCTCCACGATCGGCCGGTACGCGGTCGCCTCGGCGACGCTCGCGAGCCCGTCGATGCGGACGTGACCGTCGAGCCGAAACCGCTCGATGCATTCCTCGCCGACGTCGAACGGATCGTCGAGATCGGGAAGGCCGGCCACCGCGCGAGTCTGTCGCGGGTCGGGTCGGTCCCGGGCTCCCGGCCGCGACTCCGCCGACCGGAGCCCGGGAACGGCGCTCG
The DNA here is from genome assembly GCA_964639075.1 of uncultured Bifidobacteriaceae bacterium. Taxonomy (GTDB): domain Bacteria; phylum Actinomycetota; class Acidimicrobiia; order IMCC26256; family JAENVU01; genus JAENVU01. The sequence goes on along the minus strand of CAZXCB010000060.1, from coordinate 5,132 downwards.
CTGACTCGACGCCTCCGCCGGTGTGACGCTTTGCACCATGCCGCCGACGGTGCGGGCCCGTATCGTGCCGGGACCGCTCCCGACCCCGACCAGGAGCACCCATGCAAGCTCTCGCGCGCTTCTGCTACCGACGCCGACGGTCCGTCCTCGCGGCGTGGGTGATCATCCTCGTCGCCCTCTCGGCGCTCGCGTCGACCAACGGCGGCGTCTTCAAGGTCGAGGAGGGCCTCCACGGATCCGAGAGCGCGCGGGCGTTCACGATCCTCAAGGAGCGCGGGTTCGACCAGCGGGCCGGTATCCAGGCGCAGATCGTGTTCACGAGTCCCAACGGCGTGCGCGACGCAGCCGTCCGCCCGCGTATGGAGCGCCTGTTCCGCGACGTCGAGCAGCAGGTCGACGGCACCCAGATCGCGAGTCCGTACGCGAACGATCGTCAGATCTCGCGTGACGGCACGATCGCGTACGCCGAGCTGAACTTCCGCGACCGGAACTCCGCGTCGTACCAGCACGCGGCCGATCGTGTCCGAACGCTGCGCGACGGCGTGCACGTCGACGGGCTGCGCGTCGAGCTCGGGAACCACCTGTTCAAGCAGGAGGAGTTCGGGAGCGAGGCGGTCGGGCTCGTCCTCGCGATGATCATCCTGCTGATCGCGTTCGGCTCCCTGCTCGCGATGGGGCTGCCAATCGTGACTGCGCTCGTCGGCATCGGCTGCGGGGTCGCGATCGTCAAGCTCGTCGCGAACGTGCTCAACATGCCGGACTTCACGACCCAGGCCGTGCTGATGATCTCGATCGGCGTCGGCATCGACTACGCGCTGTTCATCGTCACGCGATACCGCGAGACCCTCGCGACCGGTCACGACCCCGAGACCTCGGTCGTGCGCGCGCTCGACACGGCCGGGCGGGCGGTGCTCTTCGCCGGCTCGACCGTGGTGATCGCCCTCCTCGGTCTGCTGATCCTGAACACCGAGACGTTCCGAGGTGTCGCGATCGGTACCAGCATCGGCGTGCTCGTCACGATGCTCGGCTCGCTCACGCTGCTGCCGGCGCTGCTCGGCTTCGTCGGGACCAACATCGACCGCTTCGGGCTCCCCCACCGCGGTCGCGCCGACGATCGGCCCTCGTTCTGGACGCGCTGGAGCCGGGTGATCCAGCGCCGGCCGTGGCCGGCGCTGCTCGGGGCACTCGTGGTCCTGCTCGTGATGGCGATGCCGATCACGTCGATGCGGCTCGGCTTCGGCGACGAGGGCAACGACGCCGAGGGGACGACGACGCGCGAGGCCTACGACCTGCTCGCGACGGGCTTCGGGCCGGGGTTCAACGGTCCGCTGCTGCTCGCGGCCGAGACCCCACGCGGCACGGCCGACGTCGTGCTCCTCAACCGGCTCTCGGAGCGGCTGAACTCGACCGAGGGCGTGGCGTTCGCCACCCCGCCGCTCGCCAACCCGGCCGGCGACGCCGCGATCATGCAGGTGATCCCGACGACCTCGCCCCAGGATGCGGCGACCGACGAGCTCGTCACCCGCCTCCGGGACGACGTCATACCGGCGACACTCGCGGGTACCGACGTGACCGTCGCGGTCGGCGGCCGTTCCGGCGCGGTGGCCGACTTCGCCGCGTACACCACGCGCATGCTGCCCGTCGTCGTCGCGTTCGTGCTGATCCTGTCGTTCCTGCTGCTGATGCTCGTGTTCCGCAGCCTGCTCGTGCCGCTCAAGGCGGTGATCATGAACCTGCTGTCGGTCGGTGCGGCCTACGGCGTGATGGTGGCGATCTTCCAATGGGGCTGGGGTGCGGATCTCGTCGGCGTCGGCAAGGCCGGCCCGGTCGAAGCGTGGTCGCCGCTCATGCTCTTCGCCGTGGTGTTCGGTCTGTCGATGGACTACGAGGTGTTCCTGCTCTCGCGCATCAAGGAGGAGTACGACCGCACCGGCGACAACGCGACCGCCGTCGCCGACGGGTTGGCTGCTACCGCGCGCGTGATCACCGCGGCCGCCGCGATCATGGTGTGCGTCTTCGGCGCGTTCGCGCTCGGGCCCGACCGCGCGCTCAAGATGTTCGGGATCGGGATGGCGGTCGCGGTGTTCGTCGACGCGACGATCGTGCGGCTCGTGCTGGTCCCCGCGACGATGGAGCTGCTCGGCGACCGCAACTGGTGGCTCCCCGGGTGGCTGGACCGGATGCTCCCGCGCGTGCACGTCGAAGGTCATCCCGACGACCTGGATGCCGAGCTCGCGAAACTCACCGACCGCGAAGCAGCGCCGACGGTCTAGGCGGAAGCGGCATCGAGCTGAGCCGCCACGCCCCGACCGTCGAGCCGGAGTCTCGGGTCCGGGCGGTGCGCCTGGCGGGCGGGGACACCCGGGCGGCTCAGGATGTGAACGGCGCGAGGCCGAGGCGGGCACGCACCTCGGGCCGCCGCAGCGGCGGGTCGGTCTTGGGCGGTTGGCGGCGGGCCGGGAGCCCGGCGAGCAGGTGCTCGGTCACGTGCGCGATCTCCATCGCAGCGTGCTCGAGTGCGTCGGCCACCTCGCCCTTGGGCTTGGCGACGCCGCTGACCTTGCGGACGAACTGTCGGGAGGCGGCCTCGATCTCCTCACGCGTGGCAGGAGGCTCGAGCCCACGGAGCTCGGTGATGTTGCGGCACATGCCGCGAGCGTATGCGTCCTCGGCCGTGAAGGTGGCCGGCTACGGGAGACGGTCCACGGTCGACCACGGAACCGATCCGATCCCCCGGTGCTCGACGGGTTCGACCGCCGCAACCGCGAACCCCTCTCCGAGCGCGGCCGCAGTCATCGCGTCGACCATCACGGCACCGTCCGGGGCCGCCTCCACGAAACGGGCGGCACGGTTCACGACGGGTCCGTAGCAGTCGCCCTCCTGTTCGAGGACGTCGCCGGTCGTCACCGCGCCGCGCGCGGCGGCGAACGTCTCGTGGTCGGCGCAGTACTCGACCAGATCCAGCGCGGCACGACACACCGCGGCCGGACCGAGCGCGCAGAGCATGGCTTCGTCACCGATCGTCTTCACGACGCGCACGCCGTGCCGGGTCGCGATTCCGTATGCGACCGCATTGAAGTCGTTGACCGCGCGAGCCAGTTCGGTGGCAGACAGCACCGAACCCAGCTGGGTCGACGACGCGAGGTCGACGAAGCCCACCGACATCCGCCGGAGCTCACCGAACGTTCCGGCCGCGACGGCCTCCTCCCGGAACGAGAGCCGGGAGTGATACCGGTACAGCTGCGACAGGACGTCCAGGAAGGTGTCGACCAGGGGACGCGTCGCGAGATTCCGCTCGATCACCTCCATCGGTGCGACGACGCCGGCGGACTCCGCGAGGTTGACCCGGAAGACCGACGAGGCCGCGTTCGCGAGCTGGGACATCGCGCCGCCGGCCCGACGGAGCAAGGCCAGCACCGCCTCGTCGCCGAACAGCGCCCGCGCCGCGTCGGCGGAGCGCATCCACTCGACGTCGGAGGAGTACCAGACCGGCGCGTCGACGTCGGTCGCCACCAACCCCGCCGCGTGCAGGAACCCCGCGGCGACCTGGAGGTCGACGCCCGAGGCGGCTGCGACCTCGCGGAGGCTCATGGCGTCGCCGGCCGGGCGGTTCCCGACGTCGCCGGACAGCTGGTAGAGAGCATCCAGGTCGGCGGCGGCGCGCAGCTGGGCGTCCGTGGCGCCGGCCTCGCGCAACCGCCGGCGGATCCGGTCGATCTCCTCCACGAGCGGTCAGTCTCGCGTCACACGAAGAGGAACGGGGGCTCGTCGCCGAGGAGGAGCCGGGCGGTGCTCGCGGCGGTCTTGCGCTGGCCGACCACGTGCGCGGCGATCGTCGCGAGGTCCCGCCGGCGGCGCTCGAACGGCGACGTGCGGTAGATCGACTGCGCCCCGACCACCTCGCACACGATCTCGGCGACCTCGCGCGCGGACTGGACCGCGTGGACTCCCATGAGCCCGATCGCGACACGCTCGCCGACCGAGGGCTCGCCGCCCGAGCTCAGCGTCGCCCAGATCGCGCGGAGGCTCTCGTCCTGGTACGCGGTCGCGGCCGCGAGCTTGCCCGTCGCCTCGGCGAGCGCGGTCTGCGCCCGGTACTCGTCCTTCATCGCCACCATCGCCGGCATGGCGATCTTCGTCGACGAGACGGCAACCAGGTCGTCGATCATCCGGCGCGCACAGCCGAGCGCGACCGCGGGCAGGTTCGCGAAGAAGAACCCGTGGTAGCGGTAGAGCGGCTCGCGCCGGGTCCCCGCGCGGAACGGATGGAAGTGGTGGCCCGCGGGGACGAAGGCGTCGGTCACCGAGTAGTCGTTGCTGCCGCTACCCGCGAGCCCGGTGGTGTGCCACGTGTCGTGGATCTCGACCGAGCCCTCGGGCAACCACGCGACGAAGAACTCGGGCACGCCGTCGGGACCGATGCGCGGCGTGTCGCCGTCGAACACGAGACACCCGCCCACCATGCGGTCGGCGTGGAGGCAGCCCGATCCGAACTGCCAGCGACCGGTCACCCGGAATCCGCCCTCGACGGGCCGCGCCTGCCCGGCCGGTGCGAGCAGGCCCGCGGTGAGCAGATCCATCGACGGGTAGAGCGCGTGCGCGACGTCGTCGTCGAGACGCGCGGCGTAGTGCCCGCTGTCCGAGCAGATCATCGCGACCCACGCCGTCGACGCGTCGTGGTACGCGATCGTCTCGATCAGCTTCGCCTGCTCGAGGATCGGGAGCTCGGGACCGCCCCAGGCGCGCGGGAACGCCATCCGGAACACGCCGGCGCCCCGCAGTGCCTCGACCACGCGATCCGGGAGGCGGCGCTGCTCGTCGATCTCCTCGGCGGCGGCCTCGATCTCTGGGCCGAGCGCTCGCACCGCGTCGAGGATCGGGCCGGACGTCGAGTCGCTCATCGGCGGCAGTCTCGCAGTCCCGGCCCAGCTCCCGCCGGTACCGTGCGCCACGTGCTCGATCTGCGCGCGCTCCCCAAGGCTGAGCTCCACCTCCACATCGAGGGCACCCTCGAACCGGAGCTGATGTTCGAGCTCGCTGCGCGCAACCGTGTCGGCCTGCCCTACGAGGACGTCGAGGCAGTGCGGCGCGCCTATGTCTTCACCGACCTCCAGTCGTTCCTCGACGTCTAC
>CAZXCB010000059.1:0-15745 GCA_964639075.1 uncultured Bifidobacteriaceae bacterium | reverse complement strand
GACACCGTGGCGCGGGCGTGGCCCGAAGCGGCCCGGCCCGCAGGGCAGCGAGCGGGAGCGCGGCCGCTCAGCCCGCGCGCCACGGTGGCGTGCGCGGCCGGTCGAAGTCGGCCGGGTCCGGCGTGCCGTCGATGGCCCGGAAGGCCAGCTCGCCCCAGCGGGACAGGTTCGCGACCGGGTGTGGCAGCGCGTCCCGGGCGAAGAACCCGACGGCACGCGTCTCGAGCGGGTGGCCGCGCAGCTCACCGCCGAGCATCCGGCAATGGAAGAGCAGCGAGTACATCGGCACGTGCGCGAAGCCGAGGCGCAGTCCGTCGAGCACCGCGACGAGGCCGACCGGCTCCACCTCGATGCCGGTCTCCTCGTACACCTCCTTCACCGCGACCTCCGACGGCGAGTAGCCGACGTCGGCCCACCCGACCGGATACAGCCAGATCCCCGAATCGGCGCGCTGGGTGAGCAGGATCTCGCCGCGCTCGTTGCCGACGATCGCGGCCACCGCGACCTTGGGCGTGACGTAGCCGGCGACGCCCTGCCCGACGGTCGTCAGCCACTCCTCGTAGAGCGCCTCGGCCTCGGCCTCGTCCACCGCGGCGGCGCGGATGTCGGATGCGACCTTCAGCACCTCCTCGAACCGCTCGCGCTCGTAGAGGCTCTGCGTGAACCCGAGCCCCGTGCGCGCGATCGCCGAGAGCGTCTCGGCCCAGCGCAGGACGTCGGAGGCGGCGATCGGCGCGTCATCCATCGCCGCGAACCTAATCGGCGGTCAACGCGGTCCGGAGCGCTGTGCCCAGCTCGGCGATGCGCGCCGCGTCGGCGAGCTTGGCGCCGCGATCGCGCACGTAGAACACGTCGACCGCGAGCTCACCCGTGGTCGCGACCTTCGCGACGGTCACGTCGAGGTTCAGGGAGGCGAACACTCCGGCCACCGTGGCGAGCAGCCCGATCTCGTCCGGCGCGTAGACCTCGACGACCGAGGCGTCGACCGCCTCCTCCGGATCGACCCGCACGTCCACCCGGTTCGCGGTCGCGGCCGGGTCGCGCCGGTGCCCGTACGCGGCACGTCGTTCCCGGAGCGCCTCCGCGACCGAGATCCGCCCGTCGAGCACTCCCGTGATCGTCGCCGCGGCGCGTTCGCGGCGCGACGGGTCCGCCAACCGACCGAACGAGTCCGTACCCTCGAAGACCTCCGCCGCGCGCCCGCCCGGCAGCGAGTGGCCCTCCGCCGCGTCGATGTGGAAGCCCTCCAGCGCCAGCGCGCCGGCGACACCGGCGAGGAGACCGGGTCGGTCGTCGGCACCGACCGAGCACCGGAGCCGGTCGTCGCCCAGCTCGGTCCAGTCGACGACGACACCCGGCCCGGCCAGGACCGCGACGTCGACGGTGTGCACCCCGCCGCCCGCCGCCGAACCGGACCAGTACGCCAGCGTCCGGTCGTACAGCTCCTGCACGAGCGCGGCCTTGCCGGCGCCCCAGGCCGCGGGCCCGGTCGCGCGCGAGTCTGCCGCGGTCAGCAGCGTCAGGAGCCTGAGCCGCTGCGGGTCGCCGACGCGAGCGGCGAACCGGGCGACGGTGATCGGGTCGGCGAGGTCGCGGCGGGTCGCGGTGTCGGCCATGAGCAGGTGACGGCGCACGAGCCAGGCGAGGGCGTCGACGCCCGCCGCGTCGAGCCCGAGGCGCGCGCCGACCAGCTCGGCCATCGCGGCACCCACGACCGCGTGGTCGCCCGGTCGGCCCTTGGCGATGTCGTGCAACAGCGCTCCGAGCAACAGCAGCTCCGGTCGCGCGAGCTCGGCGGCCGGATGCGCGCCGGGCGCGTCCGGATCGTCGAGCAAGCGAGCGGCCTCGGCGACCGTCTCGACCAGATGCCGGTCGACGGTGAACCGGTGGTACGCGTTGCGCTGGGGCCGCGACCGCACGTTCTCCCATTCCGGAAGGATGCGCGCGACGAGGTCCTCGTGATCGAGCGCGGCGAAGGCGTCGATCGCGCCCTCCCCCGCGCGCAGCAATGCGACGAGGTCGGCGCGCGCGTCGGGCGTCCAGACGGGAGCCTCGACGTCGCGCAGAGCGACGAGCGTCCCGCGACCGATCGGCAGGCGGGTCTCGGCGGCGATCCGGGCGAGCCGCACGAGCAGGGCGGCGTCCGCGGCCGTGCCGTCGGCGAGCTCGACGCGCCCGCCGCGCCGCACCACCCCGGGCCCGAGCGGCTCGACCGGCGCGGTGCCACCGCGCCGCCGCGGGCTCGCGGTGGACGCACGGAGCCGGCCGAAGACCTCGTCGGTGATCCAGGCGACGTCCCGCGCGCACCGGGCGAGATCGCGGAGCAGGAAGTCCGCGTCGCCGGCGCCGAGCGCGCTCGCGACCGCGTCCTGCTCCTGCAGCGCCAGCACGTCGGACCGGCCGCCGGTGACGCGATGGAGCTCGACGCGCACCGTGAGCAGGCGATCCCGCGCGTCGGCCAGGCGCTCGGCGTCGCCGGCGGCGAGGAGGTCCGCGTCGACCAGCGCGGCGAGGCCACCGGGCTCGCCCAGGCACCACCCCGCCCACACCAGCGACTGCAGATCGCGCAGTCCGCCGGCGCCGTCCTTGAGGTTGGGGTCCAGCATCTCGGCGACCGGACCGGGGTGGTGACGCCGGAGCGTGGCTGCGTCGGCGAGGCCCGGGATCACCGTGGCGCGGCGCTTGTGCGCGAGCACCCGCGCGTCGGCGACCAGCCGATCGACGGCGTCGGCGTCGCCGGCGACGGCCCGCCCCTCCAGGAGCGAGGTCAGGGTGTCGAGGTCGCGCTCGGCCAGCTTGAGCGACTCCTTGGCCGAACGCGCGGCGTGCCCGAGCACCAGGCCCGCGTCCCACAGCGGGTACCAGAGCGCGTCGGCGAGCTCCGACACGTCACGTCCGTGCGGTGTGAGGAGCAGCACGTCGACGTCGGAACCCGGACAGAGCTCGTTCCGCGCGTACGAGCCGAGCGCGAGCACCGCGACGTCGGCCGGTCCGTCATCGAGGGCGGCCCGCAGCGCGTCGTCGACGACCGCGGCGAGCCCGGCACCGAACGCCGGCCCCCGCAGGCTCCGATCCGCGACGAGCGCGTCGCGGCGGGCGCGGACCTCTGATCCGCGCCCCGACGTCACAGAGCGTCGGGTCCGGCCTCACCCGTGCGGACGCGGATGACCGACTCGACGCCGACGACCCAGACCTTGCCGTCGCCGATCTTGCCGGTGCGGGCGGCCTCGACGAGCGTGGACGCGACCGCGTCGGCGTCGGCGTCGTCGACGAGCACCTCGACCTTCACCTTGGGCACGAAGTCCACCTCGTACTCCGCGCCCCGGTAGACCTCGGTGTGCCCGCGCTGGCGGCCGAACCCCTGCACCTCGGAGACGGTCAGGCCCTGGACGCCGTGCGCCTTCAGGGCGTCCTTCACGTCGTCGAGCCGGAACGGCTTGATGATCCCGGTCACGAGCTTCATCGATCGAGCTCCTCCACGTCAGACCCGGTCCGGGGCGTAGGCGACCTCGGAGTGCAGGGCGAGATCGAGGCCGGTCTCCTCGTCCTCGTCCGAGACCCGGAGCCCGCCGGGCAGCACGGCGCCGAGGACCTTACAGATCAGGAAGGTGACCACGAAGGAGAAGACGATCGTGGCTCCGACGGCGAGCGCCTGCTCCCCGAGCAGGCTCGCGCCGCCGCCGTGGAACACCCCGTTGGCCCCTGCGGAGTTCACCGCCTCGTCGGCGAAGAAGCCGAGCAGCAGCGACCCGAGCACGCCACCGACGAGATGCACCCCGATCACGTCGAGCGAATCGTCGTAGCCGAAGCGGAACTTCAGGTTCACGGCGAGGAAGCACGCCATGCCGGTGAGGAACCCGATCGCCAGCGGTGAGAGCCCGCCGACGAATCCGGCGCACGGCGTGATCGCGACGAGGCCGGCGACGGCGCCGGACGCGGCGCCGAGCGTCGTGGCGTGGCCGGTGCGCAGCTTCTCGACGAGGAGCCAGCCGAGCATCGCGGCCGCGGCGGCCATGTGCGTGTTCATGAACGCCTGGGCCGCGAGTCCGTTCGCACCGAGCGCGGACCCCGCGTTGAACCCGAACCAGCCGAACCAGAGGATGCCGGTACCGATCAACGTGAGCGGCAGCGAATGCGGCGGCATCGGATGCCGCGGCCAACCCCTGCGCTTGCCGAGCACGAGGATCGCGGCGAGCGCCGCGATCCCCGCGTTGACGTGCACGACCGTCCCTCCCGCGAAGTCGAGGGCACCGCGCTTGAAGAGCCATCCACTCGGCGAGAACACCCAGTGCGCGACGGGCGAGTAGACGATGATCGCCCACAGACCGAGGAACCAGACCCACGCCGAGAACCGCATGCGGTCGGCGATCGCACCGGTGATCAGTGCGGGCGTGATGACCGCGAACATCATCTGGTACCCACTGAAGGTCAGCGGTGGGATGGTCAGTGCCTCGAAGCCCGGCGGTGCCGTCGTCGCCGCGTCGTGCAGTCCGGCGAACTCGAAGTTGCCGATCCAGCCCCCCGTGCCGCCGAACGCGAGCGAGTAGCCCACGACGGCCCACAGCACGCTGACCAGGCCGAGCGCGAAGAAGTTCTGCATCAGCATGCCGAGCACGTTCTTGGCGCGGACCATGCCGCCGTAGAACAGCGCCAGCCCCGGCGTCATGAACATGACGAGCGCCGCGGCCACGACCACCCACGCGGTGTCGCCCGCGTTGATCTTCACGTCATCCCCCCGTCTGTCGGTGACGGGATTATGTTGACGCAGGCCTAGCGGGTCAACTCGCCCAGCTCTCGGGCTCGCCCTGCCAGGGCTGCGCGTGCAGCAGCCCGGCGAATTCGGTTGCGCTCCGGGGCCCCGAGAACCAGTAGCCCTGGGCGCGGTCGCACCCGAGCCGCAGCAGCTCGTGCAGCTGTCCGCTCGTCTCGACGCCCTCGGCGACGACCGACAGGCCGAGGGCGTGGCCGAGGCTCACCACGGCCGCGACGATCGCGGAGTCCTCGCCCTCGGTCCCGAGACCGTCGACGAAGGAGCGGTCGACCTTCACGGAATCCACGGGGAAGCGCTTCAAGTACCCGAGCGACGAGTAGCCGGTGCCGAAGTCGTCGATCGACAGGCGCACGCCGAGTCCCTTGAGCGCGTGCATGGCCTCGACCGAGGACTCCTCCATGAGCACGCTCTCGGTGATCTCCAAGCAGATGCGCGACGCCATGGGTCCACTGCGCTCGATCACCGCGGCGACGCGATCCACGAGGTCCGCCTGCGCGACCTGCCGCGCGGAGAGGTTGACCGCCATCGTGAAGTCGGCGCCGAGGAGTCCGACCTCCTCCCACCGGGCAACCGTGCGACAGGCCTCCGCGAGCGCCCACTCGCCGACCGGGATGATGAGCCCGGTCTCCTCGGCGAGGCCGATGAACTGGTTCGGCGTGATGAGCCCGATCTCGGGGTCGTGCCACCGCAGCAACGCTTCCGCGCCGATGCACCGACCGTTGGCGAGGTCGACGATCGGTTGCAGGAACAACCGGAGCTCGTCGCGTTCGATCGCTCGCTCGAGTCGGGACTCGAGGTCGAGACGAGCATTCATCGTCGACCGCATCGCGTCGTCGAAGATCTCCCACCGCGCCTTGCCGTGCTGCTTGGCTTCGTACATCGCCGCGTCGGCGTCGCGAAGGAGCCCCTCGGCGGAGCTGTCCGGTGCCGCGATCGCGATCCCGATGCTCGCGGAGAGGCGGCGATCCTCGTCGTCGACGGTCAGGGGCGTCTCGATCACGTCGAGCAGCCGGCGGGCGATCTCACGCATCTGCTCGTCGGCCCGGTCCGCGTCGAGGCCGTCGCACAGGACCGTGAACTCGTCACCGCCGAACCGCGCGATCACGTCGCTCGGTCGCATCAGGTCACGGAGCCGGTGCGCGAGCTGACGCAGGAGGGCGTCGCCGGCGTCGTGGCCCAGGCCGTCGTTGATGTGCTTGAACCGGTCGAGGTCGATGAACAAGACCGCGAGCGTGGTCGAGCCGCGGGCGGATCGGCCCATTGCGAGCGAGAGGAACTCGAGGAACAGCACCCGGTTCGGGAGCCCCGTGAGCGCGTCGTGGTTGGCGCGGTAGGCGAGCAGGTCCTCCGAAGCCTGGCGCTCCACGGCGATGCCGGCGGTCCGAGCGAACATCTCGACGACATCCCGCTCGGCCTGGGTCGCGACGTGCGTCTCGTCGAAGCAGCCGACGACGATGCCGATGACCCGCTGCGAGCCGGAGTCGAGGATCGGTGTCGACCAGAGGCTCGCGACTCCGATGCGATCGGCCTCCATGCGGACCGCGGGCGTACGCCAGTCACCGGTCGTGTCGCGTTCACCTGCGGTCGTGATCACGCTCGTCGCACGGAGTTGGCGATGATCGGGCTGGCACGCCACCGCCTCGATCGTGTTGGCCAGCTCCGACGGGATTCTCGGACCGGCACCGAAGCGGAGCGCGCCGGTCGCGTGGTCGAGCAGGATCACGCCGAACACGGAGCCCGCGACCTGGTGCTCGAGCACGTCACAGATCGACATCAGCGTGTCGTGCAGCCGCGCGCCGCGCGCGATGAGCGTGAGGACCTTGGCCTGGTCCGCGACCAGCGTCTCGGCGTGCATCCGGTCGGTCACGTCACGCGTCGTGATGACGATGCCACCGACGTCGGGGTCGTCGCTCATGTCGAGGGCCACCGCCTCGACGGTGCGCCACGCGCCAGCGGCATCGCGCAGGCGGAACCGGACCGGCTCCTGCGACGAGCCTTCGATGTGTGCGGCCAGCTGCTCCGTCGCGGCGTCGCGATCGTCGGGATGCATGCGCGCGACGGGGTCGGTGTAGCTCTCGTCGCCCTCCTCGAAGCCGAACAGCCGGAACGCCGTCGGGCTCGTGTAGACGATCTCGCCGCTCGAGTCGACGATGGTGATGACGTCCGAGAGGTTCTGGACGAGGGCACTGAGGCGGGCGTCGCTGCGCCGCGCGGCCTCCTCGGCCGCCACCCGCTCGGTGATGTCGCGGGCGGTCACCACCACGCCCTCGACGTCCGGGTCGTCCAGGCGGTTGTGGCCGAGCGCCTCGATCCAGCGGATGCCACCGTCGGCGGCTTCGACCCGGAGGGAGACGGGACCCTGGATGCCGGGCTCGCTGAACGCCCGGGCGACGACCTCCGCGACGCGCTCGCGGTCCTCCTCGATCACGAAGTCGAGCGCGGCGAGATCGCTCCCGGTCCGACCCTCGGAGTAGCCCATGATGCGACCGGCCGACGGGCTCGAGTACTTCACGGTGGCGTCCGGCGCGAGGACGATCACTCCCTCGGCGAGATTGGTCACGAGCCCGCGGAACTCGCGCTCGCTCGAGCGCAGCTGCTCCTCCATCGCGACCCGCGCGGTGACGTCGCGGCCGTTCAGCACGACGCCGCGCACGACCGGGTCGTCGAGGAGGTTGGTCGCCACGACCTCGAAGGACACGTACTCGCCCTCGGCGCCGCGCAGGCGGATCACGAACGGTTCGGTGGACGTCCCGAGTGGCGCCGCGATGATGTCGGCCATGCGGCCGATGGCGTCGTCGCGGTCCTCGTGGTGCACGATCGGGTTGTCGGGGTCGAACTTGTCCTGCACCGTGAGCCCGAGGAAACGGGACGCCGGTGGGCTCAGGTACTCGAGCCCCATCTCGGCGTCCACCACGACCACGAAGTCGGTCGCGTGCTCGGCGAGGGTCCGGAAGCGCAGCTCGCTGTCGTGCACCGCGAGCTCGGCCTGCACCCGGTCGAGGGCGGCGATGAGCACGGTGGAGACGGTCTCGAGCGGACCGAGATCCTCCGCGGTCAGACCGGGGGCGACCGGCCAGCCGAGCATCAGCGCACCCAGTGGTGCGTCGGCTCCGCCCACGACCCACCCGGCGACGGCGATGTCGTCGGCTCCGTCGGAGACGAACGCTCCCGGCACCCGCGGTGGCTCGGCCCGGGGGATCGCATCGAGCGGCCAGGAGTAGCGCGGCTCGGACTCGCCGTGCCGGTACAGCCAGACCGCCGCGGCGTCTGCCTGGCCGGCGACGCGACGCAATCCGTCGATGACGCGGCCTTCGACCGTCTCGGGCGTCGCATCGACGAGCGAGCGCGCGAGCGAGGCGATGAGCTGCTCGACGTCGGCCCGCAGCTCGAGCTCGCGCAGCGCCTCGAGCTGCTCGGTGGTGTCGACCGCAACCGTGACGAGGGACCGGATTCGCCCCGAGCTGTCGAACACGGGCGCGCTCGCGATCTCGACGGAGATGCTCGCGCCGTCGCGGCGGGCGAACTCGGCCGCGCCGCGCAGCACGCCGCCCTCGCGCATCTGCCGGACCGCGGCGACGGCCTCGCCGCGCTGCTCCGCCGTGATGAACGGGACGTCGCCGCCGAGCACCTCGTCGGCCGTCCAGCCGAAGATCTGCTCGCAGCCGGGGTTCCACAGGGACACGGAGCCGTCCGGGTCGACGGCGAAGATGCCGACCGGCGCCGCACCGACGACCGTCCGCAACGCGGCCTCGCTCTGGGTGAGCGCGTCGGCCTGTGCCCGCGCCGACGTCTGGTCGCGGGCGATGCACAGCGTCGCGCGGTGCTCACCACGGGTGTCCGTGATCGAGAACATCAGCATGTCGGCCGGGATCTCGGCGCCGTCCGGGCGGATCACGTGACCGGTGACGAACATGACGCCGTCGCGATGCATGTGCTCGGTGGCGGCGTCCTCGATCGTCTGCTCGGTCTCGTCGAGGAACTGCAGCAGCTCCCTGAGGTCGCGCCCGGCGACGTCCACGTCCAGGTCCACCCCGGCCATGCGGCGCGCCGCGGGGTTGAGGTGCAGCAGCATCCCGTCCGGGTCGACGATCGCGGCGTAGTCCGGCGTCGCGTCGATCAGCGAGGCGAACGCCGCGACCTGGCGCGCGACCGCATCGTCCGGTGGTTCGGGAGCAGCCGCATCACGCAGTCCGGTCTCAGTCGCTCCGGCGGGCGGCGTGATCTCGGCGACCGGCTCGACGTCGGTGATGGTCACGACCACGCCGCCACCTTCATCGGCTGGGATCGGCGACACGGCGACGAGCACGTCGGCCGCGCCCACGCGCGTCAGACCGGTCCACGGCGTGCCGACGGCGAGCGCGGCGGCGAGGTCCGGGTCGGCCGCGACGTCGAGCGACTCGACTCGGCCGCCAGGCTCGGCGCCCGCGACGCGGCACCACGCGTCGTTCGCGTAGTCGATCGTGCCGTCGGGGGCGACGTAGGCGACGCCGACCGGCAGCGCGTCGACGAGCACCGCGAAGGGGTCGGCCGCGTGGGCAGGATCCGTCGCCGACGGAGGCAACGCGCCGTCCGGTTCGAAGGAGGCGACGAACACATGCTCACCGTCGGGACCGGGTACACCGATCACCGTGACCCGCAGGTTCATCAGCGCGTCGAGCCCGTGCCGGGCGCGGATCGGGAAGGCAGAGCGCGCGCCGGAGCGGCACGCCGCCTCGATCGCACGACGCAGCCGGTCGCGATCGTCACCATGGACGGACAGCAGCCAGTCCCAACCGCGAGCCGCGATCGCGCTCAGGCCGGTCAGCTCGAGGAAGCGATCGTTCGCCCGCACGACGCCGTCCGCCGCCGTGCCGCGGACGACGCCGGCGCGACTTTCGAGCGCGGCGACATCGAGGTCGGTGATCTGCTCGAGCGGATCCCGCGTTCCACCTTCTGCTGGCGCCCGTTCGGCCGATGAGACACCGGACGACGGCGATTCCGCGTTCACGCCCGAGGCTTCGACCGGGCGGCCCATCCCCTTGAGGGTCGTCCGACCTAATCGGGGCGGGTGCCGCCCGATTCCGCCCGATCTCGGAGCACCCGGGCCTTCGCCAGACCCCAGACCAGCAGCTCCGGACCGAGCCCGGGGTCGAGATCGGCGAGCGTACGGAGGCCGAGGCCGTAGCGGTCACCCGGATTCGCTCGCTCGTCGAACGGGTCACGGACGACCTCGGGCACCCCGAGCGCGGCCAGGACCGCAGTGGGCTCCCGGGTCAGCGTCCGCACCACCTGGAGCGGGGTCTCGTGCTGGTCCGCCGGATCCGAGGCGAACAGCTCGCGGAGCGCACCGGCGACGCGTTCGGCGCCCGCCCGACCGGCCGTCTCGGCGCGCGACCGGATCCCCGCCCGCTCGGACTCGGGGACCCGGCCCCAGGCATCGAGGATGCGGTCGACCTGCGCGACCGACCACCCCGGGCCCGACCGCTCGACCCCCTGCACGATCGCGTCGCCGGCGTCACGAAGGCGGGCGGAGGGATCGTCGGCGGTGTCGGTCACGTCAAGATGGTCCCATGCGAATCCGGGCGCTGTCGGTCTTCGAGCGCATCGTGTACCACTGCCACCTCGTCGACGCCTCGGATCCGGGCCGGCCGACCCTCGAGGTCGACGCGCTGATCCGCGACGGCGATGCCGACGGCCCGCTGCTCGTGAGCGTCGCCGACTACAAGCGGATGGTCGGCTTCGACGCGGCCCGTGCGCACCTGCCCGCGCTGCGCGACGCCGGCCGTGTCGAGACCGTCGACGGCGTCGACTACCTCACGTTCCCCCTCTGGCAACCCGTCGAGTGAGGAGCGGTCGCGGCTGCTCACGAGGGGCCGACCTGTTCAATGGACGTTCAGCTACCGAAGCGGTGGTCAAACGTCCATCGAACGTCAGCGACCAGTTCGCCAACTTGTCTCTACCCCTCGAGGAGGTCGCCCTCCATGCGGTTGACCGTGCAGCCGACGCCTTCGAGGTAGCCGATCGCGCCGGCGACCGCGTCGTCGCTGCCGGAGAGCTCGAGGATGACCCAGCCCGAGTGCGCCTCGACCGCGGCGCGCCGCAGGTTGGGGACGACGTCGTGCGCCCGCATCATCTCGTAGAGCATCGGCCGGTCGACGAGCTCCTCGGGGAACGACACGTGCAGCCGCACCTTCATCATCTCCGCTCTCGCTCCTCCGGAGCGGGCCGCTGGGGCCGCGCTCCGCTATCGGTCCGGCCGGGAACCGGGTTGATGAACGCGGCGCTCATGATCAGCGAACCCCCACGGAGTCGAGGACGGCGGCCGGATCCGCGATCAGGCCGGTGAGGAAGGGACCGAACTCGGCGTAGCGCGCGGACACCTCGTCGAAGCGCATCTCGTAGACGATCTCCTTCAGCGCGACGACGTCGTCGGCCAGGAGCGTGACACCCCACTCCCAGTCGTCGAGGCCGGTCGAGCCGGTGATGAGCTGCAGCACGCGACCCGCGTACGAGCGACCCACGCGCGCGTGCCCGGCCATCAGCTGCTTGCGCGCGTCGAAGTCCAGCGCGTACCAGTTGTCCTCAGCCGTGCGCCGCTTCGACATCGGGTAGAAGCACATCGTGGCCTTCATCGGCAGGCGCGGGTGGATCCGCTGCTCGCGGTAGTGCTCGATGCGCTCCCGCCAGACCGCGAGCCGCTCCTCGACCGCCGCCGGCTCGGTGACGCCGTCCTCACGCGCCAGTCGGGCGCGTTCGTCGTCCTCGGTCTGGCCGTACTCGGACTGCTCGGTCAGCGAGACGTAGGAGTACTCCGGGACCAACGGTCCGTCGAGCAGCTCCTGCTGGAATCGCTGGAGCCGGGCGAGGTCCGGGCCGAGCGCCATGAAGCCGACATCGGCCTTGTGGCCGAGGACCGAGAACGCGAGCACCTGATGGTCGTTCGCCTCGAGCGCGGCGACCGCGTCGAGGATGCGCTTCGCCGCCCCTGCCTCCTCGGCCCGCGCGCGGTCCACCCGGTGGTAGAGGTGCAGCACACCCCACCCGACGGATGGGCTGACGGACTCGAGCGGCACGGTCCGCAGGCTAGGCGCTCGTCCGGTTCGATCCGTCGGCGAGGGCCTGGAACTCGTCCATCGACATCACCTCGCTCGGAGGCGGCGCCTCGACGGAGACCTCCGTGCCGAAGTCGTAGAAGTCGATCCGCTCGCGGACGGTGATCGAGCTCCCTTCGGCGGTCATGTGCATCTTCATCGCGATGCGGCGCGGGAGACCGTCGGCGTCGATCCAGACGTCCATGGGCAACGAGTCGCCGAACATCCGCAGCGCCTGCTGGACGGTGGCGCGGTCTGCAGACTCGAGCCGGTCGAGCGCGCGCTGCACGTCGATCTCCGCGTGGTACTTCGTGGTCTCGACACCGCGAATCTCCTCGTGCCCCGCTTGCCGCACGTCGCCCGCACCCCGGAGCGCCGCCAGCTGGTCGGCGAAGTTCTGGGTCCCGGCACTCGATGCGCCTTCGGGGATCTCGACGGTCACCCACGGACGCTGACGGATCGCGCGAGGTACTCCGGGTACGTCGGCGAGGAGGTCGCCGAAGCCCATGTACATCGCGCCGTCCACCATGCGGATCTCGATGTCGCCCTCGCCCCCCGGGATCATGGCCCCGGCGTCCATCCTCATCGACATGGCGCCCTCGGCCGTGTCGATCTCCCCCTTCACCGGCACGGTGGCGTCCTTCGTGTCGGTCCGCACGAGCACGTAGCCCTCGATGCGCGCCGCCTTCGCCTCGGCGGCGGCGTCGGCCGCGCCGGCGGCCAGCGCGACCGTGGACACCTTCGACGCGGGCTTCGCCTCGCGGCCGCACGCGACGAGCGCGAGGACGAGCACGATCCCTGCCACCACTGAACGCCGCATGTCCCCTCCCCGGGAAACGGTCCGACTCATCATCGGCCCCCACCCGCGACGGCTTGACCAGAGACGCGCATTGGGGCGCCCCCTGAGGGACGGCCCGATGCGTCGTACTGCGAGGTGCAGGAGGACTAGAAGTCCATGCCTCCCATGCCGCCCATGTCGCCACCCGGCATCGCCGGTGCGGCCTCCTTCTCGGGCTTGTCGGCGACGACGGCCTCGGTGGTGAGGAACAGCGCCGCGATCGAGGCTGCGTTCTGCAGCGCCGAGCGGGTCACCTTCGCGGCGTCGATGACACCGGCCTTCACGAGGTCCTCGTACTCGCCGGTGCCGGCGTTGAGACCGTGCGCACCCTTGAGGTTGCGAACCTTCTCCACGATGACGCCACCCTCGAGACCCGCGTTGACCGCGATCTGCTTGAGCGGCTCCTCGAGCGCGCGGGCGACCAGGTTGGCGCCCGTGGCCTCGTCACCGCTGAGGGACTTGGCGAGGGTCAGCACCTTGGCCTGCGCACGGAGCAGCGCGACGCCACCGCCGGGCACCACGCCCTCCTCGACGGCCGCCTTGGTGGTCTGCACCGCGTCCTCGATGCGGTGCTTCTTCTCCTTGAGCTCCACCTCGGTGGCCGCACCGACCTTGATGATCGCCACGCCGCCGGACAGCTTCGCGAGACGCTCCTGGAGCTTCTCGCGGTCGTAGTCCGAGTCGGTGTTGTCGATCTCGGCGCGGATCTGGTTGATCCGACCGGCGACGTCCGAGCGGCTGCCCGAGCCCTCGACGATCGTGGTCTCGTCCTTGGTGACGACGACCTTGCGCGCCTTGCCGAGCAGCTCGAGGCCGATGCCCTCGAGCTTCAGGCCGACCTCCTCGGAGACGACCTGGCCGCCACAGAGGATCGCCATGTCCTGGAGCATCGCCTTACGGCGCTCGCCGAAGCCCGGGGCCTTGATGGCCACCGACTTGAACGTGCCGCGGATCTTGTTGACGACGAGCGTGGCCAGGGCCTCGCCCTCGACGTCCTCGGCGATGATCAGCAGCGGACGGCCGGACTGCATGACCTTCTCGAGCACCGGCAGCATGTCCTTCACTGCGGCGATCTTCGAGCTGACGAGCAGGATGTAGGCGTCGTCGAGGACGGCTTCCATACGCTCGGGGTCGGTCACGAAGTACGGCGAGATGTAGCCCTTGTCGAAGCGCATACCCTCGACGAGGTCGAGTTCCATGCCGAAGGTCTGGCTCTCCTCGACGGTGATGACGCCGTCGGTGCCGACCTTCTCGAGGGACTCGGCGATCATCTGGCCGATCTCGTTGTCGGCCGCGGAGATGGCCGCCACGTTCGCGATCTGGGCCGGGTCGGTCTTGACGCTCTTCGATACCGAGCGGATCGACTCGACCGCGGTCTCGACCGCCGCCTCGATGCCCTTCTTCAACACCATCGGGTTCGCGCCGGCCGCGACGTTGCGCAGGCCTTCGCGGACCATCGCCCAGGCGAGCACCGTGGCCGTGGTCGTGCCGTCACCGGCGACGTCGTCGGTCTTCTTGGCGACCTCCTTGACGAGCTCCGCGCCGATCTTCTCGTACGGGTCCTCGAGGTCGACCTCCTTGGCGATCGAGACACCGTCGTTGGTGATCGTGGGGGCGCCCCACTTCTTCTCGAGGACCACGTTGCGGCCCTTCGGGCCGAGCGTGACCCGCACGGCGTCGGCGAGCTTGTTCATGCCCGCTTCGAGCGACCGACGGGCGTTCTCGGCGTAGGCGATCTGCTTCGGCATTGCGGCGTACCCCCTGGGGGATCGAGGACGGGGCGGAGGGAGCGTCCCTCCATACGACTGACATACGACTGATGGTGCGAGTTAGCACTCGGATCAAACGAGTGCTAGCCCATGTTGGCACTCGCATCGGGCGAGTGCAAGTCCACCCTGCGGGAGCAACGCGGTCCCCGAAGGCCGAACGCGCCCGCGTACAGTTCCGGCCGGGTTCGGCGAGCGACGGGAGACAGCACGGAGATGGAGAGGCCGCGCCGACGCAGTCGCTTCATCGTCTTCTTCCCGGGCCGGTCCGGCGGCAGCTTCCTCGCCAGCAGCCTCGAGGCGCACCCACAGGTCCTGATGACCCCCGAGCCCCTCGGCGTCCGCAAGGTCCGGATCGGCGCAGCCGGCCAGATGCGCTGGGTCCGCCGCTACTACCGCGGCAGACCGTTCGCGCCGGAACGCGCGATCGGGCTCAGCACGAAGCTCACCGACATCGCCGACCCGGACTGGTTCGCGGGCCTCCTCCGGAGGCACCGGACCCGGGTGGTCCTGCTCAGCCGGGAGAACGACGTCAAGCGGACCATCTCGATCATCCGCGCCCGGGCCCTCAACGACGAGACCGGCACCTGGAACCGCAGCTCGGGCGACCGGCCGATCGGCCCGACGGTCGTGGATCCGGACGAGTTCGCGACGAAGCTCGAACGCAACCGCGCCCGGAAGGAGGCGCTCGTCGACTACGCGTCGCAGCTCGGCCTCCCGATGCTCCGGATCGACTACAGCGACCTCCTGGTGCGGCCGACGGCCACGCTTGCCGGCGTGTTCGAGCACATCGGGGTCGACCCGAGAGCGGTGGGAGCCAGCACCGTGAAGAACACGAGCGACGACCTGCGCGAGTCGGTCGAGAATTTCGACGAGCTCCGCGCTCGGTACGTGGGGACCGAGTACGAAGCGATGTTCGACGAGGTGCTGCTCCCCTGAGCGTTCGCTCACAGCCGGCGCGGGAACGACCGGTAGCCTGAGCCCGTGGCGGAGATGCACGATGCGACCGAGGAGTACCTCGAGACCATCCTCGAGCTCGAGGAGGAGGGGGTCGTCCCGATCCGCGCGCGGCTGGTCGAGCGCCTCGGTGTCTCAGCGCCGGCCGTCTCGGAGCAGGTGAACCGGCTCGTCGACGGGGGCTTCGCCGAGCTCGCCGACGACCGCCGCCTGAGTCTCACTACGAAGGGGCGCGTACTCGCCACGTCCGTCGTGCGCCGGCACCGGCTCGCGGAGCGACTCCTCGTCGACGTGATCGGGCTCGAATGGGAGAAGGTCCACCGCGAGGCGGACCGCTGGGAGC
>CAZXCB010000058.1:1163-15785 GCA_964639075.1 uncultured Bifidobacteriaceae bacterium | reverse complement strand
GGGCGCGCACGTTGCTGTACCTCGGTCACGGGTCGATCGACCAGCAGGTGATCGGCGACACGTTGCACGTGCTGCTGAAGTACCAGACCGACATCGCCAAGGCCCGCAAGGAGCTGGTCGACTCCACGCTCCCCCCGACGCGGGGATGACCGTGGGCGAGGCGCCAGCAGCGCGAGGCCTTCGCCGGGCGCGCCGAGCGGGGCCCGAGCGGCCCACGCCGAAGGCGTGAGAGCGGGAACGACGTGGGTCTGCATTTCGCGAAGCTGCAGGACGCGATGACCCGCAACCAGCTCGAGATCCCGTCGGGCGTCGGCTCGGGCGTGATGCTCGACGTCCTGCAGGGCTTCGTGCACGAACTGCGCGCGGCCGGGCTGCCGGTGTCGATGACCGAGAACCTCGACGCGATGCGCGCGGTCGAGCACATCGCGCTCACCGACCGCGAGACGTTCCGCGAGGTCCTCGCGGCCACGCTCGTGAAGCACTTCCGCCACCGCCGCGCGTTCGACACGGTCTTCGACGTCTACTTCGCCCTCTACTCGGGCGGCATCGGCGACGAGGGTGAGGACGGCGACGGCGGCGAGGCCGGTGACCGTGAGGAGTCCGGAGGCGTGCCCGGCCAGCAGGGCAGCGGCGGCGCCGGCGAGGGCATGAGCAACGAGGAGCTCGCCGAGATGCTCCTCTCCGCGCTCATGAACATGGACCGAGAGCAGTTGCGCCAGCTCGCGGCGATGGCGGTGGCGCGCTTCGCGGGGATGGAGCCGGGCCGACCCGTCGGCGGGACCTACTACCTGTATCGCACGCTCCGGCAGCTCGACTACGACGGCCTCGCGCAGCGGATGATGGAGCGCGGCGCACCGGCCGATGGTGGCGAGCCGGCCACGGACGACCCGCTCGCGGATCGCTTCCAGCGCGAGGAGTTCGAGGCCCGGCTCAAGGAGTTCCGTGAGCTCGTCGAGGCGGAGATCCGCCGCCAGCTCGTGGCCGATCGTGGGGTCGAGGCCATGGCCCGCACGCTGCGCAAGCCCCTCCCCGAGGACGTGGACTTCATGCACGCCTCCCGCGAGGAGATGCAGCAGCTGCAGAAGGCCATCGAGCCACTGACCCGCGCGCTCGCGGCGCGGCTCGCGCAGCGTCGCCGCCGGCGCAATCGCGGCCACCTCGACTTCCGCCAGACGGTGCGCCACTCGCTGTCGTACGGCGGGGTGCCCGCGGAGCCGAAGTTCAGGCACCCGAAGCCGTCGAAGCCCGAGATCATGGTCGTCGCCGACATCTCGGGCTCGGTCGCGAGCTTCGCACGGTTCACGCTGCAGTTCGTCTACGCGATGGCCGGGCAGTTCTCGAAGGTGCGCTCGTGGGTGTTCATCGACGGAGTCGACGAGGTCACACGGTTCTTCGACGAGAGCCAGGAGCTCACCGAGGCCGTGCACCGCGTCAACACCGAGGCCGACGTCGTCTGGGTCGACGGCCACTCCGACTACGGACACGCGTTCGAGGTGTTCCACGACCGCCACCTGACCGAGATCACGTCGAAGACCGCGATCATCCTGCTGGGTGACGCGCGGAACAACTACCACGCGACGCAGGCCTGGGTGTTGAAGGAGCTCCGCCAGAAGGCACGCCGGCTCTATTGGCTCAACCCGGAGCCTCGCGGCTACTGGGACACCGGCGACTCGGTCGTGTCGGAGTACGGGGTGCACTGCGACGGCGTCTACGAGTGCCGGAACCTCCGCCAGCTCGAGCGCTTCGTCGCCGCCGTCATCGAGGCCTGATCACGCTCACGGTCCGGTCTCCGCGAGCATCTCCGCGAGTTGCCGCAGGGTGGTGAGCAGCTGGAGCTCGCCCGGCCGGAGCGGCTCGTTCCGTCCGATCGCGAGCGCCGAGCCCGAGATCCCGATCGGCTCCGAGTGGACGGCGCGCCGTGCGATCTCGTCCGCGGTCGCGGGCCCGCCCGGGGTGACCGCGAGGACGCTGCCGTCGGCCGTCAGCGCGCACCACTCCGCGCGCATCTCCGTGCAGAACTCGCGCGCGATCGCTTCGGCCAGCGTGCCGTTGCGCGCCGCCAGACCCAGTGCGAGCGCGGTACGCAGCGCGTCGATGCGCGGCTCCGGGAAGGCGTCGATCACGGTGACCGACTCGACCGTCGAGCCGTCGACCTCGCCGATCTCGCGCGCGAGCGTCGGGATGAGTGCCTCGTCCGGGAGGACGACCGCGAGCTCGTCGACCGCGACGCCGGCGCTGCGGTCGATCACCTCGACGCCGACGATGTCTCCCTTCACCGCGCCCACTCGGGAGGCGACGAGGCCCAGCGCGCCGGGGCGATCGGGCAACCGCACCCGGACGACGGCGAGACAGTCGGCCACGGGCGGCACCATAGGTGTCGTCGTGGGAGGCCTGCGGCACCCGGACCGTGACGGCTCCGTAAACTCACCTCGGAATGCGGCTCGGTATCTACGGCGGGACCTTCGATCCCGTCCACAACGCGCACCTCGTCGTGGCGACCGAGGTCCGGCACCGCCTCGACCTCGACGAGGTGCTGCTCGTGCCCGCCGGGGACCCGTGGCAGAAGCGCGGCCAGGTCGTCGCGTCCGGCGACGATCGGGCCCGGATGGCCGAGCTCGCGGTCGCGGACATCGAGGGGGTGGCGGTGTCGCGGATCGAGGTCGAGCGGGATGCCCCGTCGGTCACCGCGGACACGCTCGAGGTGCTCGGAGGCCTCGACCGCGAGCTGTTCCTCGTGCTCGGCGCGGACGCGGCAGCCAACATGGGTACCTGGCGCCGGCTCGAGGACACGCGCACCCTCGCGACGGTCGTGGTCGTCGAGCGCGAAGGCGAGCGAGCCGACCCACCCGGTCCCGGCTGGAGCTGGATCCATGTCCCGATCCCGCGCCTGGACATCTCGTCCTCGGCGATCCGCGCCCGGCTCGCGGCCGGTGCTCCCGTGGACGGCATGGTGCCGCCCGCGGCCCTCGCTGATCTGCGCGAGCACGACCTCTACACTCGATGTCGATGACGCAGCCGCCCGACGACGGTGCCGCGTCGCTCTCCCGGGCCGAACGACGTCGCGCGCGGTCACGCTCGGGTCGCGCCCGCCGTCAGGCGGCCGGACCCGAGACACCCCCGGGGGAGAGGGTCGAGCCCGCTCCGGCTCCTCCGCCCGCTCCGGCGGCGGTGGAACCCGATCTCGCGAGCAGTGGCACCGTCGAGCCGAGCGTGGCCGGCCCGTCGCGGCGCGAGCGGCGCCAGGCCAAGGGTCGACGCCGTACCCGCGGCGCCGATCGCGACGCGGTGATCGAGTCCCGACCCGCGCCGGAACCGGAGCCCGAGCCCGAGCCGGAACCCGTGCCCGAACCCGAACCCGAACCCGAACCGGATCCCGTGCCCGAACCCGCGCCGGAACCGGAACCCGAGCCCGTCGCGCGTCGACGGCGCGCGAGGCCCGAGCCCGGGCCGCGCCGGAAGCACGCGCCGCGCGCGAAGCCCGAGCCCGCGAAGCCCGAGCGCGCGCCGAGGCCCGCACCGGCGGTCAGCAGCCGGACGTTGTGGCGTCGGGTGGTCCCGGCGATCGCGCTGTGCCTTGCGGCGGCGGTCGGCATCGGCGTGGTGGTGCGGTCGGTCGCCGAGAGCGACGATGGCGCGAGGTCGACCGCGACGGGTCCCGGCCACGCCGGCCCCGGCGCGCCGGTGCTGCTCGTGCACCACGGTCCGCTCGGCAACAACCTGATCGTGGTCGCGGGCAAGGACCAGGGCCAGGGCGCGGCGCTCCTGTTGCCCGTGGCCACCCAGCTCGACGTTCCCTCGCGCGGCGTGTCGACATTGCGCGACGTCCCGGTGGACGACGGCGGGGTCCGACTCGCGACGAGCATCCAGAACGTCCTGGGGGTCGAGGTCGGTGCCACCATCGTGCTCGACGACGCTGCGTTGACCTCCCTGCTCGGACCCGCGGCACCCGTTCCCGTCACGCTGCCCGACGAGGTGGAGCTGCCGGGACGCACCGCCCAGTACCGGGCCGGAGCTCAGACGGTGTCGGCCGCGCAGGCGTCGGAGCTGCTGGGCACGCCGCAGGCCGGGAACGAGATCGACCGGCTGGTGACCGTCGCCGCGGTGCTCGACGGATGGATGGATCGCCTGCGCGACCCACGGGCGGCGGAAGAGACGCTCGCGGCGGTTCCGGGCGGAGCGCCGTTGGTCGCGGCGGCCCAGGCCGAGGAGCAGCGGATCGACACCCTGCCGGTCGAGTCGATCGCGACCGGTGGCGGTGAGCGGTACGACGTCAAGGAAGCGGACCTCACTGCCTTCGTGAACCGGGCCTTCCCGACCTACCGCCTCGGCGTGGCCGGCCGGCGGCCCCGCGTCGAGATCCTGAACGGCACCGGTGCGCTCGGCGTGGCGCAGGCGGTGTCCGAGAAGATCGTCCCTGCGGGCGGGAGGGTCCGCCTCACGAACAACTTCCCGGGATTCGGGGTCACCGAGACCCAGGTGGTGTACTTCCGGGACGAGTGGCGCAAAGGTGCCCAGGCCCTCCTCGCGGCGATGGGATGCGGGTCGCTGCGCAAGGCCGGGAAGGACATCGGCATCGCGGACGTCACGATCCTCGTCGGGTCCGACTGCCCGGCGTACGGCGCCCCCGGAGGAGGAACGTGAGCTCGAAGGACCTGGCGATCGTCGCGGCCCGGGCCGCCGACGACAAGAAGGCGACCGACGTCGTCGTGCTCGACGTCGGGGACATCATCGGGATCACCGAGGCCTTCGTGCTCGCGTCGGGTTCGAACACCCGGCAGGTGAAGACCATCTGCGAGGAGATCGAGCTCGCGCTCAAGATCGAGGCCGACCTGTCGCCGCGCAGCATCGAAGGACTCGCCGACGCGTCGTGGGTGCTGATGGACTACGGCGAGCTCGTCGTCCACGTGTTCCTCACCGAGACGAGGGCCTTCTACGACCTCGAGCGCCTGTGGTCCGACGCGCCGAGGGTGGAGTGGCAGCCGGAGCGTCGCGTCGCCGGTTGACGGTCAGTCGACCCAGGGGCGCATGTGCACGCCCCGGGCGATCAGGCCGTCCTTGAGCTCGCGGACCGAGACGTTGCGCTCGAGACGGGGCGAGTAGAGGATCGAGCTGATGATCGCCGCGCTCGCGCCGCCGCCGGTGAGGCCGGCGGCGATGTGGTCCACGGTGCCGGCGCCGCCGGAGGCGATCACGGGAACGCTGACGGCATCGGCGACCGCACGCGTCACCGCGAGGTCGTAGCCCGCGGCGGTCCCGTCGCAGTCGATGCTGTTCACCACGATCTCCCCCGCGCCGAGGTCGGCACCGCGCCGCACCCACTCGAGCGCGTCCTTCCCGGTAGCGGTGCGCGCACCGTCGATGAAGACCTCGTAGCCGCTCGGGATGCCCGGACGGATGCCGACCTGCTTCACCTGTGTCGACAGCACGATGCACTGGTTGCCGAACGCCTCGGCGCCGTGGCGGATGATGTCCGGGTTGCGCACTGCCATGGAGTCGACGCTGATCTTCTCGGCGCCCGCCTTCAGCACCGCGAACATGTCGTCGAGGTC
This sequence comes from uncultured Bifidobacteriaceae bacterium, assembly GCA_964639075.1. Taxonomy (GTDB): domain Bacteria; phylum Actinomycetota; class Acidimicrobiia; order IMCC26256; family JAENVU01; genus JAENVU01. Next base: position 10,236 of record CAZXCB010000058.1, on the reverse strand, counting down.
GCGGATGCCGCCGCCGACCGTGAACGGCACGAAGACGTGCTCGGCGACGGCGCGCACGGTGTCGAGGTCGATCACGCGGCGTTGTGCACTCGCGAGGATGTCGTAGAAGACGATCTCGTCGATCTGGTCCGCGTAGAGGCGCTGGGCGAGCGCCGGAGCCGGCGCGACGTCGATGTTGTCCTGGAATTGCTGAGCCTTGGTCACCCGTCCGTCGACGACGTCGAAGCAGGCGATGAGGCGCTTCGTCAGCATTCGGCACCGTCCCACGTGGCGAAGTTGGTGAGGACCGCCAGCCCGATCTCCCCGCTCTTCTCGGCGTGGAACTGGGTCGCGGCGATGTTGCCGGCGGCGACCATCGAGCAGAACGGCACGCTGTACTCGGTGGTCGCGAGCACCGCGGCGGGGTCCGCCGGCACCGCGTGGTAGCTGTTGACGAAGTAGCAGTACGGCTCGGGGGGCCAGCCGGCGACGAGCGGGTGGTCGCGCCCGACGCGCACCGCGTTCCAGCCGATCTGGGGCACCCGGTCGGTGTCCGGGAAGCGCCGAACCGATCCTGGGAGCCAGCCCAGGCACGACGCGTCGCCTTCCTCGCTGTGCTCGAAGATCACCTGGAGCCCGATGCAGATCCCGAGGAACGGGACGCGCTCCGCGGTCACCCGTCGGGTCAGCGCGTCCACGAGCCCGGCGTCCTCGAGCGATCCGATCGTCGCGGCGGCCGCGCCGACCCCAGGGAGCACGATGCGTTCGACCGTCTCCAGGTCCGTGGGCGTGCGGACCAGCCGCGCGGGCACGGTCAAGCGCTCCAACGCGTACATGACGCTCGGCGCGTTGCCGGCGCGGTAATCGACGACCCCGATCATGAGGGTCGGAGTCTACGGAGCGGTCGTCGGCGACCACCGATAGATGCGGGCCGAGCCGGTCCGGTGGAGCAAGGGGAGCGGGTACGCGCGACTCGTCACGATGCAGGTCGCGCGATACCGGTCGGCGATCGTGCCCAGTTGTTCGGCGGTGAGCCGGTCGTAGCCGGCTCGCAGGCGAGGGAGGTCCTCGGCCCGGTCGGCGAAGTACTCCGGCCCGCCCACGAGCGCGCCCACCCGCTGCTTCCATTCGGCGACGTCGTCGTAGCGGATCGCCTGCCAGGTCCCGACGATCGGACGCTCGGCGCGCATGAACGCGTCCTGCCGATCGACGGGCACGACGCAGCGAGTGGTCGTCGGCGTATGGCCACGGATCCAGGCGAACGCGTCGGCGAGGTCGTCGCGTCCGAACCACGCGTGCGCGGTGCGACTGACCATGCGCGGCGCGGCCAAGAGTGGCGAGGTGACGACCAGCGCCAGCGCGCAGCCCGTCGCTGCGAGCAGCACCGAGCGTCGTCGCCACCACGACGTCCCGGACCGCTCGGTCGCGGCGAGGTCGCGCACCCGGGCGACCAGCTGGAGGTAGAAGCACAGGGGGATCACGAGCGGGGCGAGCCGCAGCGGGGTGAGCATCAGGAACTGCCAGGCCTCGATCGCCCGACCGACGAAGGCCACCGCGACCGGGATCAGGGCCATCACCTGGAAGCCGACGAGGAACCGCCGCGCCGGAGCGCGATCCGACCGCCGATACCAGCGGAGGTTCATCACGAGCATCCCGACGAGGACCCCCGCGCGCAGGGCGACCTGGAGCCCGGGGAGCCGGGCGCCCCCGAAGAACGGATCGACGTGGTAGGGCACTGCCTCGATCACGAGGAACCGCACGAGCGCGGTGCTCGGTGCGCGGAGGGTGGACGCCACCGCGACCACACCGGGCGCCGCGAGCAGCAGGCCCAGCCACGACCATCGCAACGTTGCCGGGCGCGTCCGCGGGTCGGCGAGCAACGCGGCTCCGCCCGCGAACGCGGCCCAGCCCCCGACGCCGATGTGCAATGACACGCCCGCGCCGAAGAGGGCGACGGCGAGGGGAATCCGCGCCGCGGTCGCCGCGAGGAGCGCGGCGACGACCACCACGTAGGCGACCGTCTTCGACTCGAACGTGCCGAACATCCAGTCGGAGCCGATCAGCGCCTGGTTCGCCACCAGCCAGAGCGTCACACCGGCGGCGGCGCCCCAGGCGCCGAGGTCGTAACGGCGGCCGAGCCGGATCAGCCCGAAGGCGAGCAGCGTCCACGTGACGAGGCGGCCGATCCAACCGACCCAGACGAGCGGCATGCTCGAAGCGATCGGACCGAACGCGTGGTCGAACAGCCAGTGCTCGCCGAACGGACCACCCATCGTCCAGTCGCCGGCGAGGTAGGACGCGTCGCCGGTGTGACGCACGAGCGGGAGGTAGAGCTCCTCGGAGAGGCGCGGCACCGGAGCTCCGTACAGGACGAGGACGACGAGCACGATCGCCCCGGTGGCGAGGACCGACGCCCGCTGTCCGGCCCGCCGAGCCGCATCCCGCTGTTCACGAACTGCCCGTCGGTCCACGCTCGACGAATCAGAGCAGGACGAGCGGGTCGCCCACGCGGACGGATCCGGGCTCGGTGACCTCCGCGTAGATGCCGAGGCACGCGAAGTCTCCGAGTCCGGGGGTCTCGATCCGGTTGTGGCGGGCCAGCGTCTGGAGCACGGCGAGGTCGCGCGGCAGGTCGCCCTGCGCGACGGTCGTCATGACGCAGCGCGGCGACGGGTCGGTGAGCGCGATCGTCGCCGCGCCCAGGCGGGCCGCGCGCCCGACCCACGCGTTCTCGACGAAGCCGTCGTCGGCGTCGGTGCCGGCGGTGTCGATCACGAGGCTCGGCCGGAATCGGCGCGTCACGATCGCGCTGCCGGGCGCGAGCGTCGCGAGGTGGGCGAGGCTCGCAGTGGTGACCATCTGCAGCGCGGCCAGGTCGACGAAGCTCTCCTTGGCCGTCGACATCGCGATCGGCAGGTCGATCGACACGTCCGACAGCAGCACGTCGTCGACCTCGGGCCAGTAGCTCTCGTACAGGTCATCCTCGCCGACGCTCGATTCGAGCCGCACGGCGCGGCCGAGCAGCTCGCCGAGCGCGGCGTTCGCCGCGTCCGGGTCCGCCGTGCTCACCGTGGAGTCGCCGACGGTGATGGACACGTGGCCGGTGCCGGGATCGAGCGCAGTCGGGAGATCGAGCAGGGCGCGGGCGATCTTCGGCAGCTTCGCGCTCAGTATCTTGCCGGTCTCGGCGTCCCGCAGCGCGAAGCGCCGGTCTCCGGGGATGCCGCCGACATCGAGGGTCGCCTCGGGGATCGACGTGCCGCCCATCGACTTGACCGGGTAGCGCCAGAGCTCGGCGACGTGGCCGACGGTGGTGGTCATGACCGGATCATGGTCGACGCGACCGCAGCTGGCGAGGACCGCGGCAAAGATGGGCTGATGTTCGTCCACGAGTGTGATCGCGGGTCCGAGTCCGAGTGGCGCGACTTCCTCGCCACGCATCGGTTCGGGGAGCTGATCGCCGCCGGCCGGGGCCGCGACCTGCCGGTGGTGGTGCCGACCCAGTACGTCCTGGCGGGAGACGAGGTCCTCGTGCACCTCGTGGGGCGGAACCCCGTGTGGGGCGCCATCGCGGAGAACCCGCGGGTGCTCCTCGCGGTATCGGGCGACTGGGCGTACGTGCCGTCGGACTGGAAGGTGGTCGACGACGAGGATCCGCGCCTCGGGATCCCGACCACGTACTACGCGGCGGTGCAGCTGGCCGGCACGGCCACCGTGATGGAGGATCCGACCGACGTCGCCGCGGTGTTGCGCGCGCAGCTCCACGCGTTCCAGCCGGGGACCGATGTCGTCGACCCGATCGAGCACGGCGCGCGCCTCCGTTCGATCCGCGCGTTGCGCATCCGTGTCGACGACGTGCGGGCCAAGTTCAAGTACGGCGGCAACGTCGATGGCGCGCACCGGATGGCGGTGCACAGCCGGCTGGTCCGTCGAGATGGTCCCGGCGACCGCGCCGCGGCGGAGCACCTGACCCGGCGGCTCGCCGCCGGGTGACCGGTCAGCTCGCGGGGTTCATGTCCTTGAGGAGCGCGCGGGTCCGCACCTCCTCCTCGGGGCCGAGCGGGAACTCCAGCGCGGAGAAGTCGGTGGTGCCGGCGGCCGCGAACCGCTCGATGCCGGCACGGACCGTGGCCTCGTCGCCGATGATCGACACGTCGGCCGGCCCGGTGACGCCCTCTCGGTCCATGACGCCACGGTAGGACGGCAGGTCGTTGTACCCGTCGAGCACAGCGGCGACGAGACCCTTCACGTCGTCGGGGCGGTCGGTCACGCAGACGGGCACGCTCGCGACGATGCGTGGCGCGGGTCGCCCGGCAGCAGCCGCCGCGGTCTCGACCGCGGGCCGGATCACCTCGTCGATCGTCCTCGGTCCGCTCAACCAGAGGATGGTGCCGTCCGTGCGACCACCCGCCAGCTCGAGCATCCGTGGTCCCATCGCCGCGAGCATCACGCTGGGCGTCGGCACGTCGGCCGGCCCGGCGACGTTCTCCACGTGACCGGAGTACAGGTCGCCGGTGACGTCGACCGCACGGTCGGTGAGCGCAGGGATCAGCACCGAGAGGTACTCGTCCATGGTCGCGGCGGGGCGGGTGAACGGGATGCCGAGCGTCTCCTCGATGCTCGACTTGTGGGCGAGGCCGATGCCGACCGCGACCCGTCCACCCGCGATCTCGCTGAGGGTGAGCGCCTGCGCGGCGAGCATCAGCGGGTGGCGGAGCCAGATGGGGATCACGGCGGTACCCAGCTCGATCGTGGTGGTGGCCCCGGCGACGACCGCGAGCGCGGTGAGCGCGTCCGGGACGGCGAGCTGGGCCGCCCAGTAGGACGTGAAGCCGTCGGCTTCGGCGGCCGCCGCGTGGGCCGCGATCTCGCGGGTGGGACGGCCGACGGCGATGAGGGAGGATCCGTTGATTCCGATGCGCATCGGCGCATTGTGTCGCATCGCTGTCGCCGCCGCCTGCGCCGCCACCGCGGGTCACCGCGCCGCGGTCGCTCAGTAGAAGCCCTCGCGGCGGGCGTACCGCTCGGCGCGCTCGGCGTCGTAGGCCGCCGCGTCGAAGTCGCCGCCGCGGATCGCACGCTGGATCTCGCCGTTGCTCGGCAGGTCGGTCTGGCTCACGAACCGCTCGGGATCCCACAGGTGCGAGCGGAGCAGCGCCTTGGAGCACTGCGTGTAGGCCTGCTCGACTGCGACGAGGATGCCGAGCTTGGGAACCTTGCCCTCGACCGCGCAGGGCCTGAGCAGGTGCGGGTCGGTGGTGAGCGTGGCGCGGCCGTTGACGCGGTAGGTCTCCGTCGCGCCGGGCACGACGAAGAGCAGGCCGACGTGGGGGTTCGCGAGGATGTTCGTCAGCGTGTCCGCGATTCGGTTGCCCGGCCGCTCGGGGAGGAGCAGCGTCCGATCGTCGAGGATGCGCACGAAGCCGGCAGGATCACCCCGCGGGCTCAGGTCGCACGCGCCGGTCGGGTCGGACGTCGCCACGAGCACGAACGGTGATCGTTCGACGTACTCGCGCGTGAGGTGGTTGAGCGCGTCGGTGATCTTGGCGCAGACGATCTCGGTCGCTGCGCCGATCACCTCGCGGAGTTGCGTCTCGGTCGTGATGGTGTGATCGGTGCGGGCGGGTGCGGTCATCGGGCCAGTGTTCCAGCCCGTCGGCGCCGGCCCGGAGGATTTCGTCTCGCGTGGTGGTCAGCGGCGCTGGGCGGCCAGGAACGTCCAGATCGCGAGGCTGGCATCGAGATCCGGGTACGGCGTGCCGACGGCTCGTTGGAGCGCGCGGTTCGGCGAGGCGTGGCCCATCCACGCGTGCGGGGCTCCGGTCACCGCGACGAACTCGACGGTCGTGCCGTCGCGGCACGGCGACCACGTCGTCGTGCGGACCTCCGGGTTGCGGCGATCGACTGCGGCGCGTGGGCGGCGAGGGCAGCCCATGGCGTCGGCGAGGACCGCCGCCGACGTCCGGGGCGATCGGAAGCTCACTCCGGCGATGCTGTTCTCGCCCTCCCCGCCGTCGATCGGGATGTTGCGATCCGCGGTGCCGTGGAGCATCAACGCCGAGACCGGCTGGCTCGGCCGACAGGCGTCGATGCCGAGGCTCCCGGCCTGCACGCCGATCGCGACGATGCGGTCGGCGAGCTCGCACGCGAGCCGCTGGGAGAGGATCGCGCCGTTGGAGTGGCCCGCCGCGTACACGCGGCGCGGGTCGATCGCGTACTGCTGCTCGAGTGTGTCGAGCAGCACGCGGACGAACCCGACGTCGTCGACGGCCTGTCGAGCGGCGGGCCCGCAGCACGTGCCGCCGTTCCAGGTGCGCAGCGCCGTGGAGTTCGCGCCGACGCCGACGCCGTCCGGGTACACCACGATGAACCCGTTCGCCTGGGCGAGCGAGTCGAATCCGCTGTTGCTCTCGAACTGGGTGCCCCATCCGGTGCCGCCGTGCAGCGCGACGAGGAGCGGGACGGCTCCGTTCGGGGGAAGTCCTGACGGCACGTACACGCGGTACGTGCGCGTGCGGCCGTCCGGCGTGACGAGGGTCCGGTCGACGCGCGTGCCCGTCGGGGTGACCCCGGCCGCGACCGGCGGTGCGGTCGTCGCCGACGGTTGCGCCGGCTGCGTCGAGTCCGTGGAGCGCGCGCCCTCGCTCGAGGAGCAGGCGGCGACGCCGAGCGTGACGGCCAGGATCGTGGAGACGGCGCGGTGACGACGCACGGTCCCATTGTCACGCGTGGCGGCGTGCCACCCGGGTCAGACCTTCTTGTTGCTCTCGATCACCGATGCCCGCCGGGCCTCGATCGTCTCCGCGCTGAGCCGGCGGCCGGCGAACACGTCGAGCTCGAGCGCGATCGCGTCGCCGCCGGTCAGCTTCCAGCCGCGGTCGTAGATGCCCTTCAGCTCGCGCACGGCGGCCTGGTCGCCAGCCGCGATGTCGTGGCCGAGCCGCGCTGCGAACGGCACGAGGTCCGGGTGGGCGACGACGTGGTTCACCAGGCCGAGGCGGTGGGCCTCCGCCGCGTCGACGAAGTTCCCCGTGAGGCTCATCTCGCGCGCCCGGCGCAGCCCGACGGCCTGGGGGAGCAGCACGCTCATCCCGCCGGCGGGAGTGAACCCGACCTTCGCATGGGTGTCGCCGAACCGGGCGAGCTCCGACGCGACGAGGAAGTCGCAGGCGAGCGCGATCTCGAGACCACCGGTCGCGCACGCGCCGTTGACCGCGCCGATGACCGGGGTCGCCATGCCCCACAGCGTCGCGAACGGCGACTCCTCGCCGGCGAGCGTGCCCGGCGCGAGTCCCCGACCGAGCTCCTTCAGATCGAGGCCCGCGCAGAACGCCGGGTCGGTGGCGGTGAGCACGACGCACACGACGGTGTCGTCGGCGTCGGCGGCACGCAGCGCGTCCGCGAGCTCGCGCTGGAGCGCGACCGACAGCGCGTTGCGTGCCTCGGGCCGGTTCATGGTCACGACCCGCACCGGGCCGTCGTCGTGGGCGAGGACGAGGTCTCCCATCGCCGCAGTCTGGCGGACCGGTCGCCGGGGCGGTAGGCAGAGGGCCGTGCGCGCCGTCCGACACACCGCCGCCGGGATCGAGGTCGTGACCCTCCCGGAACCGGATCCGGCGGCGCTGCCCGTCCGGGTGCGCTCGTCGGGGATCTGCGGCTCGGATCTGCACCTGCTGGAGTGGGGACCGCTGGCGTTCACGCTCGGCCACGAGATCGGCGGGTTCCTCGACGACGGCACGCCGGTCGCGGTGTGGCCGGCCCGGCCGTGTGGGTCGTGCGATCGTTGCCTCGCGGGCGCGCCGACCCAATGTCGAACCGGTGCTGCCGCCGGCTACGGAATCGGAGCGGACGGTGGCATGGCCGACGCGATGGCCGTCGACGAGGCGCACGTGTTCCCGCTCCCACCGAGCGTCACCGCGGCCGATGGCGCGCTCGTCGAGCCGATCGCCTGTTCCGTGCACGCGTTGCGTCGGGCCGGGGTCGCCGCCGGGGACCGGGTCGCGGTCGTGGGCGCCGGGAGCATCGGGCTCGGTGCGGCGGCCGTGGGACGTTGGCTCGACTGCAGGGTCGACGTGGTGGCGCGTCACCCCGCGCAGCGCGCCGCCGCCGGCGCGATCGGCGCGGGCGTCGAGCCGCGTGGGGAGTACGACGTCGTCGTCGACGCCGCGGGCACGGCCTCCGCGGTGCGGGAGTGCTTCTCACTGGTCCGTCCGGGGGGCACGGTCGTGCTCGTCGCGAGCTACTGGGAGCCGGTCGAGTTCCCGCAGTTCTTCACGGTCAAGGAGCCCACGATCGTCACGTCGATGATCCACGGCGACACCGGGGACGGGCACGACATGGCCGCCGCCGCGCAGCTGCTCGCCGATCTCCCCGAAGTGCCCGGAGCCCTGATCACGCATCGGCTGCCCCTCGACCGGGCCGCCGACGCGTTCCGGATCGCCGCCGACCGATCGGCCGGTGCGATCAAGGTCGTCCTCGAGCCCTGACCCGGGGCGCGGCCGATGTGGAGCACCAGGAAGCCCGTGGGAGGCCTACGCTCGCCGGCGTGTGGCGTCCCGAGCGTGAGTACCGGTCGATCGTCGCGGACAACCTCCGCTGGCAACGCTACGTGCATCGGCCCGGCGACATCGTGGTGTGCACCCCGGCGAAGAACGGGACGACGTGGATGCAGGCGATCGTCACGGCGCTGCTGTTCCCCGGCGGAGCTCCGGGTCCGGTGTTCGAGGTGTCGCCCTGGATCGACGCTCGCTTCGAGCCGATCGACGACGTGATCGCACGGCTCGAGGCGCAGCCGTTCCGACGCCACGTGAAGACGCACACCGCGGCCGACGGCATCCCGTGGCATGCGGGCAACTCGTACATCGTCGTGGGCCGCGACGGCCGGGACGCGTGCATGTCGTTCCAGAACCACCTGGCGAACCTGCAACCGGCGCTGATCGAACGGTTGCTCGTGAGCGCGCTCGAGGAGGGCATCCCCCTCGAGGACGGCGGAGGCGGTCCGCCGCCGACCGAGGACCCGCACGAGTTCTTCCGGTGGTTCATCGACCACGGAGGCCAGTTCGAGAATCTCGCGAGCTACTGGGCGCATCGAGGC
>CAZXCB010000058.1:0-1153 GCA_964639075.1 uncultured Bifidobacteriaceae bacterium | reverse complement strand
TGCTCTTCGTGCACTACACCGACCTGCTCGCCGACCTCGACGGTTCGATGCGTGGGGTTGCGGAGTTCCTCGACGTGCCCGTCGACGACGAGCGCTGGCCGGACCAGGTCGCATCGTGCACGTTCGCGGGGATGAAGGCCCGCCCGGCCGAGATCGCCGACTTCGAGAGCCATTTCGTCGGCGGTGCCGACACGTTCCTCTACAAGGGCACGAACGGGCGCTGGCAGGACGTGCTCACTGCCGCCGAGTTGGCCGACTACGACCGCGCCGTCGCCGAGTGCCTCCCCGCGGACTGTGCTGCGTGGATGGCCGGCGGAGCGGCCGCGGTGCCCGCCTGAGAGGGTCGACCCCGGCGCGGCCGCGCCCACGAAGAGCGCCAGTGGAGCTGAGGGGACTCGAACCCCTGACCCCTTCCATGCCATGGAAGTGCTCTACCGCCTGAGCTACAGCCCCCGAAGGGAACATTCAAGGTAGCAGCCGACCGATCTCGGACACGACACGGTATGGACGTGCTGAAGTGGGGGCGGTGACGACCGAGGAGACTGCGGCGACTGTCGCGGCGGCCCATGCTCTCGCGACCGAGCGGGGCGAGGCGACGTACCGAGATCCGGTCACCGGTTACGACGTGATGACGGCGGCGACCCTGCGGGCGCAGGGTCAATGTTGTGGGAGCGGGTGCCGCCACTGCCCCTACCCCGAAGCCGAACAGGACCGGTGAACGCCGGACCCGGAGAGTCGTCCCGGTAGCCTCGGCGTCGATGACCGACGACACCCCCCGCTACCGGTACGACGCGCGCCTGGCCAACGAGATCGAGGCTCGCTGGCAGGACCGCTGGGACGCCGAGCACACCTTCTGGGCCCCGAATCCCGAGGGCCTGCTGTCCGAAGGCGCCGATCGGATCGCGGACTGCGATCCGATGTTCGTCCTCGACATGTTCCCGTACCCGAGCGGGGCCGGACTCCACGTCGGCCACCCACTCGGCTACATCGGCACCGACGTCTTCGCCCGCTACCAGCGCATGAACGGCAAGAACGTCCTCCACGCGATGGGCTACGACGCGTTCGGGCTCCCGGCCGAGCAGTACGCCGTGCAGACGGGCCAACACCCGCGGGTCACGACCGAGGCGAACATCGCGACGATGCGCCGCCAACT
>CAZXCB010000057.1:8806-16102 GCA_964639075.1 uncultured Bifidobacteriaceae bacterium | reverse complement strand
TCGATCCACACCGCCTCGAAGGGCCGCGTGAGCGCGGCGGCCAGTGCGCGGGCGACGTCGACATCGAACCCGTTGTCGGTGTCGCGGGCGGAGTAGGGCAGGTTGTGCGACAGCAGGCACACCCGCAGCGCGGGGGCGGCACCCGCCGCGACGCTGACGAGCCACAGCCCGACGCCGAGTACGGCGCCGAGCCTGCGACACCCGCGGAGACGGTGCAGCGGGCGCGCCCTCACGGCAGCGCGAACACCACCAGCGCGCTGCCGAGCGTGACGTTCGGGTTCTCGCCGATGATGGTCACCGCGATGCCGCCGCCACCGCTCGGCATCGCCATGTACTGGGTGTCGCCGATCTTGTAGGTGATTGGTTGGCCGCGGATCATCGACCCGGTCGGCGAGAGTCGCTCGAACAACGAGCTCGCCGCCGAGCTCGCCCGCCGGCTCGGCTACGACCTCACCCGCTTCGACGTGGCGCGCGGCGCGGTGCTCGACCGGTGCCTGCGTGACGACGGCAGGTATGAAGGGGCGCGGCCGACCCGACCGGTGGGGGGCACGGTGCAGTTCCGTGACACGGCGCCGTCGTTCCCCGACGGTCGGGCGAGGCTCGCGTCGCTTCCCGTGCTGGGCGTGCCCCGGTACGTCGAGCTGGACGACCCGTATCCGCTCACGCTGATCACCCCGGCGACGCCGCGCACGATCAACTCCATGTTCGGTGAGTTCCAGCCTGCGGACCCGGCCGTGCGCCTCCATCCCGACGATGCCGCGGCGCGCGGCCTCGTCGACGGCGTCGCGGTGCGCGTCCGCAACGACCGCGCCGCGCTCACCACGGTGGTCCGCGTCGACCCGGCGGTGCGCACCGGGGTGGCGACGATGCCCAAGGGCAGTTGGTGCCGCGACTTCGCCGAAGGTCTCACCGCGAACGCCCTCAGTCCGGGGACGGTCTCGGACCTCGCCGCGGGCGCGTGCTTCAACGACACGCGCGTCGAGGTCGAGCCCGCCTGAACCGGAGCCGGCGTGGGCTACCCTGCGCCCGTGGCGGACCCGGTGCGCATCACCTTCCTCGGTGGACTCGGCGAGATCGGCCGGAATTGCTTCTGCATCGAGGTCGAGGGGCGCATCCTCGTCGTCGACTGCGGGATCATGTTCCCCGAGGTCGACATGCCGGGCGTCGACCTGGTCCTGCCCGACTTCACCTACCTGCGGGACCGGGCCGACGCCGTCGAGGGGGTCGTGCTCACCCACGCGCACGAGGACCACGCCGGGGGCCTCGCGTACCTGCTGCGGGACGTGTCCTTCCCGATCTTCGGCTCCGCGCTGTCGCTCGGCCTCGCCCGGTCCCGGATCGAGGAGGCCGGCCTTCTCGATCGCACCGAGTTCGTCCCGGTCCTCGACGGCGAGCGACGCGAGATCGGCCCGTTCGACGTCGAGTTCGTGCCCGTCACCCACTCGGTGCCGCACGCGTTCGCGGCGGCCTACCACACGCCCCAGGGCACGATCCTGCACACCGGCGACTTCAAGATCGATCTCACGCCGGTCGATGGGCGCCGCACCGACCTCAGCCGGCTGGGCGAGATCGCCCGGCGGCCGGGCGGGGTCCGCCTGCTCCTCTCGGACAGCACGAACGCCGAGCGGCCCGGCTACACCCCGTCGGAGTCCACGGTCGGCGCCGCGTTGCGGACGCTGTTCCGCGAGCACCAGGGCAAGCGTCTGATCGTCGCGAGCTTCGCGTCGCACCTCCACCGCGTGCAGCAGGTGGCGCAGGCCGCGATCGCGAACGGGCGCAAGGTCGCGTTCGTCGGTCGCTCGATGGGCAAGAACGTCACTCTGGCGCGCGAGATGGGGATGATCGACGTGCCGGCGGGCAGCGTGATCGACATCGAGGAGGCGCCGAACTTCCCGGGCGGCCAGGTGTGCGTGATCTGCACGGGATCGCAGGGCGAGCCGATGAGCGCGCTCTCGCTCATGGCGTCCCACGAGCACAAGTACGTGAAGATCGACGCCGACGACGTCGTGGTGATCTCGGCGCACGCGATCCCGGGCAACGAGAGCAACGTGAGCCGGATCATCGACGCGTTCTACCGGGCCGGCGCCCAGGTCGTGCACGACGGCAACGCGCCCGTCCACGTGTCCGGCCACGCGTCGCAGGAGGAGCTGAAGTTCATGCTCAACCTCGTCGACCCCGAGTGGTTCGTGCCCGTCCACGGTGAGTACCGGCACATGGTCCACCACGCGGAGCTCGCCGAGCTCGCGGGCGTCGACCCGGCCCACGTGCTCGTCTGTGAGGACGGTGACATGGTCACGATCGCGGACGACGGTCTGGAGGTCGAACGCCAGGCCGTGCCCTCCGGCTACACCTACGTCGACGGCATCGTCGGCGACATCGGCCAGGGAGTGCTGCGCGACCGTCGCCAGCTCGCCGAGGAGGGGCTCGTCGTCGTGTTCGTGACGATCGACAAGCGCACGGGTGAGATCGTCACCGGACCCGAGATCGTGACGAAGGGCTGGGTGCACGCGACCGAGGCCGAAGCGCTGCTCGGCGAGGCGCGCGACGCGGTCCGCGCCGCGGTCGAGGGCGCGATCGAGCATGGCGGCACCGACTTCGAGACCGTGCGCCGCAGCGCGCGGCGGACCCTCGGCAAGTTCATCAACGAGCGCACCCGGCGGCGGCCCGCGGTCATCCCCGTCGTGCTCGAGGTCTGAGCGGAGCGCAGCGGCGTGATCAGGGACTGGTCGAACTTCATCGCCGATCGCACCGCGGTCGTCACCGGCAGCGGCGGCGGCGTGGGTCGCGCGATCGCGATCCAGATGGCGCGTGCCGGCGCGCACGTGTGGATCAACGACCTGTACGAGGAGCGGGCGCGGGCCGTCGCGGAGGAGATCGCGGCGGAGCAGGGGCGCGCGTCGGTCGTCGTCGCCGACGTCTGCGATCCGGCGGCGGTCGCGACGATGGTGGCCGAGACGGGGCCGGTCGACATCCTCGTGAACAACGCGGGAATCCCGCCCGAGGGCTTCAGCATCAAGTCGTTCGCCGAGAGCGGCCCCGAGGACTGGGACCCGATGCTGCGGCTCAACCTCGCCGCGGTGTTGCACGTCACGCGGGCGTACCTGCCGCTCATGATCGAGCGCCGCTGGGGTCGCGTGCTCACGATCGTGTCGGACGCCGGTCGCAAGGGTGAGCGCAAGCAGGTGGTCTACGGCGCGGCCAAGGCTGCGGCCATGGGCTTCTCTCGTGGGCTCGCCGCCGAGGTCGGGCGTGACGGCATCACCGTCAACTGCATCGCGCTCGGCACCATGAACCACGGCCAGCTCGCGGCGGCGATCGAGCACGCACCCGAGCTCGAGGGGAAGCTCGCACGCAACTATCCCGTCGGTCGGATCGGCCACGTCGACGACGCCGCACCGCTCGCGGTGCTGCTGTGCAGCGACGCCGCGGAATGGATCACCGGCCAGGTGTACCCGGTCGACGGCGGCTACGCCTCGGCACTCTGATGGCGGCGTGCTGATGAGCGAGCTCCCGACCGGGTACGTGATACGCCCGCCGGCGGCCGAGGATGCGAGGGCGGTCGCCGATGTCGTGCGCGCGCACGACATCGCCGACTTCGGCGAGCCCGACTTCTCCGAGGACGACCTCCTCGACGACTGGATGCGGCCGCGCTTCACCCGGGAGCACGACGCCTGGGTGCTCATCGGACCGACTGGGCGCATCATCGGGTACGCGTCCGTGTGGGAGGCCCAACCCGATCGCGAGCTCGACGCCGACGCCTACGTCCTGCCCGAGTATGCGGGCCGCGGGCTCGGGGGGCAGCTGCTCGACGTGATCGAGCACCGCGCGCGGGAGCTCGCGAACGGCCGGGCGATGACGCTCGGCGTCCCGGTCTCGAGCGTGAACGCGGAGAAGCGCAACCTGCTCGAGCGGCGCGGGTACACCTACCGGCGCACGATGCTGCGGATGCGCATCGACCTCAGCCGCCAACCCGCGGAGACCGTGGAGCCGCCCGAGGGCGTCGACATCCTCGCGTTCGACCCGGCATGGGAGGACGAGGTGCGCGCGGTGTGGCGCGAGGCGTTCGCGCGCCACGGCCGGTTCTCACCGCGCCGGATGGACGAGTGGCTCGAGAGCCGCTTCGCGCATCCGGCGTTCGACCCGTCGCTGTGGCGCGTCGCCCGTCACGGCGACGAGGTGCTCGGCGCGGTCATCGTGTTCGACGTGGGGGAGACCGGCTACACGTCGTCGGTCGCGATCCGACCCGACGCGCGCGGCCGCGGAATCGGGCCGGCGCTGCTGCGTGCCGCCTTCGCGGCGCTGCGCGATCGTGGCCAGATGCGGGTGCTCGTGTCGCTCGACGCCGGTGACGAGCCCGGCCTGCAGGCCCTCTACGAGGCGGCCGGCATGCGCGTCCACGAACGCCACGACGTGTTCGCCAAGTCCCTCTAGCTCCGCCTCTTCGGCGGCTCCGCTCGGTTGGCACCACCCGGAGAGGCTCGGGACGCTGTGCCGCGGCTCGCCTCCGCTGCCGCTCCGGCTCGGGGCCCGTGTAGGGGCGTTTGGGTCGGTATGCGTTGTTGCTGGGGGAGAAGTATCCCGATGTGGTGGATGTTGCCGGTGTTACGGTGATTTCGTGGCCAGCACGAAGCCCCGTCGGGCCCCGTCCAAGACCAAGTCGAGCCCGCGGGCCCGGTCGAAGCCGCCGGCGAAGAAGGCGACCAAGCGACCGCCCGCCCGGCCGCCGCGCACCCACCGGGTGCGCGAGGCGGCGCGGACCCAGCTGCGCGGGCACGGCACCGACGCCCTGGCCCTCACGGTGCTCGTCCTCGGACTCCTGTGCGGGCTCGCCCTGGCCACCGAGGTCGCCGGGCCGGTCGGCGCCGGCCTCGGCGAAGGCCTCGGAGCCCTGCTCGGACACGGCGCGTTCCTCGTGCCGCTGTCGCTCGTCGCGGTCGCGGTGCTCCTCCTGTGGCGCCGACCCGAGGACGAGGCGCCCGCCGCGCCGCTGCGCGTCGGCCTCGGCGTCCTGCTCGTGGTCCTCGCCGCGGCCGGGCTCATGCACGTGCTCGGCGGCGCGCCGTCGATCTCCGGTCCGGTTGACGGGCTGCGCGACGCCGGCGGCTACGTCGGCGCGCTCGTCGGCGCGCCGCTCGCGGCCGGACTCGGCACTGTCGGCGCGACGGTCGTCCTGATCGCGCTGCTCTGCTTCGGGCTGCTGCTCGCGCCCGGTACCTCGATCCGCCAGGTGCTCAAGCACCTCGGCCACGCGCTCGGATACACCGGCCGGCTTCTCCTGGAGGCGCTGCGTGTCCGCGCCGACGAGCCCGACGACGAGCCCGACGACGAGCCCGCCGACACGACCGCCGACGGCGCCTCCGATGGCGCCACGGTGCGTCGGCCGCTGCCGTCGCGACGCGCCACGATGGAGACGGTCGCCGCCATCGACCTCACCGAGTCCGAGCCCGAGCCCGAGCCGCCGGACGAGGACGTCGAGGACGACGAGCCGCTCGCGGCCCGCGTCGTGAGCATCCCGGACGAGTACGAGGACGAGGACGACGACGCCGTCGCGCCGAGCGACATCGCGGTGCGCGAGGGTGCCAAGGGCCAGATGGCGATCGACCTCACGGTGTACGGCCACGGCGACTGGACGTTGCCCCCGCGCGACCTGCTCAAGCGCTCGGCGGCCAAGGAGATGGACGGCCGCGTCGTCGAGCAGGGCGGCGAGGTGCTGCAGGCGACGCTCAAGGACTTCGGTGTGGACGCGCGCCTCATCGGCATGACCGTCGGCCCGACCGTCACGCGTTACGAGCTCGAGCTCGCGCCCGGCGTGAAGGTCAACCGCGTCACCGGCCTCAGCCACGACATCGCGTACGCGATGGCGAGTCCCGACGTACGGATCCTCGCCCCGATCCCCGGGCGCAGCGCGATCGGCGTCGAGGTGCCGAACAAGCAACGTCAGCTCGTCACCCTCGGCGACATCCTCACGTCCCCCGAAGCCGCGCAGGCGACCCATCCGCTCGAGTGCGGTCTCGGCCGCGACATCGCGGGCCGCTCGCACATGCTCAACCTCGCGACGATGCCGCACCTGCTCATTGCCGGCCAGACCGGTGCGGGCAAGTCCAGCTGCATCAACTCGCTCATCACGTCGATCCTGATGCGGTGCACGCCCGAGCAGGTCCGCATGATCCTCGTCGACCCGAAGCGGGTGGAGCTCGGCCAGTACAACGGGCTGCCGCACCTGCTCACCGAGGTCGTCACGAACCCCAAGAAGGCCGCGAACGCGCTCGAGTGGGCGGTGCGCGAGATGGACCTGCGCTACGACCTGCTCTCGGAGGTCGGCGTCCGCGACATCTCCGGCTACAACGCGATGTACGACCGCGGTGAGCTCCCGACCGCCGAGAACCCCGATCCGCACGGCGGTCGCAACTACGAGCGGCTCCCGTTCATCCTGATCGTCGTCGACGAGCTGAACGAACTCATGATGGTCGCGGCGCGCGACGTGGAGGCGAGCATCTGCCGG
The DNA here is from genome assembly GCA_964639075.1 of uncultured Bifidobacteriaceae bacterium. Classification (GTDB taxonomy): domain Bacteria; phylum Actinomycetota; class Acidimicrobiia; order IMCC26256; family JAENVU01; genus JAENVU01. The sequence goes on along the minus strand of CAZXCB010000057.1, from coordinate 9,600 downwards.
ATCGCGCAGATGGCCCGCGCCGTCGGCATCCACCTCGTGATCGCGACGCAGCGCCCGTCCGTCGACGTGATCACCGGTGTGATCAAGGCGAATGTGCCGAGCCGGCTCGCGTTCTCGGTGAGCACGCTCGCTGACTCCCGCGTGATCCTCGACCAGCCCGGCGCCGAGAAGCTGATCGGCCACGGCGACATGCTCGTGCTCGCCGCGTCCTCGTCGCGTGCGCAGCGCATCCAGGGTTCGTGGGTGGACGAGGAGTGCGTGCGCAAGGCGGTCGCGCACTGGAAGCGGCAGGTGCCGACGCCGCAGTACGTCGAGGGGCTCCAGGGCGACGCGTCGGGGGGCGGCAGCGGCGGCCGCTCGGGTGCCGACGACGAGGACGACGACCTGCTCGCCGAGGCGATGGAGCTCGTCGTGCGCAGCGGGCTCGGCTCGACGTCGATGCTCCAACGCAAGCTCCGCGTCGGCTTCGCGCGTGCGGGGCGGCTGATGGACCTGCTGGAGCAGCGCGGCATCGTCGGCCCGAGCGAGGGTTCCAAGGCCCGATCCGTGCTGATGACCGTCGACGAGCTCGAGACCGTCAATTCCTGAGCCGGCGGGACTCCGCGACGGTCACGCCACCACCCCGTGCAACGACCCCGGCTCGAGCCGTGCACTCGGGCGCCTCAGCTCGTCGACGCCTGAGTGTGCTTGACGCTCCCGCGGACGCGTGATTGCCAGATCCTGGAGTGCTCCGCGGAGCCGTCCGGCGACATCGCCCTCGGGTGTTCACGGCATCGTGCCCAGAGGACGGCACG
>CAZXCB010000057.1:4860-8796 GCA_964639075.1 uncultured Bifidobacteriaceae bacterium | reverse complement strand
GAGTGCTCCGCGGAGCACTCCGGCGACATCACCCGTGGGTGCTCGCGTGCGTGTTGTCAGACGGGCGGTTCGTCGCCGCCGGTGTTCAATGGACGTCTGGCACCGGATTCGGTAGCTGCGCGTCCATCGAAGACGTCGGGCGGCTCGAGGTGCGGCTCCGCGGAGCCAACGCTCCCGCGGACGCGTGATTCCCAGATCCTGGACGGTCCGAAGAACCCAGCCGCGGCCGCGTCTGGCGAGGTCGCGGCCGGGTGCCGTCCGGAGGCGACGCATCGTGCGAACCGCGAGGCGCACGTGGGACCGTCGCGGACGGTGAGTCACGAGAGTTCACGATCGGGTGCGGTGGTGGTCTTTGGCGTCCCTTGGCCCGTCCTGGTCGGCCCACTGAAGCCGAACGGCTGACCGCGCTCGGGGGAGCGACCCACTCACATGCCGAAGTGCGTGGAATGCACCGCCGCGACCGCGTCGGCGGGTCCGGTCGCCTGCACGCGCGCGACGCTCTGGCGTCCGAAGACGTACAGGAGGAGCTCGCCGGGTGGCCCGCTGAGGCGCGCCGCCGGCTCGCCCGGCCGCACGCGCAGTCGCTCGCTCGTTCCCGCCCACTCGATCTCGAGCCCGGCACCGCGGAGCCGACGAGCGAGGTAGCGGCTCCCTCGAGCGACGTTGCGCCACAACGCGGCCTCCAGCTCGGGCGTGAGCGTGCGCGGGTCCATCCCGTTGGCCCTGCGCACGTCTTCGTGATGGACGAAGAACTCGTTCAGGTTGGGCACCTCACGGACCCAGCCGATGCGGAAGAACCCCGGCGGCGGGCCCGACCGGATCCGCGCCACGAGCCAGGAGAAGTCGCGCCGTCCTGCGAGCCCGGCCCTCCGCCGCTCTGCGAAGCGTCCGAACGGGCCGGGGAGCACCATGCAGGGACCGGCGACCAGGTCGTGCTCGCGCAGAACGATGTGGGCGGCGAGGTCGTGGGCGGTCCATCCCTCGAGCAGCGTGGCCACGGAGGGGCCCAGCTCGTCGAACAGGTCGCACAGCTTCCGACGCTCCTGCGCATCGAACGCATCGAAGGCGGGATCGCCCATCCGGCGGAATCTACGACGTTCAGCCGCCGGCTTCGGGGCGGATCGTCGAACCCATTGATCCGGGAGGGCCATCGCGGCGAACCTGAGAGGGACGCGCCGCCGGCGGCGTGCGGGCGAACGAAGGGATTGGCGATGTCGGATCTGAAGGAATCGATCGGCGCGTTCGGCGGCACACTGCTGTAGAACGGCGACGAGGGCTACGAAGAGGCCCGCCAGGTCTTCAACGGGATGATCGACTGGCACCCGGAGCTGATCGCGCGCTGCACGAGCACGACGGACGTCACCGCTGCGGTGAACCTCGCGAGCAGCCGCGGCCTGACCATCGCGGTCTACGGCGGTGGGCACGGGGTGACGGGCGCGGCGGTGGCCGACGGCGCGATCACCGTCGACCTGCGCGGGATGAAGGGGATCTCCGTCGACCCCGCCGCGAAGACCGCGCGCGTCGAGGCGGGCTGCACCTGGGGTGAGGTCGACGCCGCGACCCAGGAGCACGCGCTCGCCGTCACCGGCGGTCGCGTATCGGGGACCGGAGTGGCGGGCCTGGCCCTCGGCAGTGGCAGCGGCTGGCTCGAGCGCTCGTTCGGCTTCGTCTGCGACAACCTGCTCGCGGCCGAGGTGGTCACGGCCGACGGCCGCGAGGTCACCGCGTCGTCGACCGAGAACGCCGAGCTGTTCTGGGGCCTGCGCGGCGGCGGTGGGAACTTCGGGATCGTCACCGCGTTCCACCTGCAGCTGCACGACCTCGGGCCGATCGTGCTCGGTGGCATGCTCATGTACCCGGCGGCCGTCGCCGGCGAGCTCGTGCGCTTCTACCGCGACTTCATGGAGAAGGCGCCCGACGAGGTCGGCACCGGCTTGGCCTTCATTTGCGCGCCACCGGAGGAGTTCGTCCCCGAGCCCGTCCGCGGGCAGCCGGTCATCGCCGTCGTCGTGTGCTGCTCCGGACCGGTCGACGCGGCCGAGGAAGCGATTCGGCCGCTGCGTGAGTTCGGTCCGCCGGCGATCGACATGGTGGCCCCGATGCCCTACGTCGCGGTGCAGCAGCTGCTCGACCCACCCAACCCGAAGGGGATGCGGAACTACTGGACGGCGGACTTCTACGACGAGTTGCCCGACGAGGCGGTCGACGCGCTCGTCGCGAAGGCGACCCAGCCCGTCTCCCCGATGACCCAGATCATCCTCGTCCCCGGCGGCGGCGCGATCGCCCGCGTCGACGACGCGGCGACCGCGTTCGGTCAACGCCACTCGAAGTGGAACGTCCACTTCCTGTCCATGTGGCCCGACCCGGCCGAGGACGCGCGCAACATCGCGTACACGCGGGAGCTCAGCGGGGCGATGAAGCCGTGGGCCGCGGGCCAGGTGTACCTGAACTTCATCGGCGACGAAGGCCCGGATCGTGTGCGGTCTGCATTCGGCGCGGAGAAGTACGCGCGGCTCCAGGCCCTCAAGAACGAGTGGGACCCGGAGAACCGGTTCCGGCACAACCAGAACATCCCACCGGCGTGACCGCACGGTGACGCGGTTCGGGGCGCCCTCGCGGGCGCCCCGATTCCGTACGACCGCCGGCCTCGTTGACGGCGGTCGGTTTCTCCGTACCTCCACTCCAACGCCGCGGCGCCGGGTGGGGTTCCCGGGCTACGCGGCCCGGTGGAGCGAGGTGGACTCGCCGAGCGTCTCGTCGCGCGTCGCGTGGTCGTGGGTCAGGTAGGCGAAGACGGCCCGCCAGGCCACGGTGACGCCGGCGACGGCGAAGCCGGTGATCCACACGCCGAGCGCGCGGTCCGAGATCGAGGCGTTCCATCCCTCGAACATCGAGTAGTCGAGCGCGAGGACGCCGGCGACGGCGACGACGAAGGTGAGCAGTGAGCGCATCGGCCGGAGCGCAGTCACGGAGTCGCAGGCGAAGTCGACCAGCTTGACCGTGGCGAGCCCCAACAGGGCGATGATCGCGAACGTGTACATGTCGTACCTCCTGCACCGCCCGTGGGTGACGGTGCGGGAGCTTCGACCCGGCGGGGGGCGCAGGGGTTACGCGGTGTCGAGCGAGCGGTACACGGCGCGCAGCAGGTTCCGGGGCCGCCTGTCCTCGAGCAGCCCGACCTGCATCTTGTTCATCACGTACCCGAAGCCGATTCCCGCGTCCGGATCCGCGAGGCCGAGCGACCCTCCCGCGCCCGAGTGCCCGAACGCGCGCGGTGGTGCGGCGGTGCTCGACGCGTCACCGATCGAGAACCCGAGCCCGTAGCGCATCGGGACGCCGATCACGACGTCGGTGCCCTCGATCTGCGGGACGGTCGCGCGCGCGACCGTCGCCGCGTCGAGGACGCGGATGCCGTCGACGGGTCCGACGAGCGCGGCGTACAGGCGCGCCACCGCATGCGCCGATGCGATGCCGTTCGACGACGGCAGCTCGCACTCGTGGAGGGCGCGCGAGTTCCACATGTCGTCGTAGCGGAAGTGCCCGGACGGCCCGGTGAGCGCGTCGCCGAGCATGGTGCCGGGCGCCATGAACGCGTCCATCAGCTCGCGTACCTCGGGGTCGGTGGACTCCTCGGGCGGCACGATGCGAGCGCACCGTGGCTCCTCCGTCTCGGGAAGGCCGATCCACCAGTCCAGCCCGAGGGGTTCGCCGATCTCGGTGCGGAAGAACGTGCCGAGCGTCGATCCCGTCACGCGGCGCACGATCTCGCCGACGAGCCAGCCGTAGGTTCGCATGTGGTAGCCGACCGCGGTGCCGGGCTCCCACCGGGGCGTCTGCCGGGCGAGCGCCTCGACGACCGGGTCCCATGCGAGCGCCTGCTCGAGGGTGAAGTCACCCTCCACCACCGGCAGGCCCGCGCTGTGCGACAGCACGTGG
>CAZXCB010000057.1:0-4850 GCA_964639075.1 uncultured Bifidobacteriaceae bacterium | reverse complement strand
CGAACGAGGACGCGCTCCTTGCCGCCCGCCGCGAACTCGGGCCAGTACCGCGCGACCGGGGCGTCGGGGTCGAGCGTTCCCCGCTCCACCAGCAGGTTCGCGCAGGCCGCGGTCGCCCCCTTGGTGGTGGAGAACACGAGCGCGATCGTGTGCTCGTCCCATTCGCGGCCCGACGTCGTGTCCGCGGTCCCGCCGACGAGGTCCACCACGGGCACGCCGTCGCGGTAGACGCAACAGGCCGCGCCGATCTCGCCGTGCTCGAAGTTCTTCGCGAACGCCTCCGCGACCGGCTCCCAGCCGGCAGCGACGATTCCCCGTACGTCGGTCACGGGCGGGAGTGTACGGAAGGTGCACCGGTAGGATCCCGGCCATGGCCGGGCGCTTTCACGTCGAGACGTTGGGCTGCCCGAAGAACGCCGTCGACTCCGACAAGGTCGTCGCCTCGCTCCTCGCCGACGGCCTCGTGCCGGCGGAGGGACCCGAGGACGCGGATCTGGTGGTGGTCAACACGTGCGCCTTCATCGACGCCGCCCGCCAGGAGTCGATCGAGGTCGCCCTCACCCTTGCCGACGTGAAGCGGCCCGACGCCCGGCTCGTGGTCACCGGCTGCATGGCCGAGCGCTACGGGGAGGAGCTCGCCGCCGCGCTCCCCGAGGCCGACGCGGTCGTCGGGTTCGCGGACGAGGGTGCGCTGTTCGACGTCGTGCTGCGCGGCCGCAAGCCCGTCGGCGTCCGCGACCTGCTCGACCTCCCGCGCCCGGCACCGCGCGCGCCGTGGGCATACGTGAAGATCGCCGAGGGCTGCGACCGCGCGTGCGCGTTCTGTGCGATCCCGTCCTTCCGTGGCACGCAGCGCTCGCGGACGCCCGAGTCGATCGCCACCGAGGTCGCGGACCTCGTCGCCGGGGGCGTCGCCGAGGTCGTGCTCGTCGCGCAGGACCTCGCGTGGTACGGGCGCGACGTCGGCGAGCCCGGCGCGCTCGCTCCGCTGCTGCACCGGCTCGATGCGCTCGCGGCCGACGGGCTCCGGCGCGTGCGGCTGCTCTACCTGTATCCGAGCGAGGTCACCGAGCCGCTCGTCGCCACGATGCTCGAGCTGCCGACCGTCGTCCCGTACTTCGACCTCTCGCTCCAACACGCGGCCGCGGGGCTGCTGCGCGGCATGAAGCGCTGGGGGAGCGGCGACCGCTTCCTCACGACGATCGACGCGATCCGCGCCGAGGAACCCGCGGCGGCGTTCCGGTCGTCGTTCATCGTGGGGTTCCCGGGCGAGACCGAGGACGACCACGATGAGCTGCTCGGATTCCTGCGGGCCGCCGGTCTCGACTGGGGCGGCTTCTTCCCCTTCTCGCCCGAGGACGGCACCCCCGCCGCCACGCTGGCGGGCGCGGTCGACCCCGACCTGGCGTCCGAGCGGCTGCGCGAGTGTGTGGAGGTGCAGGAGCCCATCACCCAGGCCCGGCGGGACGCGCTCGTGGGCGCCACCGTCGAGGTGCTCGTCGACGTCGTGGACGGCCCCGACCTCGTCGGCCGCACGCACCGGGAGGCGCCGGAGATCGACGGCACGGTACGGGTCGAGGACGCGACCGGCCGTCCGGGCGCGCTCGTGACCGCGACGGTCACCGCCGCGTTCGGCCCGGACATCTAGGCGGTGCCGGTGCGAGCCGCGGTGGGAGCGGGAGCCGGCGCGTGAACCCACCGATGCAGTCGATGAAGCGGTTCGGCCCGGGTGCGCTCGCCACGCCCGCGAACTTCATCACGCTCGGGCGCCTGCTCTTCGCGGTGCCCACGCTGCTGCTCATCGAGCGCGACGGCGCGACCTGGCTCACGGTCTCGCTCTGGTTCGTCCTCTGCGTGACCGACGGCATCGACGGCTGGCTTGCACGGCGCGACGGCACCACGCGCTCGGGCGCCTTCCTCGACCCGATCGCCGACAAGGTGCTCACGCTCGGTGGGTTCCTCGCACTCGTGCTGCGCGGCGACGTGTGGTGGGTGCCGTTCGCGATCATGGCGCTGCGCGAGGTGTGGATCTCCGCCTACCGCGTGGTGGCCGGACGCAGGGGGATCTCGCTGCCGGCGGCGCGGCTCGGGAAGTACAAGGCGTTCCTGCAGATGCTCTCGGTCGGTGCGTTCGTGCTGCCGTGGACGGCCGACATCGAGTGGCTGTGCCTCACGGTGCTGTGGCTCGCGGTGGCGATGACCGTCGTCTCGGGGATCGACATCGTCCGCCGCGGCTACCAAGCCGCGGCTGGCTGACCAGGACGACAGGGTGAACACAGCTGCCACACCCGAGCCCGAGCGCCAGCGGAGGCGAGCCGCGCCGGAGCGAGCCCTCGTCCGACGGTCGCGCAGAGGCGCGAGCGGAGGCGCCGAAAGGAGGAGACGCCGATGAGGTGTGACGTCCTGGCGATCGGGACGGAGCTGTTGCTCGGTCAGATCGTCGACACCAACTCGAGCTGGATCGGCGAGCAGCTCGCCATGGTCGGCATCGACACCATGGAGCACCGCAAGGTCGGTGACAACCTCGGGCGCATGACCGCGTCGCTGTCGGAGATGCTCGTCAACGCCGACGCGGTCGTCGTGTGCGGTGGGCTCGGGCCGACCCAGGACGACGTCACGCGTGAGGCGATCGCGGCCGTGATGGGTGTGGAGCTGCAGCGACGCGAGGAGCTCGTCGAGCACATACGCGCGCTGTTCGGCTCGCGGGCGCGCGACATGCCGCTGAACAACCTCCGCCAGGCCGACGTCCCGGTCGGGGCCGAGGCGATCCCCAACCCGATCGGCACCGCGCCCGGCATCCGCGCGCAGATCGACGGCAAGGTCGTGTACGCCGTCCCGGGCGTGCCGTACGAGATGCAGCTCATGGTCACCGAACACGTGCTCCCGGACCTGCTCGCGCGCTCGGGGCAGTCGGCCGTCATCGTGAGCCGGTCCCTCAAGACCTGGGGGCAGTCCGAGTCGGGCCTCGCGGAGATGATCGCCCACCGCGTCGACACGCAGACCAACCCCACGATCGCGTTCCTGGCGCGCGGCATCGAGGGGCTCGTGGTCCGGCTCACGGCGAAGGCGGGCTCCGAGGAGGAGGCGCTCGCGCTGATCGCCGAGGAAGAGGTCGTGTTGCGCGACGTCCTCGGTGCGCTGGTGTTCGGGATCGACGACGAGACCATCGAGCACGCCGCGCTGCGGGCGCTCGAGGCGAAGGGGTGGACGCTCGGCGTCGCGGAGTCGGTCACTGCAGGCCTCATCGGGGCGCGGATCGGCGCGGTGCCGGGCGCGTCGAAGACGTTCCGCGGCTCGATCGTGTCGTACGCGACCGAGGTGAAGCGCTCGGTGCTCGGTGTGACCGCGGAGCAGGTGGTGAGCGAGGAGTGCGTGGTCCAGATGGCGCAGGGCGCGCAGCGAGTGCTCGGCGCCGACGTCGGGATCGCGGTCACGGGCGTCGCCGGTCCGGACGAGCAGGACGGCCAGCCGGTCGGGACCGTGTGGTTCGGGATCGCGCTCCCGGATCGCGAGCCCGAGGCGTTCACCACCCGGCTGCCCGGCGACCGCGAGCGGGTGCGCCAGTTCTCGGCGATCTCGCTGCTGAACGCGCTGCGGCAGCGACTCGAGTCGCTCGACGCGTGAGCGGGTTGCGGCGGGCGTTCGTCGCCGCGGTGCCGCCGCCGCCGGTGCTCGACGCGATCGCCGTCATGCTCGAGGGCGCGACCCGCCGCGGGTTCACGTGGACCCGACGCGAGCAGTGGCACGTGACGATCCAGTACTTCGGCCGCGTCGACGATCCCGACGCGCTCGTGGGCGCGCTCGCCGGGGCGGTGGCGACCGTGCCGGCCGCGCGCGTCCAGATCGGTGGCGCCGGTGGCTTCCCGACCGACCGTCGAGCGTCCGTGTACTGGCTCGGCGTGCTCGATCCGGAGCCGCTGACGCGCGTGTACGACGCGGTGATCGACTCGGCCGGCGCGTTCGTCCGGCCGCGCGACCGCGTGCGGTACGTCCCGCACCTGACGCTCGCCCGGATGAGCTCGCCGAAGCGCCTCGCCGAGGAGATCACGGTGCTCGCCGGCGTGCCCGTCGGTCCGCCGTTCACCGTGGACGAGATCGTGTTGCTGGAGAGCGAGACCCGCCGCGAGGGCGCCGTCTACCGCGAGATCGCCCGACTGCCACTCGGGTGAGCGCCGTGCGTGGGGTCCCAGCGATCCCCTCGCCGTGCCTCCCGCCGCTGCCTGCCATCCACGCCCTCAGGGTAGGAGTGGCCGGTCCGGAGCGGCGCGCAGGCAGGCAGTGCTTGATTCGAACGGGTGTTCGGTCTATGGTGCACCACATCGTTGGAACTCCACGGATGTGGTTCGATCCCGGGTCCGGCGATGCAGTGGTTCCGAGCGGATCGGGCCCTCCGGCGGCGGTGTCACACCCTCGTCGTACGGTCCTCCGTGAGCACGGGCTTCCCCCGACCGGTACGGCGAACGTAGGACAGAGGAGTCACACGAATGGACCGCGAGAAGTCGCTCGACATGGCGCTCGGCCAGATCGAGAAGCAGTTCGGCAAGGGCGCCATCATGCGGTTGGGTGAGCGCGGCCACGTCGGGGTCGAGGCGATCCCGACCGGGGCCCTGGCGCTGGACCTGGCCCTCGGCATCGGGGGACTGCCCCGTGGCCGCATCGTCGAGATCTTCGGACCGGAGTCGTCCGGCAAGTCGACGCTCGCGATGCACGTCGTGGCCGAAGCGCAGCGCAACGGCGGCGTGTGCGCGTACATCGACGCCGAGCACGCGATGGACCCGGTCTACGCGTCGGCGATCGGCGTCAACGTGGACGACCTGCTGATCTCCCAGCCCGACACCGGGGAGCAGGCG
>CAZXCB010000056.1:0-16341 GCA_964639075.1 uncultured Bifidobacteriaceae bacterium | reverse complement strand
GTCGCGCGCCTCGGGCCCGGTGAGACCGGGTCGGTGTCGACGATGTCCGCGTCGATGCGCTCCGCCTCGGACTCCAGCCGCGCGATCAACGCGTCGGCCTCGTCGCGTGTGAACCTGCCGCCGGCCTGGCGTTGCGTGAGACCGAGTGCGCCGCGCGCGTCGCGGAGGTCCGCGTAGCCCGCAGCCTCGACGAGCGTGGTGAGGTTCTGGATCTGGCGGTACGACGCAGGCGGACCGGACTGCTGGCCGAAGCTCATCGAATCAGTCTGGCAGCTCCCTGTGACCGCGCCGGTGGTGCGCCGCGATCAGCCGGAGATGCCCGGGCGCTTCTCCGCGCGCTTGGCGTGCTTCTCGGCGCGCTTCTCCTTGAGTGACTTCGCCGGCTTCTTGGCGTTCTCACGCTTGGGGGACTTGTCGCCCATGGTGGGCTCCTCGCCTGGTCGGACCGAGGACCGTCACCGTACCAGTGTCCGGGTCGCGACCGGCTCGATGCCGCGGGCGCGCGGTCAGACGCGCATGTGGAGGGCCTCGGCCACGCTCGGCCCGTCCACCGAGATCGCCGACAGGTGCGCGGCGGTCGTCACCAGGCACACGTGGGTGAACGCCTGCGGGAAGTTGCCGAGCTGGCGTCCGGACGCAGGGTCGTACTCCTCGGCGAGCAGGCCGACGTCGTTGCGGAGGGCGAGCAGCCGCTCGAACAGCTCGTGGGCGGCTTCCTCGCGCCCGACGATCGCGCGGTTGTCGGCGAGCCAGAACGAGCAGGGCAGGAACGTGCCCTCGCCCGGCGGCAGCCCGTCGACGGCACCGTTCGGGTCGGTCTCGTACCGGGCGACGAAGCCGTCGTGCATGAGCGTGCGCTCGATCGCGTCGACGGTGCCGCGGACACGCGGATCGTCACCAGGGAGGAAGCCGGTCATCGGGAGCAGCAGCACCGCGGCGTCGAGGCGCTTGGAGCCGTAGGCCTGCGTGAACGCGTTCAGGTCGGGATCGAAGCCCTCGTCGCAGATCTGCGCGTGGATCTCGTCGCGGATCCGCCCCCAGCGCTGAGCGGGTCCGCGCAGGTCGAAGTCCTCCACCGAGCGCACGGCGCGGTCGAACGCGAGCCAGGCCATGCCCTTCGAATGCGTGAAGTGCGCACGAGGGCCGCGCACCTCCCAGATGCCGTCGTCCGGTCGGCGCCAGAGCTCCTCGAGTGACCCGAGCAACGCGCATTCGAGGTCCCACGAATCGCGGTGGGCGCCGACGTCCGGGATGAGGCGACGCGTGCGGTACAGCGTGCCGAGCACCTCGCCGTAGACGTCGAGCTGGAACTGCTCGCTGGCCGCGTTGCCGACACGGACCGGCCGCGACGACTCGTACCCCGGGAGCCAGTCGACGGTGAACTCGCTCAGCCGCCGTTCTCCCGCGACGCCGTACATGATCTGGAGGTCGTCGGGGTCGCCGGCCGCGGCGCGCAGCAGCCAGTCACGCCACGCGAGCGCCTCCTCGGTGTAGCCACCCAGCGACAGCGAGATCAGTGTGAGGGTGGCGTCACGCAGCCAGCAGTAGCGGTAGTCCCAGTTGCGGACGCTGCCGATCCACTCGGGCAACGAGGTCGTCGGCGCGGCGACGATGCCACCGGTCGGCGCGTACGTGAGCGCCTTCAAGGTGATGAGCGAGCGCATCACCGCGTCGCGCCACTGGCCGTCGTAGGTGCATTGCGCCGACCACTTCCGCCACCACCGCGCGGTCTCGTTGATGGCGCGCGCCGCGTCGAACTTCTTCGGTCCGGGAGTGTGCGACGCGTGGTACGCCAGCGTGAACGGCACCTTGTCGCCGGCTTCGACGACGAAGTCGGCGACTGTGGTCTTGCCGGCGCCGTGGGTGTGGACGGAAGTGTTCAGGTCGAGCGCGTCGGGCCCCGCGATCGCGCGGAGCACTCCGTCGGTGCGGCCGACCCAGGGGACGATCGACCCGTAGTCGAACCGGATGATGAGCTCCATGTGCATCGGCACCCGTCCCGACAGGCCTTCGACCTGACGGACGATGTCGACGGTCCGGCCGCGGATCGGCATGCAGTCCGTGACGCGCACGGTGCCGTCGTCGGTGTGGAAGGTCGTCTCGAGCACGAGGGTGTCGTCGCGGTAACGCCGCTCGACCGTCTGGATGCCGCCGGCAGGGGCGAGGAGCCACCGACCGGCGTCGGGTGAACCGAGGAGCGCGGCGAAGACCGCACCGGAGTCGAAGCGCGGGACGCACCACCAGTCGATGGAGCCGTCGAGCCCGACGAGTGCCGCGGTCTGGGTGTCGCCGATGAGCGCGTAGTCCTCGATGCGTGCAGGCATCCGTCCATCCTGACGCGCCGTTCAGTCCTCCGCGAGCAACCGGTAGAGCCCCTTGCGCGCGTCGTTGACGATGGCCGTCGCCCGCTCGACCTGCTCCTGGGTGCCCGCGCCGCCGACCTGGCGGGCGGCGGCATGGAGCTGCATCACCGCGGCGCGCAGGTTCATCGGGTTCGTGCCGGCCCAGGGTGGGTCGCCGGCCTCCTCGAGCCGTTCGGCGGCCTCGACGCGCCCGGTCTCGGTGAGCTCGTAGACCCGTTTGCCGTCCCGCTCGGTCGACCGGGCGAGGCCCTCGTCCTCGAGGAGCGCGAGGGTGGGGTAGATGGATCCGGGGCTGGGGCGCCAGGCGCCGTCGCTCTTCTCCTCGAGCGCCTGGATCACGTCGTAGCCGTGGCGGGGCTCCTCGTCGAGGACGAGCAACACGGCGGTGCGGATGTCGCCGCGGCGCATCCGGCGCCCGCCGCGCCCGGCGCCGTGCCGCCGGTGGGGTCCTCCTCGTTCTGGTCTCATGATGCCTCCTGAGTGGTTTGGTACCATCACGATATATCGCGATCGAACTAGTGTCAACTGGACGGTGGGTCGGCGGTGCCCCCCGGGGTCAGCGAGCGAGACGCGTGAGCAGCGGGTGGAAGTGCGCGAGGTCGGGTACGGCGAGGCCGGCGACCTTGCCGGTGTCGTCCCAGCCGCGGAGGCGGATCGCGGCATCGGCGCCCGGGAGCCGGGCGAAGCGTCCGGCCGTGGCGTCGTCGAGCGGACCGCCCTGGAGCGCGAGGCTGCGGACGGACGCGGCGGACAGGGCCTCGGCGTAACCGGGCTCGACCGTGCAGCGATAGCGCTTCGCGGTCACGTGCAACGCGATGGGTGCGGTCACCTCGGGTCCGAACAACGGTGCGAGGGCTCGGGATCCGACTGATTCGTGGTCGTCGTCGACGCCGAGCGCGTCGGCATCGCGACCGCCGTCGGCGAGGTGCACGAGGTGACCGATGTCGTGGAGCAACGCGGCGGCGACGAGGGCGTCCGCCGCCCGCTCGGCCTCGGCGAGCGCGGCGCACTGGAGCGCGTGCGCGGTCTGGGTGACGTCCTCGCCGTAGGTCTCGTCGCCGAAGCGCGCGTAGAGGTCGAGGACGGCGGCGACGTCGGCGACGGGGGTCATACCGGCTTGCCCTGGAAGTCGTTGATGAGCGAGACCTGGACCCGCGCACCGGCGGTCTCACCGGCGGCGAATTCCGCCAGCTTCTGGCGGTAGTACGCGTCACGGAGATCACCCTCGCGCCGCGCGTTGTACGTGGGGTACAACGCCCGGCGGTCGCGCGCCGAGCGGTTCGGGCCGCTGCGGTGCGGTGCGCGGGAGTGGAACCAGAGCGTGGTGCCGGCGCGCACCGGCACGGCCTGCCACGCGAGCTCGGCGACGACCTCCGCGCGGATGCAGCCGTCGGCGTCGACCGGGAGCAACTCGTGGTGTGCCCCCGACACGACCTCGAGGCAGCCGTTCTCCTCGTCCGCGTCGTCGACCGCGACCATGCACGACACGTGCGTCTCGACGAATCGGTAGGCGGGCGCGTCCTGGTGCGGCGCGTACCCGGCGCCGCCCGCCGCCTTGTAGTTCACCTTCTCCTTGTACAGCACGGCCGGTTCGCCGAGCAGTGCGCCCGCGGTCTCGATCATCGGACCAGCGGTGAGGAGCGCGCCCAGGCCGGCGTGGAACGGCACGAAGTTCTCGGTGCGGCACAGTCGCGGGCCCGCCTCGGTGCGCTCGCGGTAGTGGAGCCACTCGCCGTCGTCGGGCCAGGCCATCACCTCGTCGACCCACGCCCGCAGTGCGCGCGTCCCGTCGGCGTCGAGCGTCTCGGTGACGACCCAGCCGTGCACCCGGAAGTGCTCGACGGCTGCCGCGACGGGCGCGTCCGTCATCGGTACGTCAGGCCGGCTGGTCGCTCGGCTCGAGGACGCGCATGCGCATGCCCATCGAGTCGAGCATCGCCCGGTCGGTCGCGTGGTCGGCGCACGGCGTGGTGTCGGTCAGCATCATGTTGCGCTCGCTCGTGAAGATCGAGTTCGCTCCCGCGAGGAAGCACAGGGCCTGGTCCGACCACCCCATGAGATGGCGGCCCGCGGCGATGCGCACGTTGCTCGTCGGCATGAGGATGCGGGCGAGGGCGATCATGCGAAGGGTCTCGGACACGTCGACGTCGGGCGCGTCCTCGAGCGGCGTGCCGGGGACGCGAGAGAGCACGTTGATCGGCACGGACTCGGGGTGCGGGTCGAGCGTCGCCAGCTGGTGCAGGAACGAGACCCGGTCGGCGTCGGACTCGCCGAGGCCGATGATCCCGCCGCAGCACACCGTGATGCCCGTGGTGCGCACCGCCGCCAGCGTGTCCAGCCGGTCCTGGTAGGTGCGAGTCGTGATGACAGAGTCGTAGTACTCGGGTGACGTGTCGAGGTTGTGGTTGTAGGCGTGCAGCCCGGCCGCCTCGAGCCGGTGCGCCTGGTCCTCGTTCAGCATGCCGAGCGTGACGCAGACCTCCATCCCGAGCTCGTCGACCTGGCGCACGATCTCGCACACGCGGTCGAACTGCGCGTTGTCCTTGACCTCACGCCACGCGGCACCCATGCAGAACCGGGTGACCCCGGCGCGCTGGGCGCGGCGGGCGGTGGCGACGACGGTCTCGACGTCCATCAGTGGCTCGGGCTTGACCCCGGTGTCGTAGTGGGTGGACTGCGAGCAGTAGCCGCAGTCCTCGGGGCACGCGCCGGTCTTGATCGACAGGAGCTGGTTGACCTGCACCTCGTCGGGGTCGTGGTAGGCGCGGTGGACGTCGGAGGCCTCGCGCACCAGGTCCATGAGCGGACGCTCGTAGAGCGCGGTGATCTCGGCGATCGTCCAGTCGGTGCGCACTGGGGTGCCCATCTCGGTCCCTTCGTCGGTCGTGCCCGGTCGGCACGTGCCCGGTCGTGACCGACCGGCACCGCGCGCGGTTCGCGGGGATGCCGGCGGCCGGGAAGCGAGGCTACCCGCGCCGGTCGGCGTCGGTTCGGCCCGGTGGACGGGCCGTCACCCGCGCCCGGTCAGCGGATCGGGTACGGCGTCGGACCCGGGACGTCGGTCGGTGGCGGCGTCCAGAGCGGCACGCCGATCCGGTTCGCCGACAGATGGATCGCCAGGTTGCCGCCGTTGTCCCGCAGCACGGAGCGCGCGCCGCGGAACGTGTTGCCGGTGATGGTCAGTCCCTGCACCCGCCTCGCACCGACGCCGCTGAGCGGGTGGGACGGCTGGAGCGGCACGACGTTGTTCGCGACGAGCACGTCCGTCGCGTTGCGGAACACGATCGCCGCGCCGAAGCCGCTCACCGGGGTGTCGGACACGTTCCCCACGATCCGATAGCGCGAACGGGCGATCCCACGCGACGCGACGTAGATCTGCATTCCCCGGTGGAGCCGGTTGCGCAGGATGTTGACGCCGTCGATGGGTGCGTTGCCCGCGCCGACGCTCGCGAAGAAGAAGAGCCGCCCCGGCCCGACCTCGTTGTCCTGGATGGTCACGTTGCGGGACGCCCAGGTGGCGAGCGACGGTTCCATGTCGATCGTCGCGCGCCGGGTCTCGCCGATCAGGTTGTGCTCGAACAGGATGTTGGTGCCGTTGATCGTCCAGCCCTGGCGCCCGTTGCGCAGGAACGTGGAGTTGCGCACGGTCAGATCCGAGGTCCCGGGGCCGACCCACACGAAGTCGCCGAAGACGTCGTACACCCGGATGTTGTCGACGACCATGCCGTGGACGTTGCCGATGTTCAGCCCTTGCTGGCCCTCGAACCGGGGCTGGTACGCGAGGTCACCGCGGCCTGCATGCGGGTTGGCCCCGCGCAGGGTGAGATCTCGGACGGTGATGCCGTTGGACGTGCTGAAGTTGAAGAACGAGCGGGTGCGCACCAGCTGCGGGTTCACGAGCTCGGAGCCGTCGGTGAACTGGCGCAGCGTCGCGCCGTTGCCCTGCAGGACGAGGTTGGTCCGGCGCCGGATGCGCAGCATGCCGTCGACGCGGTAGCAGGCACCGGGCGTGAACGCGAGGGTCGACGCGTCGGGAGTCGCGTTGATCCACTGCTGGAGCTCGGCGGTGACGTCGCGTGAGCAGTCCGTCGGCACCGCCGGCGCCGCCGAGACCACGGCGCCGGCCGCGCTGGGAACGAGCCCGGCGAGACCGACCGCGACGAGGAGCGACAGAGCGAGAGCCACCGGACGGCGCGCGGGCATGGCTCGCGTATCGACGGATCGGGTCGGATTTCTGAAGTCGGCCGTCCGACGGGGCGGGCGGCCCCGGCGGAGTGTGGCTCAGACGGTCGGACGGGCGATGCGGGAACGGCGCACGAGCAGCAGCCCGGCGCCGACGCTCACGCCGCCGATCGCCAGGAGCTCGGCGACGTCGGTTCCGGTCAACGGCAGGGTCGACGCGCGCGCCGCCTGGCTGGGAGAGACCTGGGTGCCGGTGGGTTGGACCTCGGGCGGCGGACCGCCACTCGGATACTCGACCGCGCCCGCGGCTGCGGCGGGGACCAGCGCCCCGAGGGTGCCGACCGCGGCGACCGCCGCCATCCGGCCCAGCTTCGACGATCCGCTCATGGGTTCCTCCGCGCTCACCGTGGTCTCGCGGTCGCGAGCGTAGGGACCCTCACGGCCCCGAGGGTGGATACCCGGGCCGCGGTCGGCGACGGCCGCCGGCTCTGCGAGACTGGCCGGAATGCGTGTTCCCGCCCCGCTCTCGGGCCCGATCGACACCGTGTCCGGGGCCCTGCTCGCCCCCGCGCGGGGCGTGGTCCGCGGCCTGGCCCGCCGGGCGCTCGCCGACGGTCCGGAGGGTCCGCCCGCGCTCGAGCTCGCGACCGTCACCGACCCGGGCCTGTTCGGGCCCGATTCGGTCACCTGGCGCATCCATGCCGACCGCTCGATGCTCATCGGCGGGCTGCGCGCGTTGCTGCTCCAGGTGCTGCACCCGCTCGCGATGGCCGGGGTCGCCCAGCATTCCTCGTATCGCGAGGACCCGCTCGGCCGCCTCGCGCGGACCGGCCGCTTCGTCGGCGCGACGACCTACGGCACGACGGCCGAGGCCGAGCGCGCGATCCGCACGGTGCGCGGCGTGCACGCGCGGGTGCGCGGCACGGCGTCCGACGGTCGGCCCTACGTGGCGACGGACCCGGCGCTGCTCGCGTGGGTGCACAACGTCGAGGTCGATTCGTTCCTCGCCGCGTACCGGCGCTACGGGTCGGCCCCACTGTCGGCGACCGACGCGGATCGCTACGTGCGCGAGATGACCGACGTCGCGCGCCGACTCGGAGCGACCGACCTGCCCGAGACCGCGCCCGAGCTCTCCGCGTGGATCGACTCGGTGCCGGAGCTCGCGATGACCCGCGAGGCGCGCGACGCGGTGCGGTTCCTCGTGTTGCCGTCGCTCCCCGTGCGGATGCTGCCCACGTACACGGTCGTCGCGGCCGCGGCCGCGGATCTCCTCCCCCTGCACCGCCGGATCGCGCTCGGGCTGTGGCCCGTGCCGCTCGCCGATCCGCTCGTCGTGCGGCCCGCGGCGTCCGCGCTGCTGGCGCTCCTCGGCTGGGCCCTCGGACCGCCACCGGTCCCGACCCGCCTCGCGGGCTGAACGATCAGCGTGGCGCCGCCCGCGGCGCGACCGTCACGCGCAGGGCGCGGTGCTGCGAGCCGAAGGCGGGTCCGGTGCCGCGGGCGGTGGCGGCGAGGCTCGGACCGAGCAACGCGTGGTCGATCGGGATCCGCACCAGGACGTTGGACTCCGGCCACGAGACCTGGAGCCCGAAGCCGTCGAGCGAGTTGCCGAGTCCCCCGTCGTGGAGGAGACGCCGGAACGCCGGCGACCACGGTGTGGCGTTGAAGTCGCCCATCACGACGCGCCGCGCCCCGTGCGCGCGGCTCCACCGTGCCGCCGCGTTCAGGGCCTGGTCGCGGTGGTGCGCGCGTGAGGGGGAGGTCGGTGATTCCGTCCCGAAGGCCACCACGTCGACGGTTCCGTCCGGGGTCGGGACCGTCATCTCGACCGCGGACGCCCCGAAACCCGGATCGGCGGGGTGATCGACGCTGGTCACGTCGACCCGGCTCAGGACGACGGTGCGGATGAAGTCGGCACGCACGCCGCGCCGCGACCCCGTGGTCCGCATGCGGAACCCGGGCGCCACGCGCTCGATCCGTGCGACGTCGCCCTGGAGGGGGTCGAGGACCACGAAGACGTCGGGCCGGTTCTGCGCCAGCCACTCCCCGAGCGCCGCGGTGTCGATCTCGCGGGTCTGCGCGTTCAGATGGCCGAGGGTGACCCGGGTTCCTGCAGTCGCCGGGCGAGCCTCGCTGCCGAGCGTCGCGCCGACGGCGAGTCCGTTGACGATGACCACGACCGCGGCGATCACGGCGCTGATCGGCGCCCGTAGGAGCGCCGCGAGGACCGTCAGTGCCATCCCGGCGAGGAGGTACTGCACCGGGAAGTTCGTGAAGTTCTCGATCGGCCACGCGGTCCACTGCAGGCGGGCGACGAGCGTCATGGCCAACGCGACGAGGACCGCGACGAACAGCGGGATGCGGAGCAGGGTGCGCGGACCGATCGGTCACGGTACCAAGGGCACCGTTGCCCGCCGGATGCGGATCAGAGGTCGAGCGTGGGACCGAGCGTGATGCCTGCACGCGCGATCGCCTTGGCCTTGGTGCGAAGCAGCCGGTCTCGCGGCGCGCCGGCGATCCGTTCGGTGACGGCCGCGACCCGCGCGGTCAGCTCGTCGGGCTCGACGACCTCGTTCACGACGCGCCGCTCCAGCGCCTCGGAGGCGGTCAGCTCGCGGCCTCCGAGGCACAGCTCGCGCGCGACGGCGCCGCCGACGAGCTCGTGCAGCGGTGAGTAGACGACGTCCCCGAAGGCGAACTCCGGGTGCGCGAACCGGGCACGCGTCGACGCGATGCGGAGGTCACAGCAGATCGCGAGGTCGAAGCCGCCGGCGAGCGCAGGCCCGTTCACCGCGGCGATCAGCGGGAGCGGGAACGTGAGCAGGGCATGGTGGAAGCGATCGCTGCTCGCCCAGAGCTCCACGGAGAACTCGGGCTCCTCGGCCGCGCGGGCGAACTCGCCGAGATCGAATCCGGCCGAGAACGTGTCTCCCGCGCCGGTGATCACCACGCTGGACACCGACGGGTCGGTGCCGAGCTCGGCGAGTGCCGTGGTCACCTCGTTCCGCAGCCGCGCGGAGAGGGCGTTCTTGCGCTCGGGTCGGTCGAGCGTGATCGTGGCCGACCGGCGCGAGGGTTCGCGCTCGACGATGACGGTCTCGGGCACCTCAGGAACCGTATTCGAACGCTCCACGGTCGGCGAAGGTGATCGATCCGATCCCGGTGTCGACGGTCGCAGGGTCGTCGAAGCGCGGGTGACCGTCGAAGTCGAGCAACGGCTGCCCGGGGGCGTCGCTGTCGGCCGAGTCGATCGCGGGTGAGCCGGCGAGCAGCCGGAAGTTCGCGGTGAGGACCGAGACGAAGAGCGGATCGGCCTCGATGCCGCGTGACTCCTGGCCGGTCGCGCTCTGGAACGCGGCGAGTGACGGGTACTCCACGCCGCCCCAGTCGACCATGACCCCCGGCACCCGCAGGAACACCAGGTCGTCGTTGAGCGTGGTCGTGGCGACCGAGCCCTTGTCGACGCGGATGTTGCCCGACGTGCGTGTGCTGTCGATGCCGTTGTCGACGCTCACGTTGTTGGCGAGCAGGGTGCCGATCGACGTCGTCATCTCGATGCCCGAGTCGTAGTTGCCGTAGGTGGTGTTCGAGATGATCAGCGCCGACACCGCGTTGTGGACGTCGATGCCGTGGTCGCCGTTGTTGTAGGCGACGTTGTTGAACACCAGGTTGCTGCCCTGGGTCCGCCCGGTCCAGACGTTGATCCCGGAGTCCTCGTTGTCGTGGGAGACGTTGGCGTACACGACGTTGCCCGTGGACCCCGCGAGCGCGATCCCGGCCGCGGCCCGCACGTACACGCGGGCGTTCGCGTAGGTCTCGTTGTGCGCGACGACGTTGTCGTCCGCGCCCGACACGAGGTAGATCCCGAAGTTGGTGTTGTGGTCGACCACGTTGTTCACGACGGTCGATCCGGTCGTGGCGTTGAGCTTGATCCCGATGGCGGTGTCTCCGTTCACGGGCTGGCCCGCGAACGAGACGTGGTTGCCGTCGACGGTGATGTCCGACGAGCTGTTGACCGCGATCCCGACCCCCGTCGTCTGCGTGATCTCGAAGCCCCGGACCGTGACCCAGCTGCGGTTGGTGATGACGAACCCGCCGGCGGATCCGATGATGGTCACCGTCGCGCCGGGCGCCGGTGTGAACGTGATCGGCGAGATGGCGGTGCCCGAGGCGGTGACGGTGACCTTCTCGGTGTAGCTCCCCGCGGCGACCTGGACGGTCTGGCCCGCTGCCACCTTCGCCGCAGCGGAGTTGATCGCGCAGTACGGCGTCGCGGCGCTGCCGGCGCCGGTCCCGGTGTTCGTGCACGCCGGGTCGGACCCGTCCACGAAGGCCACGGCCGGCACGACGGTCCCGGTCACGGCCGCGCTCGTGGTCGGCGCGAAGTCGGCCGCGCCGGAGTAGGCGGCCGTCAGCGCGTGCGTCCCGATCGAGAGCGTCGACACCGAGAGCGTGGCCTGCCCGTCGCTGAGCGGCACCGTGCCGAGGGTCTGGGCGCCGTCGAGGAAGCTCACCGATCCGGGCGGGGACCCGGCGCTCGCCGTGACCGTCGCGGTGAGCGTGACCGGTTGGTCGATCGCGATCCTCGCCGGCGCGGCGACGAGCGTCGCCGTCGTCGGCGCGGGCGCCACGGACTCTTCCAGGACTGCGCTGGTGCTGGGTCCGAAGCCCGCGTCACCGGAGTACGAGCCGGTGATCGGGTGGATCCCGGCGGTGAGGCCGGCCACCGTGAGCGTCGCGGAACCGTTGCTCACCGCGACGGTTCCGAGCACGGTCGGTCCGTCGCTGAAGTCGATCGTCCCCGAGGGCGTTCCGGTCGCGGCGGTGACGGTCGCGGTGAACGTGACCGACTGCCCGAACACCGCGGGGTTCGCGTCGGACGTCACGGCGGTGGTCGTCATCGGGATGACGACGACATCGAGCGGACCGCTCGCGCTCGGCGCCGAGTTCCCCGCGCCGGCGTAGGCGGCGGTGAGCGCGTGCGGGCCCACGGCGAGCGAGACGCCGGGCAGCGTCGCGACGCCGCCGGCGAGATCGGCGGTGCCGAGGGTCGTGGCGCCCTCGGTGAAGGTCACCGCCCCCGTCGGGAGGCCCCCGCCGCCGGTGACGGTCGCGGTCAGCGTGATCGGTTGTCCCTCGACGGCGAGCAGCGAGTCCGCGGCGAGATCGGTCACGGTCGGGGCCGCGAGGACCGTGTGGGCGACGGCCGCGCTCGTGCTCGCGCCCCAGGTGTCGTCGCCGGAGTAGCTCGCGGTGATCGAGTGGTCGCCCGCGCCGAGGTCGGTGAGGGTGATCGCCGCGGTGTCCGACGCGAGGGTGACGGTGCCGAGGGCGGCCGCGCCGTCGCGGAAGGTCACCGTGCCGGTGGGGAGGCCGGCACCGGTCGTCACCGTCGCGGTCAGCGTCACCGGGTCCCCGAACGCGCTCGGACCGTCCGACACCGTGAGCGACGTGGTGCTCGGCGCGTTGACGTGTTGGGTGAGGACCGCACTGGTGCTCGACTCGAAGCTGCCGTCGCCCGCGTAGTCGGCGGTGATGGCGTGGTCGCCGCCGAGGAGCGAGCTCGTCGAGATCGAGGCCGAGCCGTTGACGAGCGGCGCGCTCCCGAGGCTCGTGACTCCGTCGGAGAAGGTCACCGCGCCGGTCGGGGTCCCGCCCGCCACGTTCACGGTGGCGGTGAAGGTGACGGTGTCGCCGGCGCTGGCGGGGTTCACGTCCGAGACGAGGGTCACCGATGTCGGAGCCGGCGCGACCTCCTGCACGACGGCCGCGCTCGTGCTCGTGGAGAAGCCGGTAGTCGCGACGTAGGTGGCCGTCAGGGGGTGGGATCCGACCGCGAGGTCCGAGATCGTGATCGACGCCTGGCCGCCGACGAGGTCGGTAGCCGCGATCACGGTGGTGTCGTCGAGCAGGACGACCGTGCCGCTCGGCGTGCCGGCGCCCGAGGCGACGGTCGCCACGAGCGTGACGGGATCGGCGAACGACGACGGGTTGGTGCCGGAGACGAGCGCCGTCGTCGTGGCGGCGGGCTCGACGACGTGGTCGAGGGTCGTCGCGCCGGGTGCGAAGTCGGCGTCGCCCGAGTAGGACGCGGTCAACGGATGCGTGCCGCCGGCGAGCGCGGAGGTGAGCAGCGTCGCGGAGCCGCCAGCGATCGTGGCGCTCCCGATCTCGGTTGCGCCGTCGGCGAACGTGACCGAGCCGGAGGGGCTGCCGGCCGGCGACGTGACCGTGGCGGTGAGCGTGACCACCGCGCCGTTGGCGGACGGGTTCGGATCGGAGACGAGGGCCACGGTGCTCGGAGCGCGATCCACCAGCTGGCTGATGGGCGCGCTCGTGCTGGGCTGGAACGATGTCGCGCCCGAGTATGCCGCGCTCACCGAATGCGTGCCGACGCTCCACGCGCCGACCGTCGCGGTCGCCTGGCCGGCGGCGAGCGTCGCCGTGGCGATCTCGGTGGCGCCGTCGGTGAACGTGACGCTTCCGGTCGGCGTGCCGGCGACGGAGCTGACGGTCGCGCTCAGCTCGACGCTGGTGCCGAACGTCGACGGGTTCGGGGTCGCGGTGACGACGGTCGTGGTCAGCGCGGGCTCGACGGTCTGCGTGATCGCGTTGCTGGTGCTCCCGCTGTAGCTCGCGCTCCCGGAGAAGACCGCGGTGACGGAGTGGGTGCCGAGCGAGAGGCTCGACGTGGTGAGCGACGCCACGCCGGTCGCCGGGGTCTTGGTCCCGAGCAGCACCGCGCCGTCGTAGAACCTGAGCTTCCCCGACGACGGCGCGCCCGCGCCCGGTGGCGCGGCAGCCGTGGTGGCGGTGAAGGTGATCGGTGCACCGAGCGGGCTCGGAGTCGCGCTCGACGTGACGCTCGTCGTGGTCGGGGTCGGGTTGATCGTCTGGCTCAACGCCGCGCTCGTGCCGACGGCGAACGTCGCGTCGCCGTTGTAGGTCGCGGTGAAGCTCTTGACGCCGACCGAGTACGTGGTCGTGTAGACCGCGGCGCCCGCGACGACCGACCTGGTGCCCATCGTGGTCGTGCCGTTGAAGAACGTGACGGTGCCCGTCGGCGTGCCGGTCGTCGGGGGCACGGGGCTGACCCGTGCGGTCAGGCTGACGGGCTGGCCGTAGACGGCGGGGTTGACGCTCGAGGTCAGCTCCACCGAGACCGGCTCGGTCCCGACCGCCCGGGCCGACCCGCCGGCGATCGCGACGAGGCCCGCGATCGCGGTGGTGAGGATCGTCAGCACGGTGACCGCGCGCTTGCGCGACCACCGCCGGTTCGGTGCCATTCGTCCGCCCAGAGGCCGCCCGTGTCGGATTGTCTGTTCTAACCGAATCCGGGGGGACTGGGCAATGGCAGAAATCGGTCAAGCCGGACGCGATCGACCACGATCGCTCACGATCGCCGAGCGATCCGGCGGCGAATGTCCGGCTCGAGCGGTTCCGGCACCGCGATGCCTGCGCCGAGGCGGCTTTCCGAGCAGGCGCGTACGATCCCGCCCGTGCCGGTGACCGTCTCGCCCCTGACCGCGACGATCGGCGCCGAGGTCGGCGGCGTGGACCTCGCCGCCGGTGTCTCGGACGCCGTCGTCGCGGAGCTCCGCGCCCTGCTCCTCGAGTGGAAGGTGCTCTTCTTCCGGGACCAGCACGCGCTCGACCGGGAGAGCCATGTCGCGCTCGGGCGCCGGTTCGGCGAGCTCGAGGTGCACCCGATCACGCCGAAGGACCAGGAGCATCCCGAGGTGTTCGTCATCCCCGCCGGCGGCAGGTTCAAGGCGCCCGGTGTGTGGCACAGCGACGTGTCGTGGCGCCCCGAGCCGTCGATGGGCTCGATCCTGCGCGCCGTCGAGCTGCCGCCCGTGGGTGGCGACACCCTCTGGGCCGACATGGGTGCGGCCTACGACCTCCTCGACGACGGCTCGAAGGAGCAGATCGACGGGCTGGTCGGGCTCCACGACTACGTGCGGGCGTTCGGGTGGAACGCCGGGCCCGAGGAGCAGGCGCGGATGCGCGAGGAGCATCCGACGCAGCAGCACCCGGTGGTGCGGACGCATCCCGAGACGGGTCGCCGGACGCTCTACGTGAACGCGTCGTTCACGTGCGGCATCGTGGGGATGGACCGGGCCGACGCGTCCGTGCTGCTCGATCGCCTCCAGCGTCAGGCGGCGATCCCCGACGTGCAGTGCCGGTTCCGCTGGGAGCCCGGCAGCGTCGCGTTCTGGGACAACCGCGCGACCCAGCACATCGTCAGCAACGACTTCCTTCCCGCGCGTCGGGTGATGGAGCGCGTGACGATCGCGGGCGACCGCCCGTACTGAGCGTCCCGACCGCGGCCGGTACCGTCGCAACCATGGACGAGGTCGAGGCGCTGAGCGCGGTGACGCTCGCGACGGCGGACATGGCCGCGTCCGTCAGGTTCTACGAGACGGCAGGGTTCCGCGTCGCCGTCGGTGGCGCCGCCGCACCGTTCACGACGCTGCGCGCCGGTCCGGGGTTCCTCAACCTGCAGCTCGATCCCGAGCACGCGCCGATCGCGGCGATCTGGGGTCGGGTGATCTTCTGGGTCTCCGACGTCGACGCGACCCACGACCGCCTCCGGGCGGCGGGCTACGAACCGGCCATGGCGCCGAGCGACGCGCCCTGGGGCGAGCGGTACTTCCACGTGCACGATCCCGCCGGCCACGAGATCAGCTTCGCCCGCCCGCTCGGCGGTCCGTAGTGTCTCGCCGGTCGGAGACCCGGCACGGAGGTGGATGGTGACGGAATCGGCGCGGTCGCTGCGGGTGGGCGTGATCGGTGCGGGCATGGCCGGGATCCTGAGCGTGATCCGCCTCCGCGAGATCGGGGTCGGCGACATCACGGTCTTCGAGAAGGCGGACACGCTCGGCGGCACGTGGCGGGAGAACACCTATCCGGGGATCGCGTGCGACGTCCCGTCGCACCTGTACTCGTACTCGTTCGCACCGAACGCGGCCTGGTCCCACACCTTCTCGCCCGGCGAGGAGATCCGGGCGTACTTCGAGCGCGTCGCCCACGACTACGACGTCGTGCGCGACATCCGGTTCGGCGACGAGGTCGTCGCGTGCACGTGGTGCGACGACGGATGGACGGTGGAGACCAGGTCCGGGTACCGGGAAGCGTTCGACGTGCTCATCGCCGCGACGGGGGTGCTGCACCATCCGAACCTGCCGGAGCTCCCCGGTCTCGACTCGTTCTCGGGTGCCTCGTTCCACAGCGCGCGCTGGGATCACTCGGTTCCCCTCGACGGGCGCCGCGTCGGTGTGATCGGCACCGGGTCGACCGCGGTGCAGATCACGAGCGCGCTCGCGGCGCGTGCGTCGCACTTCACGCTGTTCCAACGCACCGCGCAGTGGGTGCTGCCGCAGGCGAACCCCGCGTACTCCGAGGAGGAGCAGGCGCGCTTCGCCGCGGACCCCGACCTGCTGACGACGATCCACGACAACCTCGCGGTCGCCTTCGGTAGCTTCGCGGCCGCGATCATCGACGCCGACTCGGACGGGATGGCGATGATCGAGCGGATGTGCCGCGAGAACCTCGAGACCGTGCGAGATCCCGAGCTCCGCGACCGGCTGCGCCCCACCTATCGCGCCGGCTGCAAGCGACTCGTCGTCTCCCCGGACTTCTACGAGGCGATCCAGGAGCCGAGCGCGGAGCTCGTCACCGACCGGATCGAGCGCGTGGAGCCCGGCGGCGTCCGGACCGCCGACGGCGTCCTGCACGAGCTCGACGTGCTCGTGCTCGCCACCGGCTTCCGGGCCGACGCGTTCATGCGACCGAT
>CAZXCB010000055.1:0-16484 GCA_964639075.1 uncultured Bifidobacteriaceae bacterium | reverse complement strand
GAACCAGGCGTCCAGTTCGAGCGCGTCGCCCGTGGGCGGCTCCTGGAAGAAGGGATCGGCGTAGTGCCACGGCCGCAGCTCGGCCGGGGTGAGACCGAACCGGTCGGCGCGGATCTCGTCGTCGCCCCGCTTCCACTCGGTGAAGCGCTCGCGCGTCGAGTCGTCGACGGCGTCGAGCGTGTCGAGGAGCCGGTCCTCGTCGAGCTCGGCGGTCGCGAGGCTGAGGGCGAAGAAGTCGCGGTGCCCCACCGCCCGCGCGGCCTCGTTGCGAAGGTGCGCCAGCGCGCGGATCCGGTCGGCAACGGCGGCCCCGACGGTCTTGGCCGCCTCCCACGCCTCCTGGCGCTCCGCGACGTCGGCCGACGCGCGCAGGATCTCGCCGACCTCGTTGTCGGTGCGCGCCACGCCGGCGACCACCGGGCGGTGCGAGTTGAACACGCTGTCGATCTCGGCCTCGAGCTCCACGATCCGCCGGCGGATTTCGGCCGGGACCTGCTGCGGGAGCATCGACGCGTAGAGGATCTCCGCGTCCCGCGCGATCGCCGGGTCCGGATCCGCGCGAGCGGCGTCGACCGCGTCGAACTGCTCGGGATCCGCGAGCGCCTCTCGCAGCGCGACGTCAGCCGCGACGCGCGCGGCCTCGTGCTCCGGGCTGACCTTGGTGCTCGCGTCCCACCAGGCGAGGTTGGCGGCGAGCGCGAGCGGCTCGAGCCGCTGGGTGAGCACGTGGACGATCCCCGGAGTCCCCATCCGTCGCAGTGTAGGAACCGGTCGGGCGCCGGCCGCGCCTTCCCCGGGATAGGTTCGCCGCGACCCTCCGACACGAAAGGCACGTCCGATGACCACGTGGCAGTTCGGCGCGTTCGCGCCCCAGGGGTGGAAGACGGAGCTCGCGGCGATCGACGGCGCCGCCGCCCAATGGCAGCGCTGCCTGGACGTGTCTGTGCTCGCCGAGGAACTCGGCTACGACTCGATCTGGGTCTACGACCACTTCCACAATGTGCCGACGCCCGCACACGAGGCCGTATTCGAATGTTGGACCACCATGGCCGCGCTCGCGCAGGCCACGTCACGCATCAGGCTCGGCCAGATGGTGAGCTGCACGTCGTACCGGCCGCCGACGCTCACTGCGAAGATCGCGAGCTCCATCGACGTGATCAGCGGCGGACGGTTGGACTGGGGCGTCGGCGCCGGCTGGTACGAGCACGAGTACAAGGCGTACGGCTACGAGTACCCGGCGCCGAAGGTACGCATCGGGATGCTGCGTGAGGCCGTCGAGATCGTGAAGCTCATGTGGTCCGAGGCCGACGCGAGCTTCGAGGGCCGCTACTACCGCGTCGCCGGCGCGCAGTGCGATCCGAAGCCGCTGCAGGAACCGCACCCGCCGGTGTGGATCGGGGGGAGCGGCGAGCAGCTGACGCTGCGCGTGGTCGCCCGGCTTGCGAACGTGTCGAACTTCGGCGGCAAGCCCGAGGAGTGGACGCACAAGCGCGAGGTGTTGCAGGGCCACTGCGACGAGGTCGGGCGTGACGAGGACGAGATCGTGAAGAGCTGGAGCCCGGAGCTCGTCGTCCGCGGCACCGAGGCGGAGGCACGGGACTTCCACGAGGCGCGCCGCGCCGCGCAGCCGTGGCTCGAGGAGTGGGACTCGTACCGCCGCGGCAACCTCGCGGGGACCGCGGAGCAGGTGCAGGATCGGATCGCGGAGTACGGGAAGCTCGGTTGCTCCGCGGTCGTCGCGTGGATGCCCGACTACCCGGGCGACGAGACCCTCCGCCGCTTCGCCACCGAGGTGATCCCTGCCTTCCGCTGACGCCGGGCGACGCCACGTCTGGGTGTGCGACCGACTGCGACGCATTGCGCGCACCTGCGCAGCTCGGTCCGGCTCAGGGATGCTGGTCCGGTGAAGCTGCGTCGCGCTGCGCTGGCGAGCCTCGTGCTCGCGTCGGTGACGGCACTCACTGGTTGCACCGCCTCCACCGAGGTGGGGGTGCGGGTGATTCACGGTGATGCGTTGACCGTCGTGGACTGCGGAACGTGGATCGAGCAAGTCACGGTGCGCGATGCCACGACCCAACGTCTGATCTGGTCCGCCCACGCTGTGCGCGACGGATCCGGGGAGGTACCGAGCACGGCCGCGGTGACGGTCGGTGTTCTCCCCGGGCGCGACTGGATCGAGGACGCGCACCTCGATCTCGCCTCGCGACCGAAGGCCTGGCGGATCACCGTCCGGTCGCCCGATCACGCGACGATCGTCATACGTGACACCGCATTGCGGCCCGGTCGAGTGTTCCGGCCCGGCGTGAACAAGGCCCAGTCGCTCTCCGCCTTCGACGACGCGTGCAATGGCGTACCGGGCTGGGTTGTCGGTGGCGCGCTCGGCATCCTGGCATTGACAACATTGCTGGGTGCCCTCGTGATCGTCTCCAGATCACACCGCAAGCGCGGGGCCGGCCCACCCGCCGTGGCGTCGGCTGCCTGGTATGCGGATCCGAGCGGTGCGTCCGCGTGGCGCTACTGGGACGGAAGCGCCTGGACCGATCACACGGCGTAGCCCGCGACACACTTGCGTACGCCTGAATGATCGACCGAGCCTGCTACGGCCTGCGTTCAATGGACCGTTGGACCACCGATCCGGTAGCTGAACGTCCATTGAACGGCTCGAGCCGCCCGCAGTCTCGATGAGGAGTATGGCGTCGAGGCCGCCTGCACGCAGTCTGGACACACAATGCACCGCTACGTGCACGTCGTCGGTCAGTCGATGTCGTCGGGGGTTCGGCAGCGGTCGTGGATGCAGTAGGTGTCGCCCCACGGGTGGAAGCGACCGTGGGACTTGAAGCGCCGGCCCGCGTAGTAGCCGGTCCGGTACAGATCGACCCATTCTCCGCAGCGCGTGCAATGTCGATCGTCCATCCGTCCGCCTCCGCCCGGCGGGATTCGTGATCTCGGTCTGTTGTACCAGGCGCGCGCGACGCACTGCCGTCGGTCGTGCCGGAGGAGTGCAACCGTCGTGGGCCGCGTGAGCCGGCGCGAGTCGCGGACGCCATAGCCTGCGGCACCCGACGCCGAGGTCGCGTCGGGGAGGGGAGTGGTGCGAGCGATGGTGATCGAGCGACTGGGCCGGGACCGGCTGCTGGACGAGGCGATCGCACTCGCGGGGACCGAGGATCTCGGCGACCCCACGTGGCAGGAGGGGCTCGACATCCTGCTCGACGGCTTCCAGCACGAGGCGCAGTTGAACGACCTCGGGGTCGAGGTCGCCGCGGGTGACGTCGTGTCCTACCTCTCGGCGCGCCTCGGCATCACCGCGTTCCGTCGCGAGCACCCCGACCTCACCGCCGGCGCCGTCACCGCGCCGATCTTCATCGTCGGCCAGCCGCGCACCGGCACGACGATCCTCCACGACGTCCTCGCCCAGGATCCGACGCTGCGTGCGCCGCTCACGTGGGAGGTCGATCAGCCGATCCCGCCGCCGGAGCCGGCGACCCGCGCGACCGATGCGCGCATCGCGGACGTCGAGGCGAAGCTCGCGATGACCGACCTCGTCGTGCCGGGGTTCCGCAGCTTCCACCCGATGGGTGCCGAGCTCGCACAGGAGTGCGTGCGGATGACCGGCGGCGACTTCCGCAGCATGATCTTCCCGGTCCAGTACCGGGTGCCGACGTACGACCGGTGGCTCATCCACGAGGCCGACCTCGCCCCCGCCTACCGCTGGCACCGGAAGTTCCTCCAGCACCTCCAGTCGCGCCAGCCGACCCCGCAGTGGCTGTTGAAGTCGCCCGCGCACCTCTGGCACCTCGACGCGCTCGCGGCCGAGTATCCCGACGCCGTGATCGTGCAGACCCACCGCGACCCGCTGAAGGTGATCGCGTCGACGAGCGCGCTGTGCGCGCACCTGCGTCGCATGACCATGGACGAGCCCGACATCGCGGAGGTCGCGGCCGACTACGCCGACGACATCTTCGTGGGGCTCGACCGCGGGATGGACGCGCGGGCACGCGGCGTGATCCCCCCGGAACGCGTCGTCGACACGCAGTTCCTGGAGTTCGTGGGCGACCCGATCGCGACGGTCCGCGTGTACACCGCGCTCGGACGCGACCTCGACGACGCGACGGCGGACCGCATGCGGGCGTTCCTCGCCGCGCATCCGGGCGACGGCGGCGGTGGGGGCACCCGGTACCGCTTCGCGGATACCGGTCTCGACGAGGGCGCGCTGCGCGAGCGGGCCGCGGCCTACCAGAGCTTCTTCGGGGTGGAGTCCGAGCCGGTGACGTAGACCCGTCTACCGGTTGGTCGGAGCGCCTGCGAGGATCGCGTCCATCTGACCCATCGCCGCGGTCATGCCGACGTCCATCTGCATCTCGAGCAGCCGCTCCATGGCTTCGATCGAGGGAAACGTCGTGGTGACGTCCATGCGGGTGCCACCGGCGCCGGACGCGGCCAACGTCGCCTCGATGACGCACACCGGCATGTCCGGATTCGGAGCGCCGGTGTCGTCGGCGAAGCCGTCGTCGAACTCCAGCCGGTGCGGAGCGTCGACGGCGCGAACCTGCCACCAACCGCGTGCCTGGTCGCCCTCGGGACCGGTCATGAAGTAGGCGACGTGGCCGCCGGGGGAGAGGTCGTGGTCGACGACGGTCGCAGGCCACTCGGGCGGTCCCCACCACTGCTCGAGTTGGCGGGGATCGGCCCACAGCTGCCACGCCCGCTCGACGGGCGCGTCGAGCTCGGCGGTGATGGTCATGGTCAAGGACTCGGGGTCCTTCACGACGCTGGTCACGGTCATGGTCGGGTTCCTTCCTTCGGCTCGGCGAGGATGGCGGCGAAGCGGTCCAGGCGGTGTCGCCACACCGCTTCGAGCTGGTCGAGCAGCCGCTGCGCCTTGCGCAGGGCGCGGATGTTCGTGCGGACGAGCGACTCCCGTCCCGTGCGATGCTTGGTGACGAGCCCGGCGCCCTCGAGCACGCCGACGTGCTTCTGCACCGCGGTGAGGCTCATGGCGTACCCGCGGGCGAGGTCCGAGACCGAGTGCTCGCCGCGCACCGCGCGCCGCACGATGTCGCGTCGCGTCGCGTCGGCGAGCGCGTGGAAGATCCGGTCGATCTCCTCCTGATCCTGCAGACCTACAACCATCAGGTTGTAGGTTACGCCTGCCGGTCACGGAATGCAAGGGGGCGATCGCCGTCAACGCGGTGAGGTGCTCAGCGGAACCAGATGCGCTGGTAGTCGCGGCTCATCGGGTGGGCGAGCAGCACGACGAGCAGCACCGCGAACGCGAACGACAGGATGATCGGGAAGCCGAGGACCTCGGAGCCGAAGAAGTACAGCCACGCGACCACGTGGAGCCCCGCGGCGCCGAACGCGAGGCCGTAGCCCCACTTCTTCTCGTTCGCGATGCCGAAGCCGCCGGCACCGAGACCGACCGCGATGAGGATCAGGGCGAGCAGCCCGCCGCTGTCCAGCAGCCCGAAGACGGCCTCGATGTAGCAGAGGATCGTGGCGTTCACGAGCGTCTGGGGCTGGGACGTGTTGATGAACCGGTATTCGTTCACGGGCGCATTCTTGTCGACGGGTCGGGCTCGCCTGCCTTCGCCCGCTCGCGGAGCTGCCCACAGGCGGCATCGATGTCCGTCCCGCGGTTGCGCCGGATGGTCGGCGTGAGCCCGGCGGCGGCCAGATCGGCCGCGAATGCCCCGACGTTCGCGGCCGGAGGCGCATGGCCGGTGAACCCGGCCGTCGGGTTGAGCGGGATGAGGTTCACGTGGGTGCCGAGCGACCCCAGCGGGCTGAGGAGATCGGCGAGCTGGGCGGCGTGCTCGGGCTGGTCGTTCACGCCCTCGATGCACGCGTACTCGAACGTGACGCGCCGGCCGTGAGCGCGCGCGTAGGCGTGCGCGGCGCGGATCACGTCGCGGAGGGGGTAGCGCCGGTTGACCGGGATCATGGTCTCGCGCAGCTCGTCGGTGGGGGCGTGGAGCGACACCGCCAGCGTCACCGGGAGGTCTTCCTGGGCGAGGCGCTCGATCCCGGGCACGATGCCGACGGTGGAGACGGTGATCCGCCGCGCGGAGATGCCCAGATCGTCGTGGATGCGCCGCACCGCGGCCCAGGTCGCGTCGTAGTTGGCGAGTGGCTCGCCCATCCCCATGAAGACGACGTTGCTGAGGCGCGTCGGCGCGTGGCGCGCCGCGTGCACGACCTGTTCGACGATCTCGCCCGCGTCGAGGTTGCGGTCGAACCCGGCCTGGCCGGTCGCGCAGAACGTGCACGCCATCGCGCAGCCGGCCTGGGACGAGATGCACACGGTCGCACGGTCGGGCGACACCATGAGCACCGATTCGATCTCGCGGTCGTCGTGCGTCGCGTGCAGCCACTTCACGGTCGTGCCCGCGTCCCCGGTCTGCTCGACGACCGTCCGCAACGAGGTCGGGAACGCGACCGCGAGCTCGGCACGGAGGGTAGCGGGCAGCGTGGTGATCTCCTCGAGCGGTCGGTGCTGTGCATGGAGCGCCTTCCACACCTGCTCGGTGCGGTACCGCGGCTCGCCGTGCTCGTCGAGCCACGCCGCGTAGTCGCGACGCGTCGCCAGGTAGCGGGCGGTCACGCGGCACCCCGGTCGAGCGTGAACGCGGTGTCGGTGCGCGCGATGCGGAACCCGAGCGAGTCGTAGAGGGCGATCGCCGCGGGGTTGTCGGCCGCGACGTACAGCGCACCGGTGGTGCAGCCCCGGCGCCGGGCGAGGTCGTCGAGGCCGGCGACGACCAGGTGTCGGCCGAGGCCGATGCCCTGGGCATCGGGGTCGACGCCGACCACGAAGATCTCGCCGATCGCGTGCGGGTGGACCTTGGTCCAGCACGATCCCACGAGGTCGTCGCCGCGCCAGGCGAGAAGGAAGCCGGCGGCATCGAACCACGGCTCCGCCATCCGACGTGCGAGGACGGCTTCGATCCAGCCGCCCTGCTCGGGGTGGTTGGCGAAGGCCCGGTTGTTCACGCGCAGCCATGCCCTCTCGTCGGTTCCGACCCGGAACGGCTGCACGGCGATGCCGTCCGGTGGCGGCCCCGGTGGGTCGAGCGGGAGTGGCACCTCCATTCGGTGTTGGCGCCGGGTCTCGGCGAAGCCCGCGTGGATCAGCGCGGCGCCGAGGTCGGGATCGGAGCCCGGGATCCACGCGGTGAGCCGGGTCGCGCGGTCTTCGGCGAGGACGGCCCGCAGGGCGGCCGCCGGTCCGTCGCCGGGCGCGCCCGATCGGGTGGTGAGTGCGAGCTGGCGGTATTGCGGGGTGAACGAATCCGAAGGGATGCTCACCGCGGCCGCGTCGCCGGCGCCGGTGATCGCCACGACACAATCGTCCGGTCGGTCGGCCAGCGCCCGCCAGACCGCCTCGGGCATCGCCTCGTGACCGGTCGCCGTGAGCGTCGCATCGTCGAGCGCGTGCAGCGTGGCCACGAGTTCGGCGTCCGCCGGGTGCTTCACGGTCACCGAGGTCATCCGGTCAGACGCTACCTTCCCCGTCATGGCCCGACCGCGTGGAGCGAAGCAGCGCGCGGCCGCGGTCGTGGAGCGTCTCCGGGGCGAGTATCCGGGCACGGCGTCCGAGCTGTGCGCGCTCCGACACGAGACGCCGTTCCAGCTGCTCATCGCCACGATCCTGTCGGCGCAGTGCACCGACGAGATGGTCAACTCCGTCACTCCGACGCTGTTCGCGCGCTACCCGTCACCAGATGCGCTCGCCGATGCCGACCCGATCGAGGTCGAGGAGATCATCCACGCCACCGGGTTCTTCCGTCAGAAGACGAA
This sequence comes from uncultured Bifidobacteriaceae bacterium, assembly GCA_964639075.1. Lineage (GTDB taxonomy): Bacteria > Actinomycetota > Acidimicrobiia > IMCC26256 > JAENVU01 > JAENVU01. Next base: position 8,684 of record CAZXCB010000055.1, on the reverse strand, counting down.
GAGCCTCGTCGGCATGGCGACCGCGGTCCGTGACCGCTTCGACGGGCAGGTGCCGACGGAGCTGGACGATCTCGTGACGCTCCCGGGTGTCGGGCGCAAGACGGGCAACGTGCTGCGCTCGGTCGCGTTCGACCTCCCGGGGCTGCCGGTGGACACGCACGTCGGTCGGCTCGCGACCCGCTTGAAGCTGACGAACGAGACCGACCCCGTGAAGGTCGAGCACGACCTCGACGCGCTGGTCGATCCGGCCGAGTGGGGAGGCCTCTCGCTGCGGCTCATCCTGCACGGGCGCCGGGTGTGCGGTGCCCGAACGCCGCGGTGCGGCGAGTGCCTGCTCGCCGACGTCTGCCCGAGCGCGGGACGCGCGTGAGAGAGGCGCCAGTTCTCGTGCTCGTCGTGCCGGCCGCGCCGAGCGGGGCCCGAGCGGCCCGGCCCGTAGGGCCGAGAGCGGAGATGTCATGAGCAGGGTGACGGTGCGCGCGCTCGGCCCCGACGACCTCGATGCGTACTTCGACGTGCGCACGCAGTCCTTCGGGTTCGACGGCCTGGACCGCGAGCTGTGGAAGGCATGGATGCTGGCCGACACCGGCACCGCCATGCTCGGCGCGTTCACCGCCGCCGGGCTCGTCGGCGCGCTGCGCGTGCTCGTAGCCGGGCAGTACCTGCTGGGTCGATCGGTGCCGACCGGCGCCGTCGCCGGGGTCGTCGTGCGGCCCGAGGCGCGGGGCCGGCGGGTGGCCGCGACGCTGCTCGACACCGCGCTCGACTGGATGCACGAGCGCGGCATCGCGCAGAGCATCCTGCACCCCGCCTCGACCCGCGTGTACCGGTCGATGGGGTGGGAGATCGCGGGTGCGGCTGGGTTCGCCCGCGTGCCGACCCACAACCTGGCGACGATCCGCGGCGAGGCCGCCGACGAGGTGGTCCGGCTCGGCCCGACCGACCGCGCACAGCGGCGCGCCTGCTATGCCGCCGTCGCGCCCGCGATGCACGGTGCGATCGACCGGAGCGAGTCCTTCTGGACCATGCGCGACGCGGGACTCGACGACGACGGCGCCTTCCTCTACGGAGTGCCGGGGCTCCACGGCCTGTCGGGCTACGTCGCGTACCGCCAGCACCCGCGCCGGGATTGGGGCTATGCCCTCACCGTCGACGAGCTCGTCGCGGCGGATGCGCCGAGCGCCGTCGCGCTCTGGCGGTTCCTCGGCGGCCACGCGATGCAGGTCGAACACGTCCTCGTCCCGATCGCGGTCCTTCCCGGGCTGCTCATGCTGCTCGACGAGCAGTGGGTGGAGCCGGTGGGCGTGAACCGGTGGATGGCACGAGCCGTCGACCTGCCGGGCTTCATGGCCTCCCGCGGCTTCCCACCGGGGCTCGGTGGCGAGGCCAGCGTCCAGCTCGCCGACCCGTGGTCGCACGGGCTCACCGGCGGCTGGCAGCTCACGGTGCGCGACGGCGTCGGGCAGGCGCTCGGCGTCGACCGGGGCGCGGTGAGCATCGACGTCGGTGCGCTCAGCGCCCTCGCGGTCGGCCGGGTCACCGCGGCCGAGCTGCGCGCGGTGGGGCGGCTGCACGGCGAGGACGACGACGTCGCGGCGCTCGGATCGCTGTTCGTGGCGCCCCGGCCGATCATCACCGACGACTTCTGAGCGGGCGAGCGGCCGGTTCGATCAGCCCATCCCGGCGAGGGTGCGGATGGCGCGCTCGATGGCGCGCCGGGCCGCGAGGAGCCCGCGCTCCGCGGTGTCGAGGTCGCCGGCGACGGCCGATCCGTCGGTGCCGCGGTAGCGGTCGGCGACGGCGACGAGGCGATCGGTCGACTCCTCGAGCGCGGATCGCAGCGTGCTGAGCTCGGCATGATCGGAAGCGGCGCCCACGGAGCGAGCCTGGCAACCCCGGCGGAGGTGCGCAACTCGTCCCAGGAATCCGGGTGCGCGCAGGTACGATCGCCCGATGCTTGCCCGCCTCGACGTTCGCGACGCGCGCGCGGACCTGGCCGAGCGGGTCATCGGGAGCCGGCCGAGCCGGACCGACGATCCGGCCGTCGCGGCCGCGGTCGCCGAGATCGTCGACGGCGGCCGCGACCGCGGCGACGCCGCGGAGCGCGAGTACACCGCTCGGTTCGACGGGGTGGTGCTGGAGTCCTTCCGGGTCGAGCGCGCCGAGTGCGAGGCCGCGGCGGCCGCGACGCCGGCCGACGTGCGGTCGGCACTGGACACCGCGGCGGAGCGGATCCGCGAGTATCACGAGGCGCAGGCGTCGACGTCGCCCGTGTCGTTCCTGCGCGACGGCGTGACCGTGACCGAAGCGGTGCGACCTGTCGACCGGGCCGGGCTCTACGTACCGGGCGGACGCGCCGCCTATCCGTCGACCGTGCTCATGACCGCGATCCCGGCGGGGGTCGCCGGCGTCGCCGAGCGGGTGCTGTGCGTGCCGCCCGGCGAGGGCGGCGCGGTGCCGGCGGTGACGCTGGCCGCGGCGCTGCTCACGGGTGTGGAGGAGATCTACCGGGTCGGCGGCGCACAGGCCGTCGCCGCGATGGCCTACGGCACGGAGTCGATCGCCCCGGTCGACGTGATCGTCGGGCCGGGCAACGCGTACGTCGACGCGGCGAAGCGGCTGGTCGCGAGCGCGGGCGTGGTCGGCATCGACGGCCCCGCGGGTCCGTCGGAGCTCGTCGTGATCGCGGACGACACCGCCGACGCCGGGCAGGTCGCCCTCGACCTCGCCGCGCAGGCGGAGCACGGACCGGGGGGCACCGCGTACCTCGTGGCTTGGGACGACGCGGTGCTCGACGCGGTCCTCGACGCGCTCGGCGCGTACGTCGCTGACGCCGGGCGCGCGGCCGAGATCCGGGCGACGCTGTCGTCGGGCGGTCGCGCGGTCCGCGTCCGTGACGCGGAGCAGGCGATGGACGTCGCGAACCTGGTCGCACCCGAGCACCTCGAGCTCCTCGTCCGGGATGCAGACGTGCTGGTCGGCGCGGTCCGCCACGCGGGCGCGGTCTTCGTGAACGCACCGACCGCGCTCGGCGACTACGTGGCCGGCGCGAACCACGTGCTCCCCACCGGTGGCGCCGCGAGGTTCTCGAGCGCGTTGCGCGTCGACGACTTCCGGACCCACATCCACGTGGTGCGGGCGACGGCCGGCGGGCTCGCGGCCGTGGGACCGGCGGCGGTGACGCTCGCGACCGCCGAGGGGCTCGACGCGCACGCGGCGTCGGTGACGCGGCGACTCGCCCGATGACCCGGCCGCAGCCACGCCCGGACCTGCGCGAGCTGAGCGGGTACCACTCGCCCCAGCTCGACGTGTCGGTCCGGCTCAACACCAACGAGAGCCCGTTCCCCCCGCCCCGCGAGTTCGTGGACGAGTGGTGCCGCGCGCTCGCCGAGACGGACCTCCAGCGCTACCCCGACCGCGGGGCGGTCGCGCTCCGGGCGGCGATCGCGGGTCGGGTCGGGCAGCCGGCGGCGAGGATCTTCGCCGCCAACGGGTCGAACGAGGTGCTCCAGACGCTGCTGCTCACCTACGGCGGCCCGGGCCGGCGCGCGCTGGTGTTCGAGCCGACGTACGCGCTGCACTCGCACCTGGCGCGCATCACCGGTACCGGTGTCGTCGCGGCCGCGCGCGACGACGACTTCGCCATCGATCCGGACCACGCCCGCGGTGTCATCGCGCGCGAACAGCCGGAGATCGTGTTCGTGTGCAGCCCCAACAACCCGTCGGGGACGGTCGAGCCCCGCGCGACCGTCGAGGCGGTGCTGGAGGTCGCGCCGGGGATCGTCGTCGTGGACGAGGCGTACGGTGAGTTCGCCCCCGAGTCCGCGCTCGAACTGGTCTCCGATGCACGCCCGCTCGTGGTGACGCGCACGTACTCCAAGGTGTGGTCGCTCGCCGGGCTGCGGCTGGGCTTCGCGGTCGCGCCGGAGTGGCTGGTCGACGAGCTCGACAAGGTCGTCCTGCCGTACCACCTCGACGTCGCGACCCAGATCGCGGGTCGGCTGGCCCTCGACTACGTCGACGAGATGGAGGCGCGGGTCCGCCTGCTCATCGAGGAGCGCGAGCGGGTCACGGTCGCGCTCGGGGATATCCCCGGCATCGAGCCCGTCCCTTCGGGCGCGAACTTCGTCCTGTTCCGGTGCACGACCGGCGGGCACGCGGTCTGGGAGGGCCTGGTGGCACGTGGGGTCCTCGTACGCGACTTCTCGGCGTGGCCCGGGGTCGAGGACTGCCTGCGGGTCACGATCGGCACCCGGGACGAGAACGACGCGTTCCTGTCGGCGCTCGAAGTGGTCCTGCGCGAGAGTGGGGCCCGATGACACGCGAGGCGCACGAGCAGCGGAGCACCAACGAGACGACGATCACGGTCGACGTCGTCGTCGACGGCCGGGGCGACGCGAGCGCGAGCACGGGCATCCCGTTCTTCGACCACATGCTCGAACAGCTGGGCAAGCACGGCGGGTTCGACCTCCGGGTGGACGCGAAGGGCGACCTGGAGGTCGACACCCACCACACGATCGAGGACACCGGCATCGTGCTCGGCACCGCGGTGCGCACGGCGCTCGGCGACAAGGTCGGGGTGCGCCGGTTCGCGTCCGGCGTGTTCCCACTCGACGAGGCGCTCGTGCAGGTGGCGCTCGACCTGTCCGGCCGCCCCTTCCTCGTCTACGAGGTGGACCCGGTGTCCGAGTGGATCGGCACGTTCGACCCGCAGCTCGCCGAGGAGTTCTGGCGCGCGTTCACCCAGGCGGCGGGCATCACGCTCCACGTACGGTCGATGAGCGGCAAGAACGGGCACCACGTGCTCGAGGCGTCGTTCAAGGGCGTCGCCCGCTGCCTTCGGGACGCGGTGCGCATCGAGGGCGATGCGCTCCCGAGCACCAAGGGCGCGCTGTAGAGCTCTATCCCGCGATCGACCTGCGCGGCGGCAACGCGGTGCGGCTGCTCCGCGGCGACTTCGCGGCCGAGACCGTCTACGGCGCGGATCCGGTGGCGGTGGCGCGCGACTTCGAGGCTCAGGGGGCCCGGTGGATCCACGTGGTCGACCTCGACGCCGCGAAGACCGGGAGCGCCGCGAACCTCGGGGTGATCGAGGCCATCTGCGCCGCCGTCGAGTGCCGGGTGCAGTCGGGGGGTGGGGTCCGGTCGGTGGCCGCCGCGGGTGCGCTGCTCGGCGCGGGAGTCGCGCGCGTGGTGGTCGGCACGGCTGCGGTCGAGTCGCCGGAGCTGGTCGGTGAGCTGTGCACGTTGCACCCGGGCGCGGTCGCGGTCGGGCTCGACGCGCACGGGCGCGACGTCGCGGTCCGCGGGTGGACCGAGGGGAGCGGGCAGGACCTCGTCGAGCTCGCCGGCCGGTTCTCGGGTCTCGGGGTCGCGGCCCTGATCGTCACCGAGATCGGTCGGGACGGCACCCTCGAGGGACCGGATCTCGACCAGCTCGGAGCCGTGCTCGGCGCCTCGACCGTCCCGGTGATCGCGAGCGGCGGCGTCGGGACGCTCGCCGACCTGCACGCGTTGGGCTCGCTGCGAGACCCGGAGAGCGGGCGATCGCTCAGCGGCGCGATCGCCGGGCGGGCCATCTACGAGCGCCGGTTCAGCGTCGCGGAGGGCGTCGACGCCTGCCGGAGCACCGGTTCCCCGGCCGGCTGACGTCGGGTAGCGTCCCCGGGACCGGGGCGGCGTCCAGGCGGCCCCCATCGGAGGGAGAGCCGTTGAACGGAGTCATCGACGACGGGTTCCTGCGCCGCTACCGCGAGTTGCTCGACGCGGAGGATGCGGCCTTCGACGAGCTCGAGCACGCGGTCGAAGAGGGCGACCGGGAGCACTACGAGCTCGACTTCACGGTGTGGAAGGAGACCGTCGCCCGGCGGGTCAGCTTCCTCTCGCGCCACGACCTCATTGGCGAGGCCGTCCCCACGGCCTGAGGTCAGAGCCGGGCGCCGATCCAGGCGCCGGTGACATCGACGAGCGCCGCAGTGCGCCCGACGAAGAAGTGCGACGCGCCCGCGACGACCTCGGTCGTGGTGGCGGTCCAGCCTGCGGTGACGGCGACGACCTCCGCCGCGTCACGGAACTCGTCGTGCTCCGCGAGCAACACGAGCTTCGGGCGTGGATCGGCGCCGACCGTGTCCAGGTCGTGTCCGAACCGCATGGGCAGCGCGATCGCGACCCAGCCGGCGACCGCGGGCTCGGTGTCGGTGAGCGCCAGGTCCGCGCCGAAGGACCAGCCGACGACGAAGAGCGCCACCGTGGGATCGCGGTCGTGGAGCCACCCGACCGCGGCGCGAACGTCGTCACGCTCGGCGTCGCCACCGTCGTAGGTCCCCGTGCTGCGACCGACGCCGCGGAAGTTGAAGCGCAAGCACGTGACCCCGAGCTCGGGCAGGGCGCGGAACAGCTCCGAGACCACGAGCGAACGCATGTCGCCGCCGAACTGCGGATGCGGATGGCACAGCACCACCTGGGCGCGCGCCGAGGTCGCGGTCGCGAGCTCCGCCTCGAGCGTCTCGCCGTCGGCGGTGACCAACGCCACGCTCTCCGTCATGGTGATCGACTCTAAGGTGCCCGGCTCGTGACCTCTGGCTTCGACGAAGAGACCGCGGTCCGACCCAGCGGTTCGGGCGGGTACACCGCGACGATGGCCGAGTCCTGGTGGGTCCACCGCGGCCCGAACGGCGGCTACCTCGCCGCGGTGATCCTGCGCGCGCTCGCGGCCGCGGTCGGCGACCCGACCCGGACGCCGCGCTCGCTGACCGTTCACTACCTCAGCCCCGCGGGGTCGGGCGACGTCGACATCGCGACGACCGTCGAACGTGAGGGCAGGTCGATGACGACCGTCTCCGGGCGGCTCGAGCAGGACGGCCGACTGGTGGCGCTCGCGCTCGGCGCCTTCTCCGCGCCGCGCGTCGGCGTCGAGTTCGGCGACCTCGTGATGCCACAGGTGCCGGGGCCGGGCCAGTACGTCGCGCGGCCGGCGCCGCCCGAGGCCGCGCCGATCGCGCATCGCTGGGAGACGCGGTGGGCGATCGGGCATCCGCCGATCCCCGGTGCGCCGCGCGGTGCTCGGGCCGTCGCCGGTGGGTGGATCCGCCTTCCCGAGCACCATGTCGTCGACGCGTACGTCGCCGCCGCGATCACCGACGCCTGGGTGCCGCCGATGTTCACGCGGGTGGAGGAGCCGGTGTTCGTGCCGACGGTGGACCTCACGATCCACTTCCGCGCCGAGCTGCCTCACCCGGGCCTCGCGCCGGACGACTTCGTGCTCGCGAGCTTCCGTACGACCGTCGCCACGGGCGGCTTCCTCGAGGAGGACGGCGAGATCTGGGCGCCCGACGGCACGTTGCTCGCCCAGTCCCGCCAGCTCGCCACCGTCCTCCCGATGGCCTGACCCTCGAGCCGTCCGGACGCCTCGGGACCCGGCAGGCTGAGGCGCCGCGCTCAGGCCTCCGAGCCGGAGTCTCGGGTCCGGGCGGTGCGCGCGACTCGCCGGCAGTCCGGGCGCCTCAGGGTTTGGGAGTGAGGCCGCGGAGGGCGTCGGCGCCGAAGAGGGGTTCGACGATCGCGCGGTAGCTCGGGCCGCGGGTCAGCTGGTGGCCGCCGTCGACGTTGATGAGCTGGCCCGTGACCCAGGCCGCCTCGGGGCCGATGAGATAGCGCGCGAGACCGGCGACGTCCTCGACGGTCCCGACCCGCGAGATCGGCATGCACTCGAGGTAGTCGTCGAGCACGTCGCCCCCCTCGGTGACGAAGCTGACGAGCTCGGTGTCGATGAGGCCCGGTCGGATCGCGTTCACCCGCACGCCACTCGCGCCGAGCTCGATCGCGGCGAGCTGGCAGACGTGGTCGATGCCGGCCTTGCCCGGCCCGTACGCCCCGAACCAGGGATGGACGTTGGAGCTCGCGATCGAGCTGATCCCGACGATCGAGCCGGCTCCGGCCCGCGCCATGACGGGCGCGGCGTGCTTGATCGTGAGCATGGTCCCCGTGATGTTGAGGTCGATCGTGCGTCGCCACGCCTCGGTGTCCATCTGGGTGATCGGCCCGATGGTCTCGGAGCCGCCCGCGCACGCGACCACGCCGTCGAGGGTGCCGGTCGGCCCGAGCGCGGTGGCGACCGCGGCGGCGATCTGCTCCTCGTCGGTGACGTCGGCGACGGCGTACTGCACGCTCGCACCGGATGCCGCGGCGCCGCGGATCTGCTCGACGGCGCCGCGGAGTCGTTCCTCGGTCCGGCCGACGACGGTGACGTGCGCGCCGTCACGCGCGAACCGCGTGGCACAACCGAGTCCGATGCCGCTGCCGCCGCCGGTCACGAGGGTGGACGCACCTTCCAGGCCGCCGGTGAGGATGGACATGCTCATGCGGGGACTCCCGTCAGCTCGGTGATCAGGAACGCGAGGACGGTCGCCTCGTCGCGCCACGCGTCGTAGCGGCCGGACGGGCCGCCGTGGCCGGCGCCCATCTCGGTCTTGAGCAGCAGCGTGCGTTCGTCGGTCTTCGTGGCGCGCAGCTTGGCGACGTACTTCGCCGGTTCCCAGTACGACACGCGCGGGTCGTTCAGACCCGCGGTCACGAGGATCGCCGGGTAGTCGCGCGCCTCGATGTTGTCGTACGGCGAGTAGCCCTTCATGTACGCGTAGTCGGCCGGGTCCTCGAGCGGGTTGCCCCACTCCTCCCACTCGGTG
>CAZXCB010000054.1:0-16584 GCA_964639075.1 uncultured Bifidobacteriaceae bacterium | reverse complement strand
CAGTGCAGCAACGTGGACTTGCCGGATCCCGACGGACCCATGATCGCGGTGAACTGGTGCGACGAGAACTCGACCGAGATGTGATCGAGCGCGCGCACCTCGGCTTCGCCGGTTCCGTAGATCTTCGAGGCGTCGACGGCACGGGCGGCGATCGCGGTGGTCGTGTCGGGGGCGACCGTGGACATGCTGCACTCTCCTGAGCGGGGGAAGCCCAGCCTACGGGGCGACGTCCTCCGGGATCACAGGCGGCACCGGATCTTCACCTCGCGCCCGCGCTCGCCGGCCGAGCCAGACGAAGACCGTGACCGAGATCACGAAGATCACGATGCTCATCCACGCGTTCACGCGGAGTGGTCCGATGGTGTGCGCCTCGTCGATGCGCATCTCCTCCATCACGAACCGGAACGCGGTGTACCCGGCGGCGTAGAGCGCGAACAGTTGACCGCGCACGAGCTTGAACCGGCGATCGACCCAGAGGAGCGCGAATCCGAGTGCGAGGCACCACAGGGACTCGTACAGGAACGTCGGCTGGAACGTCGCGTACTGCTCGTATCCGACCGGTCGGTGCACACGGTCGATCTCGACCGCCCACGGCAACGACGTCGGCCCGCCGAACAGCTCCTGGTTGAACCAGTTCCCCCACCGCCCGATCGCCTGCGCGAACGCGAGCCCGGGCACGACGCTGTCCGCGAAGTCGGCGAAGTTCACGTGCCGACGGCGCGCGACGATCAGGACCGCGACCGCACCGCCCATCACCGCGCCCCAGATCCCGAGGCCGCCCTTCCAGATCTGGACGATGCGCTCCGGGTGGTCCTCGAAGAGCTGGTAGTCGGTGACGACGTGGTACAGCCGGGCACCGACGATGCCACCGACGACGGCCCAGAACGCGACGCTGTCGAACGTCTCGGCCCGCTCCTTCGCGTCGGCCGGGTCGCCCTTGGCGACGTAGCGGCGCCGCCCGACCCAGGCGGCGACGAGCACGCCCAACGCGATCATCAGCCCGTACATGTGCAGGGGCACCGGGCCGAGGTCGAGCACCCCGCTCTGCGGGCTCGGGATCGAGGCGAGCGGACCGGCCGCGGGGAGCTGCATCGGCACCGACTCTACGAGTTGTCCCGCCTCAAGGGGCACCCGGCACCGGTCGATACCCCGGAGCCGAAGACCCGGCGGTGGCTGCTCATCCCGACGGCCACCGCCGCGGTCGAATCACTTCACGAGGCGGGACATCCGGCGGTCGGCCAGGATCTTGCCGCCGGTCTGGCAGGTGGGGCAGTACGTGATCTCGTGGCTCTCGTAGGAGACCCGCCGCATCGGCGTCGCACATTCCGGGCACGGCAGGCCGTGACGGTTGTGGATCCGGAACCGGTCGCCGAGCTTCGGCTCCGACAGACCACCCGTGCGCGTGCGCTCCGCGTCGAGCGCCTCGCTCATCGTCGCCCGCACCGCATCGAGCAGCCGGTCGCGAGTCTCCGGCGACAGCGACGCGAGCGACGCGAACGGCGAGACGTGCGCGCGTTGGAGCGCGTCGTCCGCGTAGCCGCGACCGATCCCGGCGACGGTCTTCTGATCGCGCAGCATGGTGTGCACGCGACGCTTGTCCGCGCCGGTGCGGATCAGGGTCTCGAACTCGTCGGAGTCGGGTTCGGGACCGAGCCCCGCGGTCGGACCCGGATCATCGGCGGCCAACACCCACCACGCGACCTTGCGCTCGTGGCCGTGCTCGCGCACCAACACCGCGCGGTCGTCGTCGAACCGGAGCCGGACCGCTGCGCCCTTGGGCTTGGTGCGCTTCGCGGGCGCCTCGACGTCGAGGCGGCCGGCCTGCGAGAGGTGCAGCAGCACGTCGACGTCCACGTCGGTGACGAACCGCAGGTACTTCGCGCGGCGCTCGACCCGCACGACGTGCGCGCCCAGCAGCGCGTCCGGACCGGGCACGACGGTCTTGAGCGACGAGAAGCCGAGCGGATCCACGCCGACGACGGTCGCGCCCTCGAGGAACTCCTCGAGCCGCTCGGCGAGCGCCTGCATCTCGGGGAGCTCGGGCATGGAGGAATTAGAACCGCTCAGCCGCGGCGTTTGCGAGTCTGCCTCGCCTGCATGCGGGAGCGGATCAGCTCGCGGCGCTCCCGCACCTGCGCGTACGTGAGCGAATCACCCCACTCGGCGCCGACGCCGAGGCTCGCCTTCACCGAGGTGAGGTCGATCTCGGGCGTCGCCGCGAGCCCGAGGTCTGCCGCGATGCGGTCGCCGTAGTGCTCCTGGAAGTAGGCGTACACGTGGACGATCTCGCCGATGATGTCGAGGTCGGGTGCGAGCGTGGCGGTCGCACCGTCGAGGAACATCATGTTCTTGACGAAGAGCATGAGCTCCTTCGGCGCGCGGGCGCCGTACTCGAGCAGCTGCTTCGTGAGGTCCCGGAGCTCGGCGACGAGCTCGTCGGCGCTCATCAGCGTGGGGTCCTTGATCGGGTGATCCAGGTCGAGGTCGGCGACCACCGCTTCGATGTCGGTGTCGGGCGGGAACGCGCCGAGATCGCGGAGCGCGCCGAGCTGGCCGCGCACGTCACCGGCACTGCCGAGGATCAGCAGGCGGAGGAACGCGAGCCGCTTGCGCTCGTCGAGCCGGCCGGTGATCCCGAAGTCCAGCAGCGCGGTCCGGCCGTCCGGGAGCACGAAGAGGTTGCCGCCGTGCAGGTCGCCGTGGAACACGCCGTACACGAGCGCGCCCTCGAGAAAGGAGATGAGCCCGGCACGCAAGAGCGCGTTCGTGTCGATGCCGGCGGCGCGCAGGCCCTCGACGTCCTCGAACTCGAGGCCACTGAGCCGCTCCATCACGAGGACACGCCGGGTGACGAGCCGCGGGTGCGGGCGCGGCACCACGGTGGTGCGCACGCCGATCTGCGCGAGCGCGTGCGCGACGTCGAGCATGTTCTCCGCCTCCAGCCGGAAGTCGAGCTCCTCGACGATCGTCTCCGCGAACAGCTCGACCAGCGCGGGCGGGTTCGCGAGCGCGGCGACGGGGATGCGGCCCACCATGCGCGGACCGAGCCAGGCCAGCGCGGCGAGGTCCTCCCGGACCCGCTTCGCGACGAGCGGCCGCTGCACCTTCACGACCACCGACTCGCCGGTGCGCAACGTCGCCGCGTGCACCTGCGCGATGGACGCGGCCGCCAGCGGCCGCTCCTCGAAGTCGCTGAACACCTCGGCGAGGGGACGGCCGAGATCCTCCTCGACGATCGCCCGCACGGCCGAGAACGGCTCGGCGGGAACCCGGTCCCGCAGGCGCTTGAACTCGCCGACGAGCTCCTCGGGGAACAGGCCGTCGCCGCCCGACACGATCTGACCGAGCTTGATGTAGGTGGAGCCCAGGTGCTCGAAGCTCCGGCGCAGGCGGGCCGACAGCCCGGCGCGCGACCGCGCCGTGCCCCGCTCCCGGACGTACCACCAGCCGAGGGCCCAGCCGACCGACCCGACGACGCGCGCCCAGCGGCGCACCGGCGGGATGCGCGGCGGGGTGGTCAGCGCGACGGTCCCGGCGCGGGTCCGGGCGCGGACACCGTCGAGGCCGCGCCGCCACGCGAGGTCGTCGGGGTCGACGATCCAGGGTGCGGCGTCGCTGAAGGCGCCGAACGCGAGATCAGGGGGTGGTGTGGCGATCAGGCGACGCTAACCCCACCCATGATCTGCTCCCGTACGGTCACCCGTAGGCGCGACAGCCCCAACCGCTGAGGCCGTGGCGCGCGAACACACGCTCGGCGACGACGATCTGCTGCTCGCGCGTGGCGAGTCCGGCGTTGGACGCGAACTCGCGACCGCCGAACGAGCTCCACGTGCCGTTGTAGAAGCCGAGGCCGCCGGAGTACCTCGAGCCGCGCATCGACCAGTTCCCACCGGTCTCGCAGCGCGCGATGCCGTCCCAGTTCACGCCGGTCTTGGGCCGGTAGTACTCGGCGAGCGCGGCGAGGTACTGCGCGGCCTGCGCGTCGCGCATGGCCTTCTCGGCCGCGGCGCGCGCACGTGCCGCCACCGCGGCGTCGAGCGGGACCCGAGCCGTGGGGGCGACGGTGCGCGTGTGGGGTCGAGCCGTCTTCAGTGCCGCACCGGCGTGCGGCTCGGCGCTGAACGCGATGCCGACGGCCGCGACCCCGAGGAAGGTCGCCGCGACCCCGGCGAAGGTGGTGCGCGCCGAGCGGCGCGCCCGGAGCAGTCGGTCACCCACAGCTGCCACCCCACGGTCCGAGGCCCTGCGTCGAGAGGAGCTGCTGGGCCATGGCGTCCTGGTCGGCCGGACTCGCGTTCGCCGGGTTCACCCCGACGAGGTCGGTGCGCCCGGCCGAGCGGGCGGTGCTGTTCCACGTGCCCGGCATGAACTGGTAGGCGCCTGCGGCACCGGACGAGGAGTTGACCACCCCGTACTGACCGCGGCTCTCGCGGTGCTTGATGCACTCGAGCACGTTGCCGCCCCCGCTCCCCGACGAGCTCGAGCGGCGGGGTCGGGCGGCAGCCGCAGCCGCGGCGGCCTTCTCCCGGAGGATGTTCGCGGTGACGGCCTCGTAGAAGTGCGCGAGGTTGACGGCGTTCGTGAACGCCTCGACCACGGCGCGGTCCGTCTCCGCCTGGACGGCAGGGTCGATGCCCTGCACGGCGACCTGGTGTCGCGGTGCGCGGCGCGCCTCCGCGTGACCGTCGGCGGCCGCGGTGGCCGCGCCGACGAGGGCGACGCCCGTTGCAGCAACGAGCAGCCCTGATCCGATCGCAACGATGCGACGGTTCATGAGAACTCCTTTCACTCCGCCTCCCCCCTTCCCGGGCCCCTCGGGGCGCGCGACGACGCCAAGCTGGGATTGGAAGGGAGCGAAAGCCGCAGAAGGTGACCCAACGGGCTTTCGGGAACACCAAACTACCGGGCGGTAGGGACCGTCTCCGAGCCCGTCGACTAAATACTGGAAAAAACGGGCCTCAGCCGCGTGCCGTGCGGCCTGCCGTCGAGGGCTCCGCGGAACTTGATATGACAGTCGTCACATTCCGGGCGAGCTGTCCGCTTTCGCCGTATTCCGCGTCACCCCCGACCGCCGGGGCCGGCGACCGTCGAGAACGCCCCCGGGCGTCACCACCAGGCCGGTCAGGGTCTGGTCGGCGTGCTCCATCCGCAAGGACAACATCCGCTGTGCGTAGCCGAGGACGGTGGCCGCCCAGCTCGGATCGGCGGCGCGGTCGACGAGCTCGGCCGGGTCCGCGTCGAGGTCGTAGAACAACGGCGGAAGGCCCGCGAAGTGCACGTACTTGCCGTGCTCGTCGCGCAGCACCGAGATCGCGCACTGGTCCATCGTGATCCCGAGCAGCCGCTCCGCCCACCCCCCGATCGGGTCCCGGAACTCCCACTCCCAGAACGCGCCGTCCCGCCACCGCGACGGCGTCTCCCCGCGCACGAGTGGCAGCAGCGACGCGCCGTCGCACTGGGACGGGACCGGCAGCGCCAGCCACTCGAGGATCGTCGGCATGACGTCGACGTTCTCGGTGAACCGGTCCGTCACGACCGAGCCGGCACGATCGCGCGCGTCCGGAGCGCGGACGATCAGCGGGACGTGGTAGCTCTGGTCGAACCACCCGAGCTTCTCGCCGAGCCAGTGGTCGCCCAGCTGCTCCCCGTGGTCCGAGGTCAGGATCACGAGCGTGTCGTCCCACTGCCCACGGTCGCGGAGACCGTCGAACAACCGGCCGAGCTGGGCGTCGACCTCGGTCATCATCCCGTAGTAGGTGGCGCGCAGCTGCCGGAGCTCGGCGAGATCGTCGCCCACCCGGATTCCCGGCACGGCGACTGCGCCGGCGAGCACCGGGTGGATCGCTCCCTCGGCCTCCCACGTGTCGGCCCGAACCGGTTCCGGGACCGAATCCGGGTCGTACATCGATGCGTAGGGCTCCGGGGCGACGAACGGTGGGTGCGGTCGGATGTACGCGACGTGCACGAACCAGGGCTCGGTGGCGGTGTCGAGGTGATCGAGCACCTCCCCGGTGAGGAACGCGGCCTCGGTGTGCTCGGCCGCGTACGCCACCGGCGCGCCGGGGGCGTCGCTCACCGGCCGGTACATCTCCCGCACGTCCTCGGGGACGTCGTAGCCGCGGTCGCGCAGCCAGTCGCCCCAGATCCGGAGGTGCTCGGGCAGGTCGACCACGGCGCGGTAGCCGGGGAGCACGCCTTCGTAGCTCAACAGGCGCGGGTCGTCGGCGGCGAGCGCGCGCGGATCGGGCGACGCGTCGGTGTAGCCGAACAGCACCGGGTCGTAACCGGCCGTCCGCGCCTCGAGCGCGACGTTCGTGAACCGGGCGTCGAGTGGCGTGCCGTTGAGTGCCGAGCGGTGGTTCATCAGGTACTGACCGGTGTGCAACGACGCGCGCGACGGCCCGCACGGCGCGGCCTGCGCGTAGTGACGTCGGAACAGCACGCCTTCCGCGGCGAGGCGGTCGAGGCTCGGCGTGCGGACCACGGGGTGGCCGGCGGCGCCGAGGCAGTCGCCTCGCCACTGGTCGACCGTGACGAGCAGGACGTTGCGGCGAGGAGCGTCGGTCACGGGGGTCACGCTAGGACGCGGCCTCGAACCCGCGCGCCCGCCGGCCCGCCGCCCGTGCGGGTCAGGGCAGCGTCGCGATGCTCCGCGCGAGTGGGGCGCCGCCCCAATACGGTCCGCCGACGATCCCGGTCGGTGCGGGGTCCCCGCCCGTGCCGAACGGGTGCACGCGGCCGACCCGGTCCAGCACCCAGCCGCCGCTGCCGCCGGGAGCCAGCGCGATGCCGCGGGCGATGTCCTGGCCCGGCCACCGCGGCCCGCCCGGGTTCACGGCGGGCGCGCCGCCGAACCGGTGGATCGCGCCGGTGCCGTCGATGACGTACCCGCCCTGCCCGTCGGGCATCAGCGCGACCCCGCGCGCGATGTCCCAGCCGCGCCAGTAGGGCGCACCGGAGATCCTGGGCGGCGCGGACGCCGAGCCGATCGAGAACGGGTGCAGACCGCCCCAGCCGTCGAGCACGTAGCCGCCGGTGCCCTTCGGCGTCACCGCGATGCCCCGCACGATGTCCCAGCCGCGCCAGGACGGCGTGCCGTGGGTGACCGGGACGTTCCCGGCCCCGTCGTCGAAGGTGAAGCCGTGCACACCACCCCAGCCGTCGACGACGATCCCGCGCGACCCCGGCAGCATCGCGATGCCACGGGCGATGTCCCACCCGCGCCAGTACGGGTAGCCCGCGACGGCCGCCGGACCCCCGAGACACGCCGAGCTCCAGGGGTGGATCCCGCCGTAGGCGTCGAGCACGACGCCCTGGGCCGGCAGCGCGGCCGAGGATCCGTCGGGCTGGACGCGGAACGCGGCCGCGAGATCGCGGGAGCCTTCCCGTATCGAGCCGACCGCGAGCGGGAGCCCGTCGGGTGGCACCACCACCCCTCCCACCGTCGACCGGCGGCCGACGTCGGCGATCGTCGCGCCGTCGATCCCGAAGTCGAGGTCGGGCGTGCCGTCGGCGTCGAGCCGGACCAGCACGACGTCGTTGTCACCGCCGACCCTCGAGTTCGCCGCCACGAGGAGCGCGCCGTCACCGCGTCCGACCATCGCGACCGGCGCGTCGTCGGAGCCGAACGTGTCGTGGAAGCCGGTGAAGTCCGGATCCGACGACCCGTCGGCGAGGTAGCGGCGCACGTAGGTCTCCCC
The DNA here is from genome assembly GCA_964639075.1 of uncultured Bifidobacteriaceae bacterium. Classification (GTDB taxonomy): domain Bacteria; phylum Actinomycetota; class Acidimicrobiia; order IMCC26256; family JAENVU01; genus JAENVU01. The sequence continues at coordinate 8,884 of CAZXCB010000054.1, read as the reverse complement.
GTGACCGGAGTCGCCCGCGCCGAACCCCGCGACCGCGGTCGCCCCGCCCGACTGGACCGCGAGCGCGGTCGCGACGTCGTGGCCGCCGAGATCGACGGTGACCCCGGTGCTGCCACCGAATCCGGTGTCGGTGCTGCCGTCGGTCGCGAGCCGCATGACGCGCCAGTCGCCCGGGCTCGGTGTCGTGGCGCCCGCGACCATCAGGGTCCCGTCGCCACGCAGCGCCAGAGCGAGGACCGAGAGGGGCAGGCCGCTGCGACGACCGTCGCCGTCCCAGGCGGTGTCGGGCACCCCGGCCGCGGTGTAGTGCGCGACGTAGCCGCCGGCGTCGCCGTTCCCGCCGACGAACACGCTGCCGTCACCGGCGACGACGACCGCCGTTGCCGCGTCGGTGCCGCCGGCGTCGAAGGTCAGCCGGCCGTTGCCGTTGAAGGACGAGTCGAACGTGCCGTTCGCCTTCAGCTTCGTGACCACGGTGTCGGTCTCGTTCCCGACGACGCGTCGGCCGGCCGCGACCGCGCCACCGACATCGGTGCTCGCGACGGCGTCGAAACGACCGGCGGTCGCGAACTGCACCCGGGTCGATCCGGCCGTGCCGAACGCGGCGTCGGCCGCACCGCCGCTCAGGCGCATCACGAGGCCGCGGTCGCCACTCTCACCCGAGGCGACCACCGCGCCCGCCGGCGTGACCGCGGCACCGTGCAGGGCGCCCGGCAGGCCCGCTGCGACGTCGAAGCTCCGCCGACCGCACCGCCCGTACGTGCCGTCGGGGTCACCCGGCCACGCCCCGGCCGGACCGGATGCAGCGAACGCGAAGCACGTGACGCCGAGGACGGCTGCGGCGGTGCGGGCATGACGGTTCGTGGCGTTTCCTCCATCTCGGGCGCTCGCGGCGCTTCCGGGAGTTGTCGGCAGTTCTGCCCGAGTTCCTGAACCCGGCGTCGACGACCCGATCGGTAGGGTCGCGTCCCATGCCACCAGGAGATTCCGTCACGCGGATCCGCGGCGGCAGCCCGACCCGTGTGGTCGCCGCGCTCCTGACGGTGGTCGCGGTCGCCGGCGCGTGTCGGAGCGAGGACGGCACGAGCGCGAAGCCGAGCGGCTCGTCCTCCACCTCCACGACGGCGCCGAAGCGCGCGGCCGACGACGGCCACCTGGCGATCGGTCAGCTCGCGCCGATCACCGGCCCCGTCGCCACGATCTCGAAGGCGTTCACCACGCCGGTCCAACTCGCAGTCGACGAGATGAACATCGACGGCGGCGTCAACGGCGCGCCCGTCACGCTGTCGGTGCTCGACGACGCCTCCGACCCGGCAATGGCGAGCGCCGCGCTGACCGCCCTGGCGCGTGACGTGCACGTCGACGGGGTGGTCGGGCCGTCGAGCTCCGAGGTCGCGGCCACGCTGATCCCCGAGCTCCGGGACCGCCACGTCGCGATCTGCTCGGGATCCAACACGGCCGGCGCGCTCTCGACGATGGACTCGGGCGGGTTCTACTTCCGCACCGCACCGCCCGACCGCCTGCAGGCCGTGGCCATGGCCCAGCTCCTCCAGGCTCGCGGGCACACCAAACCCGTCGTCGTGACCTCGGCCGACGCCTACGGCGACACGTTCGGGCGCCAGGTGCTCGGGGCCATGCGCCGCGCCCGGCTCCGACCGACGCGCGTCCGCGCGACCACGGACCCGGCCCCGTTCACCGAGGCGGTCAGGGCCGCGAGTCCCGACTCGGTGGTGCTCGTCGGATTCCCCGACGGGATCGCGCCCGCACTGCGGGCGCTCGTGGTCGCAGGACTCGGCCCCCAACAGATCCCGACCTTCGGCACCGACGGGCTGCAGACCGCCGACCTCGGACCTGCGGTGGACCCGACGAACCCCTCGGTGGTCGTGGGACTGCACGGGACCACGCCGTCGGGCGCACCGGCCGGCATCGACCACCCGTTCAACGCCCGGATGCTCGTGGCGGGGGTCGAGCCGTTCTTCTCCGCCGGCGCCTACGACTGCGCGATCCTCCTCGGCCTCGCGGCCGTCGCCGCCGGCTCCGACGACGCGGCCGCGGTCCGGGACCACTTCGCCGCGAACCTGGCGGGGCGCACCCCGTGCTCGAACTTCCACGACTGCGCCGACCTGCTGCGCCGCAAGCGCACGATCCACTACCAGGGCGCCTTCTCGGCCTACGACCGCTGGCGTCGGACCGAGCCCGGGTCCGGGGTGTTCGACGTGTGGACCATCGGGCTCGACGGTCGGCCCGGCCTCGAACCGCCGGCGAACCAGGTCCACGTGCGCTGACGCGACCGCGTCAGGGCGCGGCTGCCCCTGCCGCCGACGCGCGCTCCGGCTCCGCGTGGATCGGCGCCGCCGGTCCCGTCCACCAGCGGGCCAGGGCCGCGTCGACCGCCACGGCGGCGAGCAGGCATAGGGCGACCTCGGCGGAGGCACGGAACCGGGTGCTGGCGTAGATCGTGACCGCGGTGACGAGCACCATGGCCGGCGCGACGAGGAGCGGGAAGACCGGGACCGACCGCCGCCGACGCAACACCACGGCGCCGGCGATCGAGAGCAGCGCCAGGACGTAGAACGAGTACATCCCCGCCCGCGCCTGGCCGAGCCCGCGCCCCTCGAAGTAGCCGTCGAGCCGGATCTGGAGGTCGGGGTGGTACAGACCCACGATCGCCCCGATCCGAGCCGCCACGACCTCCGGGAGCTCGTCGAGGTGGTCGCGCACGTAGCGGAGGGCGATGCGGCGGTGGCGAGCGTCCTGCTGCGAAGCGTCGAGGCCCTTCGGCAACGTCGACTCGATACGTTGCGAGCACCGGATGTCGAAGTAGCTCTTGTGGTGGGCGTTCCAGACCCCGTCGCAGTTCGCCGACGACAGGGTGAGGCCGAACTGCGTGCTCAGCAGCTCGGGCTCCTCGAACCGTGACACGTTGTACGCGAGCCACGGCGCCATCACGACGAGCGCGGCCAGCGTGCCGGCGACGACCCCGCGCCAGCGGTCCGCCCGCGTCGGGCCGGGTGCGAGCACCGCAAGCGGCACGATCATGAGCGGCACGATGAGCACCATCTCCGACCGGCTGAGCGCGCCGGCGCCGGCCGCGACGCCGACGACCGCGAGCTTCGTCCAACTCGGCTCGTGCCAGTAGCGGTACGCGAAGAGCAACGCGACGGCCATCGTGAACATCGACACCGTCTCGGCCATGAGCGAGCCGTCCGGCACCCAGACGTTCGGGTACACCGCGGCGATCGCGGCGGCGATCAGTCCGGTGCGCACACCGACGATCTCGCGCCCGGTCATGCCGACGAGCACGATCGTCCCGGCACCGAGGACCGACGACCACACGAGATGCGCGAGCTCGCTCCGGAAGCCGAGCAGCGACGGGATCGCGAGCCACAACGTGTAGAGCGGCGGGTGGTCGGCGGCGGGGCGCGCGAGCGCGACGTGGTACGGCTGGATGAAGCCCTTGCCGTCGGCGAGCAGGTTCGCGGCCCGGTGGTAGAACCCCGCGTCACCCCCGAACGCGTGGTGCTGGCGGCTGACGAGGATCCACGTGAGCCGGATCGCGAGGCCGACGGCGACGATCGCCACTAGAGCCCACCAGAACCGACGATCGGGGGCCGGGCGAGTCATTCGCCGCGGAATCGTAGGCGGACGGGGCGATAGCGTCCGGCGCCCGACGGCGAAGGGACCGTGATGACCGAGGCCAACTCCGGCGAGTTCGTGGTGGAGCGGCGCAGGACGATCGCCGCGCCACCGGAGACCGTGTATGCGCTGATCGAGGACTTCCACCGGTGGATCGACTGGTCGCCGTGGGAGGGGATCGATCCGAACCTCGACCGCGCCTACACCGGCACCGAGTCCGGTGTCGGTGCGATCTACGAATGGGGCGGCAACCGCAAGGCCGGTGCCGGCGAGATGCGGATCACCGCAGCCGACCCGCCGCGCGAGATCGTGATCGCGCTCACGTTCCACCGGCCGTTCAAGTCCAGCAGCACCGTGCGGTTCACGCTCACGCCGACCGACGCGGGAACGGACGTCGTGTGGTCGATGATCGGCAGGAAGACGCTGATGACGCGCGTGATGGGCGTGTTCATGAACATGGACAAGATGGTCGGCCCCGACTTCGAGAAGGGCCTCGCACAGCTCTCGGCCGAAGCCGAGGGCTGAAGGGACGGGGCGTCGGCATCGGCGACTCCGCGACCCGATCGGTCGCGGTCGGACATGCTCGCGCGATGAGCCGGACGAACGCGATGACCTCGACGTGGGTCGGGATCGACCTCGGCGCGTCGGTCGTGCACGCAGTCGGGCTCGGGGTGCGCGGTTCCCGAATCCGCGTGACCGCGGCACGGACGTTCGATCCGGCGGATCCAACCGAGCTGTCCGAGCTCGTCGCGATGGCCGGCCCCGCGGCAGCGATCGCGATCGACGCGCCGGGCGCGCTCAGCCTCGGCGTGCACGCGCACGACATGCACCTCGCGGCGAAGTTCCGCACCGCGCGCTGCGGCGAGATCGCGCTCGGTCAGGACGCGGGGATCTGGGTGCCGTGGACCACCCCGACCGATCCGAGTCGGGTCCCCGGGTGGATGCAGGTCGGGTTCGCGGTCTGGACGGGCCTCCGACGTGCGGGACACGAGCCGCTCGAGGTCTACCCCGCCGGGCTCTTCCGCGTGCTCGCCGGCGGGGCGGTGCCGAAGAAGACGAGCCTCGCCGGGCTCCGAGCACGGCTGGCGCTGCTCGCGCCGCACGTGGCGCTGCCGGCCGACGTCGCGATGTGGTCCCACGACGGCGTCGACGCGCTCGGCGCCGCCCTCGTTGGGCGGTGGAGCACCGAGGGTCGCGCCCGCGGCGTCGGCCACACCGCCGACGGGTGCGACGACTCCGCGATCTGGATCCCGGATCTCTGACGCCGCCGACCCGATCTCGCTCCACGGCGGTCGGCCGCCACTACGTCACGCAGAGTAGCCGGCCGATCGCTCTTCGCGCGCCCCCGGGAGCCGACACGACCCGTCCGAGCGCGGAACCCCTGTGCGGCGGGCCCGGATCGTCGTAGGATCCCACGGGTCTCGGGCAGTGGTAGGGGGGAACATGCGCACGAAGGTCGGAGCCATCCTGTCGGTGCTCGGGCTCAGCACCTCGGCGTTCCTCGCCGCGGGGACGGTCGGTGTCGCGCCCGCAGGCGCGGACACCGTGAGCGTCCCACTCGCCTGTCTCGTCACCAACGTGCCGGTCATCGGGTCCCAGACCGCGACCCGCGACCAGGTCATCACGTCGACGGCGGTGACCCACGTGTACCAGAACGGGAACTTCGCGGTCGCGCTGACACCTGCGGCCGGCAACGAGAACCCCGACCTCGGCAGTGGTGCCACCCTCCAGAACATCCGCAACCTCCACTACCGGACGTCGGTACCGGCCAACTCCCAGCTCGTGGGCAACGCCACGCTGAGCGGGGGCTCCGGCCTGAACAGCACGCCGAGCATCACCTCGACCACCAACGGCGCCGCCGGCACGATCATCGAGGTCACGGTGCCCGGCCCAATCAACGCGGGCACCAATTACCAGCTGCCCACGATCAACGCGACCCTCAAGGCCACCGGCGCGGCGCTGAGCGTCGTGCAACCCAAGCTGTACGGCACGAGCTACAGCGACTGGGGCCTGTCGATGATCGTCAACGCAGACCTCCCGTCCGGTCTCGGCAACGCCGACCTCAACCTCACGTGCTACCCGAGCGCGTCGCCCCCGCTCTCGACCACGACCATCTGGCCGACCGACACGAACGCGCCGTCGATCGCCATCACGTCGCCGGCGGACGGCGCGTCCTTCGCCCAGGGCGCGGTGGTCAACGCCGCGTACTCCTGCAACGACGGGCCGTTCGGCGTCGGCGTCGCGACCTGTGCCGGCACGACGAGCAACGGGTCGCCGATCGACACGTCCACGATCGGTCCCCATTCCTTCACGGTCACGGCGACGGACCTCAACGGCAACGGCCCGAGCTCGTCCGTCGTCAACTACACGGTGACCGACGACCCGACGATCGTGGCCAAGGGCGGCTGGGCCGACGAGGGACCGGGCGCGGTGGTGCCGTTCACGGTCCGGCTGAACCAGCCCGCCGGCGAGGTCACGACCGTCCACTACGCGACCGCCGACGGCACCGCGACCGCGGCCACCGACTACGACGCGACCAGCGGCGACCTGACGTTCAACCCGGGCGGTTCGCAGGTCCAGACCGTCAACGTGACGCTGAAGAACGACAGCGTCTTCGAGCAGACCGAGACGTTCTCGCTGAACCTCAGCGCCGCCACCAACGCGCTCATCGCCAACCCGACGGCCACGGGCCGCATCCGGGACGATGAGGTGCCGCAGGTTCGCGTCGAGGGTGGCTCCACCACGGAGAACTCCGGCAACCCGGTGCCGTTCAAGGTGTCGATCGAGGGACCGACGAGGTCGAACGTCACCGTGAACTACGCGACGAGCAACGGTTCCACGCCGAACCACGCAACGGCGGGGAGCGACTACACGAGCACGAGCGGATCGCTCACGTTCACGCCGGGCGGCGCGCTCGTCCAGACGGTGAACGTTCCGGTGACCGACGACCCGACCTTCGAGGCCGACGCCGAGAACTTCGTGTTCACCGCGACGAACCCCGCGAACTCGCAGAGCGCGGCCGCGCCCGGCACCATCGTCGACGACGAGGCGCACCCGCCGGTGCTGTCGATCGGCGACTCGCAGGTCGTGGAAGCCGACACCGGCTCGAAGACGATGAGCTTCACGGTGTCACTGGACCGGGTCTCGACCGCACCGGTCACCGCTCGGTACTCGACCGCGAACGGCACGGCCACCGCCGGCCCCGACTACACGGCCCAGACCAACAAGCAGGTGGTCATCGAGGCCGGCAAGAAGTTCAAGGTCGTCACGGTGTCGGTCAAGGGCGACACCGTGAACGAGGGCGACGAGGCCTTCAGCGTGACGCTGTCGGACAACTTCGGCGCCGCACTCGGCGTCGCGGTCGGCACGGGCACGATCGTCGACGACGACAACCCGAGCGTGCCGGTCCCGGTGATGTCGATCGGCGACGTGTCCATGAGCGAAGGGGATGCCGGCACGATCAACGTCACCGCGACGGTGACCTTGAACGTGAAGTCGACGAACACGATCACCGCGCGCGTGAACTCGGCCGCCGGGACCGCGGCCTCGGGCGTCGACTACAAGCCGGTCGCCAACAAGCTGCTGACCTTCCTTCCCGGCAACCTGAGCAAGAAGGTGACCGTCTCGATCGTCAACGACCTCACGATCGAGAGCAACGAGAGCTTCACCCTGGCCCTGTCGAGCCTCACGAACGCGCTTCCCGGCCACAACCCGGCCACGGTCACGATCCTCGACAACGACAACCCGCTCCCCTCCGCGCCGAGCAACCTGACCGCGGCGACGAGCCGCGCGAGTCTCGGCGGCGCCGAGCTGTCGTGGACCGCGGCGACGGTCCCGCTCTCGGACTGGCCGATCACCACGTACCAGTACCGGGTGTCGACGAACGACGGCACGACCTACGGACCGTGGACCGCGACCGGCGACGGCACGTCGACGTTCTTCGTCCACGCGTGCGGCCAGGGCGTCACGTGCAAGTACGAGGTGCGTGCGATCAACGCCAAGGGCGCGAGCGTGGCCGCACCGCAGGCACCGTCGGCGACGGGCCTCGTGGACAACGCCCTTCCGTCGGTCAGCATCGAGTCGCCGACGAACCGCGGCAACCTCGACACCATCAGCGCGACGTTGCTCACCGGTGACGCCGGCATCGACGGCGGCGACGCCGGCGCGGTGAACGTGAACGTGTACCCCTGCAACGGCTGCACCAGCGGTGCCACGTCCTACTCGGCGGCGATCACGCCGAACGGCGGTACGTGGAGCGCGACGCCGTCGCTCGCGCCGGGTGTGTACACCCTGCAGGCCACGCAGTCGGACTGGAACTCCCAGACCGCGGTCACGAACCCGGTGACCTTCGAGGTGCGCAACGCCGTCTTCGTGTCGAGCTTCGGCAACGACGCCAACACCGGCACGGTCGCGTCGCCGAAGCTGACGGTCGGCGCGGCCGTGACGCAGGCCGGATCGCAGGGACGGCCGCAGGTGGCGGTCGCGGCCGGGACCTACGCGCCCGCCGGCGGCACGACGATCCAGGCGAACGTCATGGTGCTCGGCGGCTTCGACCAGTTCGCCGGGTGGAGCCGGCCGGGCACGGCCGGCGCGACGGGTACACCGAACCGCACGCTGACGAAGCTCTCGGGGACCCCCCAGGGCGTCTTCGTCAACGGCGCGTACTCGGTCACGCTCGACGGCCTCACGGTCAACGGGCTCAACACCGGGCTGGCTGCGAGCGCCAGCTCCTACGGCGTCCGGGCCGTCGGTGCGAGCGCCGGGAGCCCGGCCTCGCTCACGATCAACAACGCCCGGGTGACCGCGGCGGACGGGATCGACGGCGCCGACTCGACGGCGCCGGGAGCGGACGCGACCGTCGTCGGGTGCGACGGCGCCAACGGCTCCACGTACGCGCCGGGGAACGGTTCGAGCTGCAACGCGGGCAGCGGGTCGCGAACGGGTGGTGTCGGCGGTGGAGGTGGTGACGCCACGTCCACGTCGTCGCCCGCCGGGAACAACGGCGGCAGCGGTGGCGGCGGCGCGGCCGGAGGCGGCGGAGGCGCGGGCGGATTCTGTGGCTCCGAGGACGGTGGCGGGGGCACCGGCGGTGCCGCGGGTACGGCCGGCAGTGCCGGCTCGAGCGGCGCGGCCGATGCCGGCGCGGCGGGTGCCACGTGGATCGGTCGCAGCGGGAGTGCCGGTGGCGCCGGCGCCAACGGCGGTGGCGGCGGCGGCGGTGGCGGCGGCGGTGGGAACACCTGCTTCC
>CAZXCB010000053.1:0-16616 GCA_964639075.1 uncultured Bifidobacteriaceae bacterium | reverse complement strand
CCGCCAGCCCGAGATCCGGTTGGTCACGACGCCGTACGACTACGGCGAGGAGCTGGTCGCCGCGCCGGCGTTGCAGCTCGACGTCGCGCTGATCCACATGCACCGGGGCGACCGACGTGGCAACGGGCAGTACCTCAACGTCGACCCGTACTTCGACGATCTCTTCTGCATGGCCGCCGACCGGCGGTTCATGAGCGTGGAGCGGGTCGTCGACACCGACGACCTCGCGGCGGGCGGTCCGGTCCAGTCACTGCGCATCAACCGGCTCATGACCGACGGCGTCGTCGAGGCACCGTTCGGCGCGCACTTCACCGAGTGCGTCCCGGACTACCCCCGCGACGAGGAGTTCCAGCGGGCGTACGCCGCGAGCGCGAAGACGCCGGAGGCGTGGGCCGAGTGGAAGGCCCGCTACCTCGACTGCGGCGACCACGCCGAGTACCGGAAGGTGGCGGGGCTGTGAGCAGTGAGTTGAGCGACCTGATCACGCGCGCGGAGTACTGCGTGGTCGCGGTCGCGGAGTGCTTCCGCGGCGACGGCGAGATCCTGGCGAACCCGATCGGGACCGTGCCGATGATCGGCGGCCGCCTCGCCCGGTCGAGCTTCTCGCCCGATCTCGTCATGACCGACGGCGAGGCGCTGCTCGTCAGCGGCCCGTACCCGGTCGGACCGACGGACGCGGTGAAGACGATCGAGGCGTGGAACCCGTACCGCTCGATGTTCGACGTCGTGTGGTCCGGTCGCCGCCATGTGATGATGGGCGCGAGCCAGATCGACGCGTTCGGCAACCAGAACTTCGCCTTCGTCGGCGACTGGGATCGGCCGAGGGCCCAGCTGCTCGGCTTCCGCGGGGCGCCCGGCAACACGATCCAGAACACGACGAGCTACTTCGTCCCGAACCACTCGGCGCGCGTGTTCGTGCCGAAGGTCGACGTCGTCACCGGCGTCGGCTACGACCGCGCCGCGGCCCTCGGGCCCGCCGGTCGGTACCACCGCCTGCGCCACGTCGTCACGAACCTCGGCGTCCTGGACTTCGAGACGCCCGACCACCGGATGCGCCTGCGGTCGGTCCACCCGGGGGTCACGGTCGAGGCGATCGTCGACGCCACCGGCTTCGAGCTCGTCGTCCCCACGGACGTCCCGGAGACGCGCGCCCCGACGCCCGACGAGCTCGAGCTGATCCGCGCGGTCATCGATCCCCACGGCCTCCGCGACCGGGAAGTGCCGCAGCCGTGAGCGGGCGGTCGGCGTGACGCAGTCGGCGCTGCGCACGCGCGCCTGCGAGCTCTTCGGGGTCCGGTGTCCGATCGTCCAGACCGGCATGGGCTGGGTCGCGGGCGCACGTCTCACCGCGGCGACGAGCGCGGCCGGCGGGCTCGGCATCCTCGCGAGCGCGACCATGGATCTCACCGAGCTGACGCATGCGATCGAGTCGGTGCAGTCGCGCACCGACCGGCCATTCGGCGTCAACCTGCGCTCGGACCAACCCGACGTCGACCGCCGCATCGAGCTGATGGTCGCCACCGGTGTGAAGGTCGCGAGCTTCGCCCAGGCGCCGGGCGAGCGGCTCGTGAAGTCGCTCAAGGACCATGGGGTCGTCGTGATGCCGACGGTCGGGGCGCGCCGCCACGCCGAGAAGGTCGCGGCCTGGGGTGTCGACGCCGTGATCGCACAGGGCGCCGAGGGCGGCGGCCACACCGGCACCGTGCCGACGTCCTTGCTGCTGCCCCAGGTGTGCGACGCGGTCGACATCCCGGTGATCGCGGCCGGCGGCTACTTCGACGGCCGCGGCCTCGTGAGCGCGCTCGCCTACGGCGCGGCCGGCGTCGCGATGGGTACGCGGTTCCTGCTCAGCGCGGAGAGCCGCGTGCCCGACGCAGTGAAGCAGCGCTACCTCCAGGCCGCCGTCACCGACACCGTGGTGACCACGCAGGTCGACGGTCATCCGCAGCGCGTGATCCGCACCGAGCTCGTCGAGCACCTCGAGGGCGCGGCCGGCCGGCTCGCCGCGCTGCCGCGGTCGCTCGCGAACGCGTGGCGGTTCCGCTCGCTCTCCGGCAGGACGCGGCGCGACCTCGCGGCGGAGGGCCGGGCGATGAAGCAGAGCCAGGACCTCACGTGGGCGCAGGTCGCGATGGCGGCGAACGCGCCGATGCTCACCAAGGCCGCGCTCGTCGACGGTCGACTCGACGCCGGGGTGTTGCCGACCGGCCAGGTCGTCGGGGTCATCGAGGCGCTCCCGACGGTCGAATCGATCGTGTCGACGGTGATGGCCGAGGCCGAGCGCACGCTGACCCGGCTGGGATCGCCTCCCGATCCCGATCGGTAGGCTGCGCCGCCGTGCACGCGTGCCAGGAGCAGGAGAGATGACCCAGACGAGTCGAGTCCCCGCCGTCGAGGGCTGGTTCACCACGGGCGACGAGCCGGCGCTGCTCGCGAGCCGAGGTGTGGAGACCGGCAGCTACTTCTTCCCGAAGAACCTCGCGTTCAGCCGCAACCCCGCCGCGCCCACCGAGGAGCTGACCGAGGTCGAGCTGTCCCGCCGCGGCAAGGTCTGGTCCTGGACCACGAACCACTACCAACCGCCCGCGCCGTACGTGGCACCGGACCCGTTCGTGCCGTACACGGTGCTGGCGGTCGAGCTCGCCGAGGAGCAGATGGTGGTGCTCGGCCCGCTCGTGCCGGACGCCGACCCGGCCGAGCTGCACGCGGGCATGGAGGTCGAGCTGGTGCTCGGGACGCTCTACTCGGACGACGACCACGAGTACGTGATCTGGCAGTGGAAGCCGGTGCCGGCATGAGCCACTGCGATTCTTGCGCCACAAACCCGCGATATGCGCGGGGAAGTGGCGCAGGAATGGCACAACGGGGGGTGACCGGGCGTGGGTGACAAGGAGATCGCGGTCCTCGGGGTGGGGATGCACCCGTGGGGGAAGTGGGGCCGCAACTTCGTCGAGTACGGCGTGGTCGCCGCCCGTGCCGCGCTCGCGGACGCGGGAGTCGACTGGCGCGACATCCAGCTCGTGTGCGGTGCCGACACGGTGCGCAACGGATACCCCGGGTACGTCGCGGGCGCGACGTTCGCGCAGGCTCTCGGCTGGAACGGCGCGTCGGTGTCGTCCTCGTACGCGGCGTGCGCGAGCGGAGTGACGGCGCTCGCCTCGGCCCGCGCCCAGATCCTCGCGGGCCTCGCCGACGTCGCGATGGTCGTGGGTGCCGACACCACGCCGAAGGGATTTCTCGCGCCGAACGCCGGTGAGCGCGGTGACGACCCCGACTGGCTGCGCTTCCGGCTGCTCGGCGCGACGAACCCGACGTACTTCGGGCTGTACGCCCGCCGGCGGATGGAGCTGCACGGCGCTACCCAGGACGACTTCGCCGCGATCAAGGTGAAGAACGCGCGGCACGGCCTCGAGAACCCCTACGCGCGGTTCCGCAAGGAGGTCACCATCGCCGACGTCGCCGCGTCGCCGATCGTGTCGGACCCGTTGCGCCTGCTCGAGATCTGCGCGACGTCCGACGGCGCGGCCGCTTTGATCGTCAGCAGCATCGACTACGCGAAGTCCGTCGGGATCTCGGACCCGATCCGCATCGCCGGCGTCAGCACGGTCACGCCCAGCTATCCCAACACCGTCATCGACCTGCCGAACTTCGCGACCGACTCGGGCTACGGCGTCGCGCCCCCCGAGCGCGGGTACCGCGAGTCGATCGCGCACGCCGCGTACGAGCAGGCGGGTCTCGGCCCGGAGGATCTCGACCTCGCCGAGGTCTACGACCTGTCGACCGCGCTGGAGCTCGACTGGTACGAGGCCATCGGGATCTGCAAGGAGGGCGAGGCCGAGCGCCTCGTGCGCGACGGAGACACCACGATCGGCGGTCGCATCCCCGTGAACGCGAGCGGCGGGCTCGCGAGCTTCGGTGAGGCCGTGCCCGCGCAGGCCATCGCGCAGGTGTGCGAGATCGCGTGGCACCTGCGCGGCGAGGCCGGTGCCCGCCAGGTCGACGGCGCCCGGGTCGGGCTCACGATCAACCAGGGCCTGTTCGGCCACGGCAGCTGCGTCATCGTCAGGAAGTAAGGACGCCCATGGACTGGAACTTCGCCGATCTGATCGAGGGCGTCGCGGACGTCGTCCCCGACAACACCGCGGTCATCTGTGGAGACCGGCGGTACACGTTCCGGGAGCTCGACGAGCGCTCGACCCGCCTCGCGAACCACCTGATCGCACACGGTCTTCGTACCGGTGACCACGTGGGGATCTACTCCTACAACGGTCCGGAGTGGGTCGAGGCGATGTTCGGCATCTGGAAGGCACGCGGGGTCCCGATCAACGTGAACTACCGCTACGTGGAGGCCGAGCTCGCGTACCTGTTCGACAACGCGGACCTCGTCGCGCTCGTCCACGGGCGCGAGTTCATCCCGCACATCGCGCACGTCCGAGCCGAGTGCCCGAAGCTGACGACGTTCGTCTCCGTCGAGGACGACACGAGCGAGGACCTCGCCACGATCGGCGCGGTCGAGTACGAGGCCGCGCTCGCCGCCGCGTCCGCCGAGCGGGTGCCGGGACCGCGCAGTGGCGACGACCTCTACATGCTCTACACCGGTGGCACCACGGGGATGCCCAAGGGGGTGATGTGGCGCCAGGAGGACTTCTTCCACTCCACCATCGGCGCGCTGATGGGCGGTGGCGTGAGCAACTTCGAGTCGCCCGAGGCGATGGTCGAGCAGGCCAAGACCGGCGGGTCGCTCGTCGGCATGCCGATCGCCCCGCTCATGCACGGCGCCGCGCAGTGGGTGGCGTTGATGCTGCTCCTCCAGGGCAACACGCTCGTGCTCACGAGCCAGCGCAAGATGGACCCGCACGAGGTGTGGGCGACGGTCGTCCGTGAGCACGTGCTCACGATCAGCCTCGTCGGCGACGCGATGGCGCGTCCGCTCATCGAGGCGCTCGAGGACGACGGCGCCGACTACGACCTCTCGAACCTGTTCGTCATCGGCTCGGGTGGCGCGATCCTGTCGCCCGCGGTGAAGGCGAAGATCGCCGAGGTGCTCCCGCACGTCGCCGTGGTGGATTCGCTCGGTGCGTCCGAGACCGGCTTCCAGGGCTCGGTCGCCGGCGCCGACTCCGAGGGCAAGCCCCGCTTCACGATGGGTGATCACACGATGGTGCTCGACGACGACGGCGTGCCGCTCGCGCCCGGCTCCGGTGTCGTCGGCCGGCTCGCGCGCAAGGGCTACATGCCGCTCGGCTACTACAAGGACGAAGCCAAGACCGCGTCCACGTTCATGGTGATGAACGGCGAGCGCTGGGTCGTCCCGGGCGACATGGCGCGCGTCGAGGCCGACGGCACCATCACGCTCCTCGGGCGCGGCTCGGTGAGCATCAACTCGGGCGGCGAGAAGATCTTCCCCGAGGAGGTCGAGCTCGCGCTGAAGTCCCACCCCGACGTGTTCGACGTGGTGGTCGTCGGCGTGCCCGACGAGCGGTGGGGTGAGCGTGTCGCCGCGGTCGTCAAGGCCCGCGCCGGCGCGACCCCGACGGCCGAGGAGCTCGCCGAGCACGCCCGCACCTCGATCGCCGGCTACAAGGTGCCGCGCGAGGTGCACCTGGTCGACGAGATCGTCCGTTCGCCGTCGGGCAAGGCCGACTACCGCTGGGCCAAGGCCCAGGCCCTCGGCGAGGGCTGAGTGGACCTCACCTGGAGCCCGCAGGAGCAGGCGTTTCGGGGCGAGGTCAGGGAGTGGCTCGCGGCGAACGTGCCGAGGGGGCCGCTGCCGAGCGGCGACACCCGGGAGGGCTTCGCCCGGCACCTCGAGTGGGAGCGGAGGCTCTTCGACGCCCGCTACGCCGTGGTCTCATGGCCCGAGTCCTACGGCGGGCGCGGGGCGAGCCTCTGGGAGTGGCTCATCTTCGAGGAGGAGTACTACCGGGCCGGGGCACCCCAGCGCGTGACCCAGAACGGGATCTTCCTCCTGGCGCCGACGATCTTCGAGTTCGGCACGCCCGAGCAGCAGGACCGCTACCTGCCGAAGATGGCGAGCGGTGAGGAGACGTGGTGCCAGGGCTGGTCCGAGCCGGACGCGGGCAGCGACCTGGCCGGGATCCGATCCACCGCGACCCGCGACGACGACGCCGGCGGCTGGCGCCTGAACGGTCAGAAGACCTGGACGACGCGCGGCGCGTTCTGCACGCATCTCTTCGGCCTGTTCCGATCCGACCCGACGGCCGAGCGCCACCGCGGCCTCACGTACTTCCTCGTCCCCCTCGACACGCCCGGGGTGACGGTGCGCGGCTTCGGTCGCCTCGACGGCGACGAAGGCTTCGCCGAGGTGTTCTTCACCGACGCGTTCGTTCCCGACGCCCTCGTGCTCGGTGAGGTCGACGACGGCTGGGGCGTCGCGATGGCGACGACAGGTTCCGAACGCGGTCTCACGCTGCGCAGCCCCGGCCGGTTCCTCGCGACCGCGCATCGTCTCGTCGGGCTGTACCGCGAGCGCGGCACCGACGCGAGCGACCCGGGTCTGCGCCAACGCGTCGCGCAGGCCGTGATCGACGCGGAGGCGTACCAGCTCCAGACGCTGCGCACCGTGACGCGCACCCTCGCGGGCGATGCGCCCGGCGCGGAGTCCAGCCTGACCAAGGTGTTCTGGTCCGAGCTCGACGTGCGGCTGCACGAGACCGCCCTGGACCTGCTCGGCCCCGAGGCGGAGCTCGAGTCCGCGTGGATGAAGGGCTTCGAGTTCGCGCTGTCCGGACCGATCTATGCCGGGACCAACGAGATCCAGCGCAACGTGATCGCCGAGCGCGTGCTCGGGCTGCCGAGGAAGTAGACGGCGTGGAGCTCGCGTTCACCGACGACCAGCTCGCGTTCCGCGACGCGGTCCGGGACCTGCTCGAGAAGGAGTGCCCCCCGACCGTGGTGCGGGCAGCGTGGACCAACGAGGACGGCCGCAGTGGTGCCGCGTGGCGCGCGCTCGGCGAGATGGGGGTGCTCGGCGCGCTGATCCCCGAAGCCGACGGCGGGCTCGGCCTCACCGAGCTCGACGTCGTGCTGCTCGCGGAGGAGGCGGGCTGGGCTGCGCTGCCCGAGCCCTTCGTCGAGCACGTGCTCGTCGGCGCCCCACTGACGGCGACGGAGCAGCCCGGCTTCGCCGACGGCTCGATGACGGTGACCGCGGGGGACCCGCTCGCGCCGTACGGCGCGACCGTGGATGCCGTCGTGTTCCTCGCTCCGGTCGCTCAGGTGGTCACGCGCGCCGAGTACACGCGCGAGACGTCGGTCGACGGGAGCCGGCGGCTCGTGCGACTCGACACCGCGACCGACGCGCGGCGCCTCGATCGTCACGAGCTGTCGCAGGCGTTCTGGCGCGGCAACCTCGGCTACTCGGCGCAGCTCGTCGGGCTCGCGCGGCGCATGCTCGCGATGACTGTCGAGTACGTGAGCGAGCGCAAGCAGTTCGGCGCGCCGATCGGCTCCTTCCAGGCGATCAAGCACCACCTCGCCGACGTGCGGATCGCGATCGAGTTCGCGGCGCCGCTCGTGTACCGCGCCGCCAACTCGCTCGCGACCGGCGATCCGGAGCTGACGCTCCACGTTGCGATGGCGAAGGCACAGGCCGCCGACGCCGCCAAGCTCGCCGCCCGGGCTGCGCTCCAGTGCCACGGCGCGATCGGCTATTCGTACGAGCACGACCTCCACCTGTGGATGAAGCGGGCCTGGGCGCTCGCCGGCGCATGGGGTGATGCCGCGTGGCACCGCGACCGCGTCGCCCGCGCGATCCTTGACCCACCGACGGAGAAGGACGGCGCCTGATGTGCGACGAGAACGCTCGAACTCCGAGGCCGCAGCGCAGCGGAGGCCGAGCCGCTCCGGAGCGTCCCGACGCGTACCCGACTCTGATCATCCGAGCGAAGGAGCCGAAATGATGACCGAAGCCTTCATCATCGACACCGTGCGCACGCCAGTCGGCCGGCGGGGCGGATCGCTCAGCCAGGTCCACCCGGCGGACCTCGGCGCCCACGTGCTGCAGGAGCTGCTCGCCCGCACCGGCGTCGACCCGGCCGCGGTCGAGGACGTCGTGTTCGGATGCCTCGACGCGATCGGCCCGCAGGCCGGAGACATCGCGCGCACCTGCTGGCTCGCCGCCGGCCTCCCCGAGGAGGTGCCCGGCACCACCGTCGACCGCCAGTGCGGGTCGAGCCAGCAAGCGGTGCACTTCGCGGCCCAGGGGGTGATGAGCGGCACCCAGGACCTCGTGGTCGCGGGCGGCGTGCAGAACATGAGCATGATCCCGATCTCCTCGGCGATGACCGTCGCCGAGCAGTTCGGCTTCACCGACCCGTTCTCCACGAGCGAGGGTTGGGTCGCGCGCTACGGCACGCAGGAGGTCTCGCAGTTCCGCGGCGCCGAGCTCATCGCGGAGAAGTGGGGGATCACCCGCGACGACATGGAGCAGTTCGCCGTGCAGTCCCACGAGCGCGCGTTGCGGGCCCAGGCCGAGGGCCGTTTCGAGGCGGAGATCGTCCCGTTCGGCGACGCCACGCGCGACGAAGGGCCGCGGGAGCCGAACTGGGAGAAGATCCGCTCGCTGAAGCCGCTCGTCGAGGGCGGCCGCGTCACCGCGGCGGTCAGCTCGCAGATCTCCGATGCCTCGGCCGCCATGCTCATCGCGTCCGAGCGAGCCGTCGCCGAGCACGGACTGACGCCGCGGGCGCGCATCCACCACCTCTCGGTGCGCGGTGCCGATCCGATCTTCATGCTGAGCGCGCCGATCCCGGCCACCGCGTACGCGCTCGAGAAGTCGGGCATGCGGCTCGACGACATCGACCTCGTCGAGATCAACGAGGCGTTCGCGTCGGTCGTGCTCGCATGGCAGCGCGAGACCGGCGCCGACCCCGACAAGGTCAACGTGAACGGCGGCGCGATCGCACTGGGACACCCGCTCGGCGCGACCGGCGTGCGGCTCATGACCACGTTGCTGAACGAGCTCGAGCGCACCCGCGGCCGCTACGGCATGCAGACGATGTGCGAGGGCGGCGGCCAGGCGAACGTGACGATCATCGAGCGCCTGTAGGACCAGCGGCGGTGGGGGACCTCGAATGGCGGGCGGCCTCCGATGCGGACCTCGACGCATGGGCCGACGCGCTGGCGGAGGCAGAGGCCGTCGACCGCTCCGGAGAGCAGGTCGGACGCGAAGAGGTCGAGGAGCTGCTCGCGCTGTCCTACGTCGACGCGGCCCACGACACCCGCCTCGGGTGGATCGACGGTCGCGTGGTCGCATGGGGGACGGTGTGGAGCATCCCCAGCGCCCACCAGCGACGCGTCATGCTCGAGGGCGGAGTGGTGCCGTCGAAGCGGCGCTGCGGGCTCGGGACCCAGCTCGTCGGCTGGCTCGTCGCTCGGGGGGTCGAGGTGGCGGCGGCCGCCGACTCCCGTGCACCCGGCTGGCTGGAGCTGTCCGCGTCGCACGGCGACCCCGGTCGCGAGTCCCTGTTCAGCGCGTTCGGATTCACACCGTCGCGGTACTACCTCCAGATGCGTCGACCGCTCGACAGGATCGCCGCCGCGCCCCCACCCGCCCACGGCCTCGTCGTGCGTCCGTACGCGCCCGACTTCGACGATCGCGTTCGGCGCGCGCACAACGAGGCCTTCCGCGATCACTTCGCGTCGAGTGAGCTCGATCCCGAGTCGTGGCGTCGGCTCGTGACGGGTGATCGGCACTTCCGCGCCGACTGCTCGTTCCTCGTGCTCGACGGCGACGAGGTCGTGGGGTACGCGCTCAACTCGATCTACCCCGGAGAGTGGGAGGCGCTCGGGTACTCCGAGGGCTGGACCCACCAGCTCGGCGTCCGCCGCGCCTGGCGCGGTCGGGGAGTGGCGAAGGCCCTGCTCGCCGCGACCGCCGTCGCGTTCGCCGACGAGGGCCTCGAGTACGCGACGCTCGACGTCGACGCCGAGAACCCGACCGGCGCGCTCGCGCTGTACGAAGGCGCGGGCTACGCGCGGGCGCGCACGCGGGTCGCGTGGTCGCGCCCCGTCGCCTGACGCGCGCCGAAATCGGCGGACCGGGGCCACCGGGTTCGGACAGGATGTGCCGATGGCCGTCAGCGTGCGTCACGAGCAGGACCCGCGCCGCGTCCTCACGGTGGCGGAGCCCTTCCTCGAGTCGGACCCGGTGCAGCACAACCTGATCCTCACCCTGCTGCACCGGTGTGCGGCGCTCGGGGCGACCGGCCGGTTCTGGCTCGCGGAACAGGGCGTTGATGTGGTCGGCGTCGTGTTCCAGTGGCCGACGCACTTCTTCGCGACCGTGACACCCATGCCGCCTGCCGTCGTCGACACCGTTGTCGACGCGATCGTCGATGCCGGGATGGAGCTCCCGGGTGTGAACGGCGAGGTGACGACCAGTGCACGGTTCGCGGGTCGGTGGACCGAGCGGACCCGCGGCAGCGCGAGCGCCACGGACCCGTCGCGGCTGTACGCGCTCGATCGCGTCGTTCCGCCACCGATACCGTCGAGTGGCGTCGCGCGGCGCGTGGAGGACGCGGACCGGGATCTCGTGGTCGATTGGTTCGCGGCGTTCGGCGTCGAGACCGGCGAGGCGCTCGCGTCGGACCCGTCGGCGGTGCTTCGCCGCATCGGCGCCGGCGAGCTCTCCGTCTGGGACGACGACGGCCCGGTCGCGGTCGCCGGATGCTCGACGCCGGTCGCGGCGGCGACACGCATCGGTCCCGTCTACACACCACCGGACCGGCGGGGTCGCGGCTACGCGTCGGCGCTCGTCGGGGCCCTGGCGGGCTCCGCGCAGGACGCCGGCCTCGGGTGCCTGCTCTACACCCAGCTGGAGAACGCGACCTCGAACGCGATCTACCGCGCGATCGGGTTTCGCGCGGTTGCCGAGATCCTGCGCTACGAGTTCGCCGCCGCGCCCTGACTCACGCGCTCATGAGCGCGATGGGCACGGAGATCCCGAACGCCTCGTGGCGCAGCGTCGCGATGCGTCGACCCGGCTGCACCGCATCCTTGATCCGGCTGAGGCGGTCGCCGAGCCCGTCGGCGGTGGCGTCGAGGTCGGCCACGGTGAACGCGAGCCCGTAGAAGTGAGCGTCCCGGTCGTCGCCGTCGGTCGCTTCGTCGGGTCCGATGAGCTCGATGATCGTCTCGCCGCCACGGAAGAACACCTGGCGGAACGCGGGACCGTACGCGTCGGTGTGACGTACCCGCCGCACCGCCAACCCGCGGGCCTCGAACGCGGGGACGGTGCGTTCGAGGTTCGGCGTGACGACCACCACGTGGTCGAGGATCGTCGCGCCGTTGGGGTGCGCCCCGGGTGCCGCGCCCGACCGGGTTCCCACGCGGGTCGCCAACCCGTCGATCGGTCCGTCGCCACCGAGGTCGGACCACGTCCACGCCCGCACGCCCGTGGCGGACTCCGCGCGCCCGACGAGGCGCACGCCGATCGAGCCGACCTGAGCGAGCCCCGTCGCGTCGACCGCGAAGCCCGCGTCACGCCAGGAGCTCGGGTCGTCCGCGATCTCGATCTCGACGACGGCGGGGTCGGTCACGGGCGCACCCTACCGACGAACCGGGCCGGGGAGCCCGGGCCCGATTCCGCGGAACGGTCAGTGCAGGGTGATCGGGTGGATCATCCCGCGCTCGAGGTGCGACCGGTTCCGGGCGTCGGGGATGAAGCACACGAGCACGTAGCGGCCCGGTCGCGCGGGCAGCGTCACGCGTGCCGACATCCCGGGGGCCATCGGGGTCACGCCGGTCACGTCCTCGTAGGGCTGGGGGAACGGCTCGGGCTGGAACGCGGGATGGTCCCAGCGCACGAGGTCCTGGATCGACGTCCCGGGCTTCATCCGTACGACCACCATCTCGTGGCTCTCCCGGCCGCGGTTGACGACCGTGACGGTCTCGCCGGTCCGCAGGTGGCGCGGGACACCGAACGAGTAATTGCGCAGTGTGACGGTCCGTGCGCTCGGCAGCCGCCGCGCGCGTGCGCTGCCGGTCACGGTGAGATCGCGCATCATGCCCTTCACGATGTGGGGCGTGCCGTCGGCCGGTGACGGGATGAGGCACACGATCGCGTAGCGACCGGGTCGCAGGTTCACCGTCACCGACGACGAGCGGCCCGGGCTGGAGGTGTTCGGGCCGGGGACGAAGGTGCCCACCCGGTCGGCCGCGGTGAAGCTCTGTGCCAGCGCGCCGAGCCACTCCGCGCTCGTGGCGTCACCCTTCAGCCGCACGAGCCCGGCCTGGTGGGGCTCGTCCCCGTGCTGGAGGAGGACCAGGCGGACGGTCCCGGCCGGGATCGCGGCGGGGGCGTCGAACGAGTAGTCGCGCGCGTCGATCGAGATCGTGCGCACCGCCGCTCGACGTCGGGACGCGTCGGCCGGCGCGGCGAGCACACCACCGACGACGGTGGCCGCGACCAGAGCGATGATGACGGCGAATCGGGCACGGACACTGGGCACGGACGACCTCCTTCGGTGGTCGGGGGTCGTTCGGAGCCGGTTGCCGGCGCGGATCACCCGAGGCGCACGAGCCCGGCGTACTCGTCGAGCACCGGGAGCACCGCGTCCCGGTCTCCGCCGGGAATGCGCAGCACGATCTCGGTGATGCCGAGACCGGCGTAGTAGTCGAGCTTGCCGGGGTCCGGGACGGTGCCGAAGGGCACGATCCGGATCGATGCTGGTTCGCGGCCGACGGAGTCGCACGCCCGGCGCAGGTCGTCGAGCGCGGCGCGGATCCCGGCCCCGCCGATCGGGATCCACCCGTCGGCGTACTCGGCGACGGCTCCGAGGAGCTTCGGGCCGGGTGCGCCGCCGATCAGGACCGGCGGCCCGTGGGGCCGGGCCGGCTTCGGCCACGACCACGACGGCCCGAAGTCGACGTACTCGCCGTGGAACTCGGCGACGTCGTCGCGCCACAACGCGCGCATCGCGAGCACGTGCTCGCGCGCGACGGCGCGGCGGTCGGGCATGGCGACGCCGTGGTGTTCGATCTCGTCGGCGTTCCAGCCGAAGCCGACGCCGAAGACGAACCGACCCGCGCTCAGATGGTCGAGCGTCGCGATCGCCTTGGCGGTGACGATCGGCTCGCGCTGCGCGACCACGCAGATGCCGGTACCGAGGAGGATCCGCTCGGTGACCGACGCGGCGGCCGCGAGCGCGACGAGCGGGTCCAGCGTGCGCCGGTACTCCTCGGCCAGCTCGGTGCCGCCGGTGGGTGGTGGAGTGCGCCGCGACACGGGAATGTGGGTGTGCTCGGGGAGGTAGAGCGAGTGGAAGCCGCGGGCCTCCGCCTCGCGGGCGAGGTCGCACGGGTCCATGGTCCGGTCGGTCGCGAACATCGTGATGCCGAGCTGCACGGGCGCACCGTAGTGTCCCGACCGATGGACCGAAGCCGAGGGCGAGCAGAAGGGCTGATCGGCCTCGAGGCGTGGACGCGGCCGGAGATCACCCACGTCGATCGCCTGCCGATGCGAAGCCCGCTGCTCCCCTCGCCCGACGTCGAGACCGCCCGCGCCGGCGCGGCCGCGAACCCGTGGGTGCGCTCGCTCGACGGGCGGTGGCGCTTCGCGTTGGTCGACTCGCCCGCGGCGGTGCCCGCCGACTTCATGGCACCCGGCCACGACGACGCGGCGTGGGCCGAGGTCGACGTCCCCGGACTGTGGACGATGCAGGGCTTCGACCGACCGATCTACACCAACGTGCAGATGCCGTTCCGCGGCGTGCCGCCGCACGTGCCGGACGCGAACCCGACGGGTCTGTACCGCACCACGTTCTCCGTCCCGACGGAGTGGGCGGCCCGCCGCGTGCTGCTCCACGTGGGTGCGGCCGACAGCGTGCTCCACGTGTGGGTCAACGGACAGGCGGTCGGCATCAGCAAGGACTCGCGGCTGGAAGCCGCCTTCGACGTCACCGACCACGTCCGGCCCGGTCCCGGCAACACGCTCGCGTGCATGGTCGTGCGGTGGTCGGACGCGAGCTACGTGGAGGACCAGGACCAGTGGTGGCACGCGGGCATCGGTCGGAGCGTGACGCTGACCGCGACCGACGTCCTCTGGATCGAGGACGTCCATGCCACGCCGCGTTGGGACGCCGGAGCCGCCGCCGGGTCGCTCTCGGTGCGGGTCGAGGTCGGGTTCGCCGACCGCCCCGTGCGCGACTGCACCGTCCGGGCTCAGCTCGAGACGCGGAACGGGCGCAAGGTCGGGCGCGCGCGGGAGGGCCGCGTGCCGACGGACCGGCAGGCGTACCTCTTCACCGGCCACGTCGTGGAGCTGACGATGTTGGACCTCGCGGTCGAGCCCTGGTCGGCGGAGGTGCCGAACCGCTACCGCCTCGTGGTCTCGTTGCTCGACGCGAGCGGCGAGGTCCGGGAGGTCACCTCGTGCACGGTCGGGTTCCGCTCGATCGAGATCCGTGACCGCGAGCTGCTGATCAACGGGAAGCCGGTGCTGATCCGGGGCATCAACCGGCACGACTTCGACCCGGGCACCGGACGCGTCGTCACCGTCGAGCAGATGCGCGCCGACCTGGTGCTGATGAAGCAGTTCGGCTTCAACGCCGTCCGCACGTCGCACGCGCCGAACGACCCCGCCTTCTACGACCTCTGCGACGAGATCGGCCTCTACGTCGTCGACGAGGCGAACTTCGAGAGCCACGCGTTCATCCTCGCCCTGTGCCACGACCCGCGCTACGCCCCGGCGTTGCTCGACCGCGGCAGCCGAATGGTCACCCGCGACAAGAACCACCCGTCGATCATCCTGTGGTCGCTCGGCAACGAGTCGGGCTATGGCGCCGCGCACGAGGCGTTGGCCGGGTGGATCCGTCGGTACGACCCCACGCGCCCGCTCCACTACGAGGGCGCGATCATGTGGGAGTGGGGCCGCGAGCAGACGGCCACCGACGTGTTGTGCCCGATGTATCCCGAGATCGCGGACATCGTCGACTGGGCGGAGCACCGGCGGGGCGAGCTCCCGTTGATCATGTGCGAGTACTCGCACGCGATGGGGAACAGCAACGGCTGCCTCGCCGAGTACTGGGACGCGATCGAGGCGACACCGGGGCTCCAGGGCGGGTTCGTGTGGGAGCTCTGGGACCACGGATTGCGGCAACGGCTCCCGGACGGGACGACGCGCATCGCGTACGGGGGCGACTTCGGCGATGAGCCGAACGACGTGAACTTCTGCATCGACGGCATGGTGTGGCCCGACCGCAGGCCGAAGCCCGCGATGTGGGAGCACCAGGCGCTCGCCGCGCCCGTTGCACTCCAGTATCTCGGCGGCCGCGCGCCGCGGGTGCGGATCACGAACCGCCAGGACTTCCGCGACGTCGCGTGGCTGCGCGCCCGGTACGAGTTCGCGGTCGACGGTGACGTGCGGGCGGGAGCCGTGCTCGAGCTGCCCGAGATCGCGCCCGGCGCGTCGGCCACGGTGGCGCTGCCCGCCGCGGTGCCCGAGATCGCGCCCGACGAGGAGGGCGTGCTCTCGCTGGTGCTGACGACGCGTGGCGTGCAGGCCTGGGCGCCACGCGGCTTCGAGGTGGCACGCGTGCAGGCCGTGATCCACGCGTCCGGTCGCCGGCTCGGTCCGGTCCGTCACGCCAAATCCGAGTCTCCGGCGCCCGTGGACGCGCGGCGCGGCGAGCCCGACTCCTTCGATGCCGAGATCGAGGCGCTGTGCAGCGTCGACCAGGCGCAGCTCACGCTGTGGCGGGCTCCGACCGACAACGACGGCCTGAAGCTCGCGCCCCTGCAGGAGCTGAAGCCGCTGGGCCAATGGCGCGCGGCGGGCCTCGACCACCTCGAGGCACATACGCGCCTCGTCGACACGCGCCGGCGCGGCGCGCCGGGCACGGGTGGCATCACCGTCGTCGAGCGCGAGCTCCGGGGCCGCGACCCGGACCTCGTGATCACCCAGCGCGAGCGATGGCGCCGGCTCGCCGACGGCGCGCTCGTGGTGGCCGAGGACGTCGTGATCCCCGAGGGCATCGACGACGTCGCGCGTCTCGGATGGCGGTTCACGCTGCCGGCCGTGCTCGACCGCGTCACGTGGTATGGCCGCGGCCCGATGGAGTCGTACCCCGACCGCGCGCGCGGCGCGCACCTCGGCCGCTTCATGGCGAGCGTCGCGGACCAGTACGTGCCGTACGTCGTGCCCCAGGAGCACGGCGGTCACGCGGACACGCGGTGGGGCGCGGTGCACGACGCCGCGGGGCGCGGCCTGCTCGTCACGGCGTCGGTGCCCTTCCAGTGGAACGTGAGCCGGTTCACACCCGAGCAGCTGACCGCGGCCACGCACGCGGAGGACCTCGTGCCGGACGAGGCCGTGACCATGCACGTCGACGCGCGGCACCGTGGGCTCGGCACGCTCTCCTGCGGCCCGGACACGCTGCCCGAATACCGCATCGGTCCCGGTCGGTACCGGTTCACGTGGGCCGTGCGGCCGGTGCACGTCCGTCGGGAAGATGTCGCGGCCGTCGCCCGGGCCCTGCGCGCCGAGTGCCTCCGGCTACGTTGACCCGCCCATGGGAATCTGTGACGAGCGGGTTGTGATCGTGACGGGCGCGGGGCGCGGCATCGGCCGCGGTCACGCGCTCGAGTTCGCCCGC
>CAZXCB010000052.1:0-17095 GCA_964639075.1 uncultured Bifidobacteriaceae bacterium | reverse complement strand
AGCGCGCCGAAGCACGCCTCGACTGCGTCGGTCACCTCCTCGGCGCCGAGCCGGCCGTGGCGGGCCAACCGCTCCGACATCTTCGTGAAGCCGGAGATGTCGACGAAGAGGAGCGACCCCTCGACGAGGGCCCACGGCTGCTCGTGCCCGCGTCGTGCCCACTCGATCGTGAGACGCGGGAGGAACGGCGAGAGTGAGCGTTGCTGTGCGTCGACGGTCGTCATGCCCGGCCTCCGGCACGGGAGCGTACCGGCCGCGCGGGCCGGCCCGTTCGCCGCCTAGGCCATGCCGAGCTGGTGCAGGAGTGAGCTCGAGTCGAAGTACACGCGCTCGCACACGATGCGGTCGTCGGCGAACTCGAACACCGCGGCCATGCGCACGCGGAACGTCCGACCGGTCGGTGCGACTCCGAGGAACTCGCCGCCGTGCGTCCCGAGGAGGTCGAACTCGACGATCACGGCGTCGTCCGCATGGTGAAGGGCGTGGATCTCGTTGCGCTGGTCCGGGAACGCGCGCCGGCTCGATGTGTAGTAGTCGAGCACCGCGTCGCGGCCGTCGAAGACCTGGCCGGTCGCGACGAGCTCGTAGTGCGGATGGTCGAACGTGGCGAGGGTCGCTTCCCAGTCCTTGCGGTTCTCGCTCTCCATGTGGTCGTGGATGACCGCGTCCCGTCTCGCGCGCAGCTCGGAGTCCATCGCCGCAGGCTACGCACGATCGGGAGGACCGATCACCGAGCCGTCAGCCAGCCGACGCGCAGCCGTCGCGCACGGGCAACGGGACGGCCACGATCCCCTGCGAGGGTGATGCACGTCGGAGCACACGAGAGAGGAGTCACCGTGGGGTCGTTGCCCAGATTCACCGGGGCCGAGTGTCTGGCTCCGTGGTCGCGGGAGGTGAGCTCGCTGCGGGCTCGACCGGGGATGAGGCACCCGGTCCACTGATCCACCCAGGTGTCCCGGCGGCGTGACGCGCGACGAGCGGCGGCGGCGGCACCCTCAGCGGCTCGTCGAGACCGGTCGGTTCGGTGCTTCCCCCCAGCCTGCACCAGCCGACCGGTCGTCGACGTTCACTAGCGTCGGAACGATGGAGCTGCACACGGCACTCACGACGACCGGCGCGTTCCGCGAGTTCACCGACGAGGCGGTGGACGATGCCACGGTCGCCCGCATCCTCGACGTCGCGCGTTTCGCGCCGAGTGGCGGCAACCGCCAGGGTTGGCGCGTCATCCTGGTGAAGGATCCCGGGACCCGCGCGACGCTGCGCGACCTCTACCTCCGCGGCTGGTACGACTACCTCGCCCAGCGCGCCGCCGGGCTCACGCCGTGGTCCCCGGTCGCGGACCGTTCCGCCGAGGCCGCGGCCGTCGCGGGCGCCGGCGCGATCGCCGCGGCCGCGTCGCCCGACGGCTTCGCCGAGCGCCTCGACGAGGTCCCGGTGCTCCTCGCGCTGCTCGTGGAGCTCGACGCGCTCGCGGCCGTCGATCGCGACCTCGACCGCTACACGTTCGCGGGCGCGGCCTCGCTCTACCCGTTCGCGTGGAGCCTGCTCCTCGCGGCGCGCGACGAAGGTCTCGGCGGTGTCATCACCACGATGGTGATCCGCGAGGAGGCGCACGCGCTGGCCGCGCTCGGCGCACCCGAGGGGTGGGCGCTCGCGGCGCTGGTGGTGCTCGGTCGCCCGACGCGCACGTTCACGAAGTTGACCCGCGCGCCCGTCGCCTCCTTCACGACCGTCGACCGCTTCGACGGCTCCCCGCTCGGGTAGCGGGCGCCGAGGTCGGCGCCACTTGCCCTCGTACCCGGCGACGCGAGGCCGGGGGGCCGAAGGTCCCGGTTCGGCGGTCCATCGGCCGGTGGGCACCGCGGCCCGGCGTCGGTACGGTCGGGCCGTGACCCAACCCGTGATCGAAGACCTCGAGCTCGACGCCTGCGTCGCTCGCTTGGCGGCGCACGACATCGCGCGGATCGCGCTCGTCGACGACGGGTGGCCGGTCGTCTTCCCGATCAACTACCGGCTCGTCGACGCGGATCGCCACCGTTGGATCGCGTTGCGGACGCGGACCGACGGGATCGTCGATCGACCCGGCGCCCGGGTCGCACTGCAGCTCGACGGGATCGACCGCACGCACCGGGAGGGATGGTCGGTCCTCGTGCGCGGCACGTTGCACGAGGTCGACGAGACCGCCGCGGGGTTCCGGGAGCGCTTCGATCCGCGACCGTGGCTCGACGATCGCGACGTCTGGCTCGTGATCGAGCCGGCGGCGATCACCGGGCGCCGCGTGGTGGGTCGGGAGCTCGACTGGGCCTTCGCCGTCGAGGCGTACCTGTAGCCCGCCTGCGAGTCGACCGGAGCGCGACGATGGCCGCGGAGCTGACCGCTCGTCGGGTCGCGTGTGAGACTGCGCCGGCATGCACCTGAATCCCGAGACCCTGCCGATCACCGAGGACGACGTTGCGATCCGGGCCGCCCTCGAGGCCGTCGAGCCGGTGCCCTTGCTCGCCGCGGTGGCTGCGTTCACCGGCGATCTGTCGATCCTCCGGGACGATCTCCGCCCCGACGCGGCGTCGTTCGATCCGACTGCGGGTCTGAGCCCGGAGCAGCTGACGACCGCCCGTGACCTCGCCGCGATCGCACTCGCGCGCGTGCGTGACGAGGGAAGCGTCCCGAACGTGACGCTGCGACCGAACGATCTGCGCCGGATCCTCGAGTTCCTCGCCGGCGGCGAGGTCGACGACGACTATGTCGCGGTGATGACCGAAGAGCTGGCCCTGAACGGTGTGGATCTGCGTGAGCCGGAGTGGCAGAAGCGCGATGTGGCACCCGAGCGGCCGTTCCGGGTCGCGATCATCGGTGCGGGCATGTCCGGGCTCGCGATCGCGCACCGCCTCGCTCAAGCCGGCGTCGAGTACGTGATCTACGAGAAGAACTCCGACGTCGGCGGGACGTGGCTGGAGAATCACTACCCGGGATGTCGCGTCGACGTCCCGAACCACTTCTACAGCTACTCGTTCGCACAGACGAGCGAGTGGCCGCAGTACTTCGCGACCCAGACCAGTCTCCTCGACTACTTCCGCACCTGCGCCGACGAGTTGGGCATCCGCGAGCACGTCCGCTTCGACACCGAGGTGCTCGCGTGCAGCTTCGACGACGACGAGGCGGTCTGGTCGGTCACCCTGCGCACGCGGGACGGGACCGAGACCGTCGAGGCCCACGTGCTCGTGAGCGCGGTCGGGCAGCTCAATCGGCCGAACCTGCCCGCGATCCCCGGGATCGACACGTTCCGTGGCCCGTGGTTCCACTCGGCCCGGTGGGACCCGGACGTGGAGCTCGAGGGCAAGCGGGTCGCCATCGTCGGGACCGGAGCGAGCGCGGCGCAGTTCATCCCCGCGGTCGCCGAGGTCGCGGCCCACCTCACGGTCTTCCAGCGCACGCCGCCGTGGCTGCTCGAGACGCCGAACTATCACGACGACCTGCCGGAAGGCGTGCGGTGGGTGCTCGACCACGTGCCGGGCTTCGCGAACTGGGACCGCGTGTGGATCTTCTGGCGTTCGCACGAGGTCCTCGTGCCGATGGCCGCCGTCGATCCCGAGTGGGAGTCGAGCGAGTCGGTGAGCATGCTGAACGACATCGTCAGGCAGCTCTTCACCGAGTACTACAAGGCGCAGTTCGAGGACCCCGAGCTCTACGAGAAGGTGTTGCCGCACTACCCGCCGTTCTCGAAGCGGTTCGTGCGCGACAACGGCATCTGGGCCCGCACGTTCACGCGCGACGACGTGACGCTCGACGTCGGCTCGATCGAGTGCATCACCGAGACGGGCGTGCGGACGACCGACGGCGTCGATCACGACGTCGACGTCGTCATCTACGGCACCGGTTTCGAGGCCTCGAAGTTCCTCACGCCGATGTCGGTGCACGGCCGCGGCGGCGTCGACCTGCACGAGAGCTGGGACGGCGAGGCGCGGGCCTACCTGGGACTCACGATCCCGGAGTTCCCCAACCTCTTCCTGATGTACGGGCCGAACACGAACATCGTCATCAACGGCAGCATCATCTACTTCTCGGAGCTCGAGGCGCGCTACATCACCGAGTGCGTCCGGCTGCTGCTCACCAGCGGCGCGGATGCCCTCGACGTGAAGCGGAGCGTGCACGACGAGTACAACCGGCGAGTCGACGATGCCAACCGCCGGATGGCGTGGGGCGCGGCGTCGGTGAACACCTGGTACAAGAACGCGTCGGGCCGGATCACGCAGAACTGGCCGTTCTCCCTGCTGGAGTTCTGGCAGTGGACACGGCGACCGAACCCGGACGACTTCGTCCTGCAGTAGGTGCGGTCGACGTCGCTCGAGCGCGCCCGTACGATCACGGCATGACCGACGGTCGCTGGCACGCTCTCGACGCCGGGACGAGCACCGGCGGGCGACCGGGCGCCGGGGTGACGCTGCTGGTCGGGACGCGAAAGGGGCTCTGGATTCTCGCCGCCGACGCCGATCGCCGCGCGTGGTGGAGCACCGAACCCGAGTTCCTCGGCCACATCGTGTCGCACGCGGTGCTCGACCCGCGCGACGGACGGACGCTGCTCGTGGCGGCCAGCACGGGACACCTCGGGCCCACCGTGTTCCGGTCGCTCGACCTGGGGTGCACCTGGTCCGAGGCCACACGACCGCCGGCGTTCACCGCGGGGGAGCCGCTCGGCCGCAGCCTCCGCACCGTGTTCTGGCTGACCCCGGGCCACGCGGACGAACCCGGCGTGTGGTACGCGGGTGGATCGCCCCAGGGGCTGTTCCGGAGCGAGGACGGCGGCGACACGTGGCGCGGCGTCGCCGGCTGGAACGACCACCCGCAGTGGACCGCATGGGCGGAGTGGCCCGAGGAGAACACGCCGGACGGGTCACTGCTGCACTCGGTGATCGTCGACCCGCGCGACGCGGACCACCTCTACCTCGGCATGTCCTCGGGCGGTGTGTTCGAGTCCACCGACGGCGGCGCCGACTGGGCGCCGCTCAACGCGGGCCTGGCGACGGTGTTCGACCCGGAGCCCGGTCCACCGTTCTCCCACGACCCGCACTGCGTGCGGCTGCACCCGGCGATGCCGGACCGGCTCTACCAGCAGAACCACTGCGGCATCTACCGCATCGACCGCCCGGACGACACGTGGACTCGCATCGGCGACGCGATGCCGCGCGAGATCGGTGACATCGGCTTCTCGGTCGAGGTCCACCCGCGCGATCCCGACACGGCCTGGGTCCTGCCGATGGACGGGACCGACGTCTGGCCGCGCACCAGCCCCGGCGGGCGACCGGCCGTCTACGTGACGCGCGACGCGGGTGCGTCGTGGCAGCGCCGCGACGCGGGGCTGCCCGAACGCGGCTGGCTCACCGTGAAGCGCCAGGCGACGACCCTCGACGCCGCGGATCCGGTCGGCGTCTACTTCGGCACGACCGGCGGCGAGGTGTGGGCGAGCACGGACGAGGGCGACCACTGGCGGTGCGTCGCGTCGCACCTGCCCGAGATCTACGCGCTCGAGCACGCCGCCGCGGCGGAGTGAGGGTTCGGATCCCCTCGCCGTTGCGCTCCTACACGGACCAGCGTGCCGACGTGGAGGCCGACGGCGCGACGGTCGGCGAGGTCCTCGCCGATCTCGACCGCCGGTTCCCCGGTCTCCGGTTCCGCGTCGTCGACGAGCAGGGCCGCCTGCGCCGCCACATGCGGATCTTCGTCAACGAGGACGGGACCCGTGACCTCTCGACCGCGGTGGCCCCGACCGACGAGGTCACGCTCATGCAGGCGCTCTCCGGCGGCTGACGGCGTCGGCGCGTATCGTGCGGACCCCCCGTGCACGAGGAGAGCGTCGATGAGCGAGAGCGGTACCGAGTTCGTGTCCTACGAGGTCCGCGACGGCGTGGCCTGGGCCCACATCGACCACGGCAAGGCGAATGCGCTGTCCTTCGACGTGCTCGCCGGCCTCGACCGGTGCCTGACCCTCGCCGAGCAGGACGCGAGGGTCGGCGCGCTGGTCGTGACCGGCAGGCCCGGCTTCCTCACCGGCGGCTTCGACCTCTCGGTGATGAAGGGCGACGACCCGGGCGCCATGATGCGGCTCGTCTCCGACGGCGGCGCATTGTTCACGCGCATGTTCGCGTCGCCGGTCCCGGTGATCGTCGCCGCGTCGGGCCACGCGGTCGCGGCCGGTGCGCTCATGTTGCTGTGCGCGGACGAGCGCATCGGCGTGGACGGCGCGTTCCAGATCGGTCTGATCGAGACCAAGATCGGGATGTTCCTGCCGCGCTGGGCGATCGAGCTCGCGGAGGAGCGGCTGAGCCGCCGGCACTTCCAGGTCGCGACGGTCGGCGCGCGCATGTACGCACCGGCCGACGCCCGCGACGCCGGGTACCTCGACGCCGTCGTCGCGCCGGACGAGCTCGAGGCGGCGGCCCAGGCCGCGGCCAAGGTCTGGGCCGAGCTGCCCGCGGCGGCCTACGCCGCCCAGGTGGAGGTCATCCGCGGCGAGCGCGTCGCCGCGCTCGAGGCCGCGGTCGCCGCCGACCGCGCCTCCGGCGCCAGCATCACCGCCGGCTGAACCGTCCGCCGCGTGGCTCAGCCGCCGAACGCGGCGCGCGCCGCCGTGACGCCGGTGGGGACCGCCGACCAGTAGACGTAGGTCCCGGCGTCGCGCAGCTCGGTCGCGGCCGCGACCACCGCGGCGGCCGCGGTCCAGCAGAACGAGCCGCCGACGCTGATGCGGCGCACGCCGAGCGTGCCGAGCTCTCCGACGGTCAGCGTGGCGGGGTTCGCGAGCACGTTGACCGGACGGTCGACGTTGCCCAGCAGGGTCCGGAGGTCCTCCTCGCGCACGACCCCGGGAGCGAAGAGCACGTCGGCGCCCGCGTCCTGGTACGCCTGGAGCCGGGTGATCGTGTCCGCGAGGTCCGGGCGTCCGTGCAGGAAGTTCTCGGCCCGGCCGGTGAGCACGAGCCGGACCGGGCCCGCCTGTGCAGCCTCCGCCGCGGCGCGGACGCGGTCGGCGGCGAGATCGGCCGGGTGGATCACGTCGTCGGCGCGGCAGTAGTCCTCGACTGAGCACCCCGCGAGGCCCGTCCCGGCCGCGAGCGTGACCGTCTCGGCGACCTTGGCCGGATCGGTGGCGAAGCAGTCCTCGAGGTCCGCGCTGACCGGCACCGCGACCGCGGCCGCGATCGCCGCGGCGTGGGCGAGCGACTCGTCGCGGGTGACCCCGCCGTCGAGGCGCCCGAGCGTCGCCGCGAAGCCCGAGCTGGTGGTGGCCAGGGCCTGGAAGCCGAGCGACTCGAGCAGGCGGGCCGAGCCCGCGTCCCACGGGTTCGGCATGAGCAGCGGCTCGGGTCCCCCGTGCAGGGCGAGGAAGCGCTCGGCGGTGGTGGCTGCGGTCTCGGTCATGGTCGAACCTCCTGGTCGTGAGCGTAGGGACCGCGCTCGAGGGTGTCCGGCGGGATTCGGCCGCCGACGGATGGGGCCGACGGATCCGATGCCGGCGTGGCAACATCGGGTGTGGGTTGGCTCCAGTGGCAGCCGGCGGTGGTCATCGCCACGGGCTCGGCGATCGTCGGCTTCGCGCTGTGGCGCGCCGAGTCCGCGTGGGGTCGCGGCGTGGGAGCGTTCGCGCGCGAGCTCGCGCTCGTCCTCGCGCTCTACACGATCTGGATCCTCGCGGGCCGGTTGTCGATCGTGCGCGTCGACGAGGGCATGGCCAACGGGCGCTGGGTGTTCCACGCTCAGCAGGCGCTGCACCTGCCGAGCGAGACGATCCTGCAGAACTGGCTGATCGCCCACCCGTGGCCGGCGCGGTTCACGAACGGCTACTACGCGATCGTCCATGCGCCGGCCATGATGATCACGCTCCTGTGGCTGTTCCTGCGCCATCGCGACCGGTACTCGCGCTGGCGGGTCGCGCTCGCGATCACGACGTTGGCGTGTCTCGTCATCCAGTACGTCCCGGTCGCGCCACCCCGCATGTACGCGGAGTTCGGCTTCGTCGACGTCGCGCGCCTCTTCGACCAGTCGGTGTACGGCCCCCTCGGTCAGGGGATCTCGGACCAGCTGTCCGCGATGCCGTCGGTGCACGTCGCGTGGGCGCTGTGGGTCGGGGTCGTCGTGATCGACGCCGGGACGAGTCGATGGCGCTGGTTGATCCTCGGGCACCCCGCCGCCACGATCTTCGCGGTCACCGCCACCGCGAACCACTGGTGGGCCGACGGGATCGTGGCCGGCGCGCTGCTGGCGCTGGCGATCGTCGTGGACACCACCGTGCGCCGGGCGTTCGGGGCGGCCGGTGTGGTGGCGCCCGCTCAGCTCGCGGGAGTCACCGTCGGCGCGAACGACGGGTTGGTCGCGGCCCTGCCCATGAGCACGTCGAGCGGGTCCCGCAGGTCGTCCACGTAGCCGAGCGCGTACGCACCCCGCGAGTACCCGAGCAATCGCTGCAGGCGCTCGGGGAGCTCTCGTGCGACGTCGGCCGGCACGGTGAGGTACTGGTTCTCCTCCTGGCGGAGCCACCCGATGCTGTAGGTGATGTTCACGCCGACCCGGTCCGCGTCGGACCGGTTCGCACCGCCGCCGTGGTAGAGCGAGCCGACGTAGAGCAACGCGGAGCCCCGCGCCATCTCGGCCGGCTCGGTGTCGGCGGCGTCGAGACGCAGCTTGTCGTCGGCGAGGTGACTGCCGGGCACGACGCGCGTCGCGCCGTTCTCCTCGGTGAAGTCGGTGGCGGCCCAGATCGTGTTGCACTGCACCTGGTAGCCGGTGGGGAACGTGAAGAAGTCGAACGCCCACTGGTCGCGGTGCACCATCTGCGCGGGCGCACCGGGCTCGATGCGGATCAGCTGGGTGAGGTGGAGCTGGTACTGCTGCACGTGGCCGAGCACCCGGTCGCACGCGCCGAGGACGAGGTCGTCGAGCACGAGCTCGCGTCCGGCCGCCGACCGGGCCACGAGTCCGCCCGTGCGACGCGTGCGCGGTCCCGCGAACTCGTCGGTGCCGTACGGCGTCGCGTCGACGTAGCCCTGCATCTCGGCTTCGAGGCGATCGAGCAGCTCCGGTGAGGCGAGCCGGTCGATCACGACGCAGCCGTCCGCCGCGATGACCGCCGCGACCTCGTCGGGCGACGCGGTCGGCGGCAGGTGACGCACGGTCACGCCTCCTCCGCTCGTGCCCCTGCGGGGCGGGCCGCTCGGGCCCCGCTCCGCACGGATGTGCTCGACGCCGATTGCCGTGGTGCGTCGCTCACGCTGCCGCGGTCGAAGAGGCGGCGGGCGGTGCCTCCGAGGAACCGCGCCATGGCGTCGTCGTCGAGCGGCAGCGCGCGCGCCTCGGTGAGCGAACGGCGCATCGGGAACCACGGCTCGTCGCTGCCCCACAGCACGCGCCCACGATACGTCGAGCTGTTCATGAACTTCACGAGGTTCGGTTCGAGGTACTGCGGCGCGTACGCGGTGCACGACAGATAGAGGTTCGGCCACTTGCGCATGTAGTTCATGAGCAGCTCCTCGAAGGGATGGCCCATGTGCGCGCCCACGACGACGAGGTCCGGGAAGTCGATGAGCACGCCCTCGAGCAGCTCGGGGTGTTGCACGCGCGACCGCACGCGTGGACCGGGGATGCCGACGTTGATGGCAGCCGGGATCCCGAGCTCCTCCGCGGCCGAGTACACGGGGTAGTGGCGGGCGTCGTCGATCGCGACCTGGGTGGCGAGCGGCATGACGCGGATCATGCTGAGCGCCGGATGCTCGGAGAGCTCGCGGAGGCGGCGCACGTTGCGGGTCGGCCGATCCGGGGTCGTGAGCCCCACGGCGACGAGGAAGCGGCCCGGGTGCTCGTCGGCCACCGCCAGGGCCTGCTCGGCGCTGCGGTCCATCCCCGCGCAGAGGATCCCGGTCGCGACGCCGAGCTCGTCCATCAGGGCCAGCATCGCCTCGACTCCGATGCCCTCGGTGCTGCTCGAACCCAGGTAGCCGGGGATGTTGGCGAACTGCTCGTCGGCGAGGAACTCGCGGGCTCCCTGGCTCGACACCAGGTTGACCCAGATGTCCACCACGTCCGGCTGCATGGTCGAGCTCCCTCCGCGGCGGTGCCCGCGGAGGGCCCGATCGGCGTCCCCGCCCGGGCCGTTGTGCCCTGGCGGCCGGCTGACGGTAGCGTCAGGTTTCGCGACCTGCAACGAATGCGGCGTCGACCCCCCTGGAGGATCGCCATGAGCACCGCGACCACCGACCGCTACACGATCATCTCGGCCGACTGCCACGCCGGCGGCTCCCACGAGCAGTACCGCGAGTACCTCGCCGCCGAGTGGCTCGACGAGTTCGACGCCTGGCGGGGCAAGTACTCGAACCCGTTCCGCGACCTCCAGGACGACGGTCGGTCGCGGAACTGGGACGACGATCGGCGCATCTCGGACCTCGAGGCCGACGGCCAGGTCGCCGAGGTCACGTTCCCGAACACCGTGCCGCCGTTCTTCCCGACCGGTGTCGTGATCGCCCGCGCGCCCCAGGACGCCGAGGACTACCGGCGACGCTGGGCCGGCCTGAAGGCGCACAACCGCTGGCTCGCCGACTGGTGCTCGCGGTACCCGGAGCGCCGTGCCGGCATCGGTCAGATCTTCCTCGACGACGTCGACGTGGCGATCTCCGAGGTCGAGTGGATGCACGACCACGGCATCCGCGGCGGCGTCCTCATCCCGGGGATCCCGGACGACGCGCACGTGCCGCCGTACTACTCGGACCACTACGACCGGCTGTGGGCGGTGTGCGAGGAGCGCGGCATCGTGCTCAACCATCACACGACCGGCACCGGGCTCCCGGACTACGGCAAGTACCCGAGCTCGACGATCCAGTGGATGATCGAGACGGCGTGGTTCGCGCACCGCCCGCTGTGGCAGCTCCTGATGAGCGGGGTGTTCGAGCGCTTCCCGACGCTCAAGCTCGTGCTCACCGAGCAGGGCTGCGACTGGATCCCGGGCCTGCTCAAGCAGCTCGACATGTTCCACCTCCAGATGCAGTCGGGCCGCATCGGTGAGATGAACCTCAAGAACGACATGGTGCTGTCGCTCACGCCGTCGGAGTACTTCGAGCGCAACGTGTGGGTCGGGTGCAGCTTCCCCGGCATCCGCGAGGCCGGGGTGCTGCGCAAGCTCGGTCTCCACAAGGTGATGTGGGGATCGGACTACCCGCACAACGAGGGCACGTCGCCGTTCACGGTCGCGAGCCTGCGACGCTCGTTCCACGACTGGAGCCCGGAGGACCTCCGCCGGATCTTCTCGCTCAATGCAGCGGAGATCTACGGCTTCGACCTCTCGGTGCTCGACCCGATCGCGGCCGGTGGTGTCGGTCCGACGGTCGAAGAGGTCGCGACCCCGCTCGACGCGATCCCGAAGGGCGCGTTCAGCCCCGCGTTCTACCGCTGACGGGACCGCCCCGGGTCAGTAGGAGTTCTTGCTGATCAGCTGGTCGTTCTCGAAGCAGAACTGGAAGCGGTCACCGAAGGATCCACCGACGCGGTTGTAGTAGATGCACGAGCTGTCGACGGCGCTCTCGTCGAGGAATCCGCGGCGAAGGAACTCCTGGATGTTCTCGGGCGGTCGGCCGAGCGACCCGATCACCTGTGCCCGGCTCGACCCGAGCTCGACCGCGTCGAACTGCGCGGTGGTGATCGCGTGCCGGGCCTGCTCACGGTTCAGCTCGGTGATGACGCGGTCCGCCGCGGTGCCGACGAGCACGGCGCACGCGCCCAGTCCGCCGAGCATGACGACGAACAGCCCCACCACGACCCACGGCCACTTCGCGCGCCCGTGATAGCGACCACCGCACGTCGGACAGATCGCCGCGTACGTCGCCGCGGACGCGTGACAGTGCGGGCACACCTTCGCGGGCGGGGTCGGGCCGGCGCTCGGGACCGTGGCGGCCGGGACCGTGGCGGCCGGGACCTTGGCCGCGGACGCGATGTCGGGGACCGCGGTCTCGGTCTGGGGGGTGGGCGCGGTCGCGACCACGGGGTCCACGCCGGTCGTGCCCCGGTCGGACACGTGATCGGACCACTGGGAGCCGTCCCAGTACCGGTACTCGTGGCGGCCCAGGGGATCCGGATGCCACCCGGGCGGGTTCGTCTGGGTCATGACCTCACCTCCGAGCTCGCCGCAGTCTTGCCGCCCCGGAGTCGCGTGCGGGCGACGGTCAGGTCCCGAAGTCCCAACCGGTTCCGTGGGAGCGCGGCGCGAGCACGTTCTTGGCGATGAGGATCCGGTGGACCTCGTCGGGGCCGTCCGCGAGACGCAGCGTGCGGGCGCCCTGGTACATCGCGAAGAGGGGGAGGTCGCCCGACACCCCGGCCGCGCCCCACACCTGGATCGCGCGGTCGACGACGCGCTCGTAGGCGGCGGGGACGAACACCTTGATCGCCGAGATGTCGGTGCGCGGGTCCATGTCCGCCGCCATCTTCTCGGCACAGTGGATCGTCATCAGTCGAGCCGCCTGGATGTCGATGAGCGAGTCGGCGATGAACCCCTGCACGAACTGCTTGGTCTGGAGCAGCCCGCCGTGGACCTCGCGCACGCGTGCGCGCTCGACCATCAGGTCGAACGCGCGCCACATCTGCCCGACCGAGTTCATGCAGTGGTAGACGCGGCCGGCTCCGAGCCGGTCCTGCGCGGCCTGGTGGCCGCTCCCCCTGATGCCGAGCTGGTTCTCGATCGGCACGCGCACGTCCTCGTAGACGATCTCGCAGTGGTCGCTCTCGACGCCCCACACGTTGATGCCGCGCAGGATGTGGACGCCGGGCGTGTCCTTCGGGACGATGATCTGGGTCATCCGGCCGTTCGAGCCCGTGTCGCCGTCCGGGTCCTCGGTCCGGCACATGACGATGAAGAAGTCGGCGCGCTTGCCGTTGGACGTGAACCACTTGTGGCCGTTGACCACCCACTCGTCGCCGTCCCGGCGGGCGGTCGTGCGCAACGCGCGCGGGTCCGAGCCCGCGACGTCGGGCTCGGTCATCGAGAACCCGGACTCGAGCGTTCCCTCGACGAGCGGTACGAGCCACTTCCGGCGCTGCTCCTCGGTGCCGTACTTGAGCAGCAGCGTCTGGTTGCCCGAGTTCGGCGCGACGACGCCGAAGAGCGCGGCCGCACCGACCGCGTACGC
The DNA here is from genome assembly GCA_964639075.1 of uncultured Bifidobacteriaceae bacterium. Lineage (GTDB taxonomy): Bacteria > Actinomycetota > Acidimicrobiia > IMCC26256 > JAENVU01 > JAENVU01. The sequence goes on along the minus strand of CAZXCB010000052.1, from coordinate 3,935 downwards.
GAGGACCTCGTTCATGTAGGCGAGCTCGAGGAAGTCGAGCCCCGCGCCGCCGTACTCGGGGGGCAGATGCGGCGCCCAGAGCCCGGCCTGGCGGACCGTCGCGCGGATGTGCTCGCGCAGGTCGTGCGCGGCGCGGCGGTCCTCGTCGGTGACGCTCGGGTTGATCCGTGACGCCCAGAGCAGGTTCTCGTTGGGCAGGATCTCGCGGTTGACGATCTCGGCCGTGAGGCCGCGGATCTCGTTGATCCGCTCCGACACCGTCGGGATCGGTGACACGTTCATCGGCATGCGGACGCTCCCGGCGCTGGCAGCGGCGTGGGTGGACGGGGTCGGCGTCCATCGTCGGCGGGCGACGGCACCGAGGGTAGGGCCGATCGTCCCCGAGGGGCCCATGCGCGCCAGCCTCGCACCCCGGGGTGCGGTGGGCTCAGAGGACGCGGACCGGGATGCTGCGCGGGCCGCGGACCTGCCCGGCCGACCACGTGACCGCGGCCGGGTCCGAGAGCTCGAAGTCCGGGTACCGGGCGAGGAACTCCTCGACCGCGACCGTGAGCTCCATGCGGGCGAGGTTCGATCCGAGGCACCGGTGGATGCCCAGGCCGAACGCCGCGTGGCGGTTCTCGACCCGGTCGATCACCACGCGGTCGGCGTCGGGGAAGACCTCGGGGTCGCGGTTGGCCGCGGGGAAGGGGAGCAGCAGCCAGTCGCCCTCCTGCATCGGGCAGCCCTCGAACTCGAAGTCCTGTGCGACCATGCGCGCCATCGTGACCGGCGCGTACGCGCGCAGGAACTCCTCGATCGCGGTGGGGACCAGCTCGGGTTCGGCGACGAGGCGCCGACGGTCCTCGGGGTGCCGCGCGAGGTGCCACAGCGACGCGCCGATGGCGCTCCACGTCGTGTCGATGCCGGCGGCCATGAGCAGCACCATGGTGCCGAAGACGTGACTCGGGTCGAGCTTGTTGCCCTCGATCTCCGCTTCGAGCAGGAACGTGGTGAGGTCGTCCTGGGGGTTCGCGAGGTGCTCCTCGATGCGCGCGGTGATGTACCGGTCGAGCTCACCTTCCTGCTCGAGGCCGCGGCGCTCCTCGGCGGGCATGTCGACGTCCTCGAGGATCAGGTGGATGAAGCGGCGGAAGATGTCGGCATCTTCCTGCGGGAAGCCGAGCATCCTCACGATCACCCGCACCGGGATGTCCTGCGCGTAGTCGACCGCGGCGTCGAACTCGGTGCGGCCGGCGGTTGCGTCGAGCAGCTCGCGACACAGCTCGCGCGTGAACGGCTCGAGCGCGGCGATCGGCTTCGGCGCGAACGCGGGGAGCAGGAGCCGGCGCGCGTGCTGGTGGAACGGCGGGTCCGACGTGATCGGCGGCGCGACGCCGATGGGCGCGGGCAGGTCGTCCGGGCCGGGCCGCAGCTCGCTCACGACGACCGAGCGCGACGTGAAGTGCTCGGTGTCGTACGCGACCGCCGCGACGTCGTCGTGGCGCACCGGCAGCCACACGCCGCCGTAGCGGTCGGAGTGCGCGACGGGGCAGCGCTCGCGCAGGTCCTCCCAGATCGGGTACGGGTCGGCGACCCACTGCGGATCCGTGTGGTCGAAGTCCGTCGCCCAATCCGTCACCGGCGGGTGCTTGGCCGTCTGTTCCGCTGCGCTCATCTCTTGTCCTCGTGCTCCTCCGGAGCGGGCCGGACGGGCCCCGCTCCGCTGGTCGAACGGCCGTCCTCGGCAGAGGCTGCCGCTGCGCTCATCTCTTCTGCCTACTCCGTGATGGTGATCGCGTACTCGGGGCAGTTCGCGGCGGCGGCGCGGGTGGCGTCCTCGAGCTCGGGCGGCACGTCGCCTTCGATGGCGACGACCGCGAAGCCGAGGTCGTCCACGTCGAAGACCTCCGGGGCGAGGGCGTAGCACCGGTTGTGGCCCTGGCACTTGTCGCTGTCCACCGAGACGCGCATCGAACCTCCCGAGCGGTGTGGCTGCGGTGGTTCTACACCCGCCCGAGGTCCGTCCGGCGGTGATCCGCGTCACACCGGTCGGCGCTCCACGCCCGACGCCGCAGTTACATTGCGGCCCTCACGGCCGGGAGGGACCGCGTGCGCTTCGGACTGTTCTTCGAGCACCAGGTGCCGCGGCCGTGGGAGGACGGCGACGAGGCCCGCGTGCTCACCGAGGCGCTCGAGCAGATCGAGCTCGCCGACCGGTTGGGGTTCCACTGCGCCTGGGTCGTCGAGCACCACTTCCTGGAGGAGTACTCGCACTCGAGCGCTCCGGACCTGTTCCTCGCGGCTGCGTCGCAGCGGACGCGCGACATCCGGCTCGGTCACGGCATCGTGCACACGGTCCCGGCGATCAACCATCCGGCGCGCGTCGCGGAACGGGTCGCCACGCTCGACGTGCTCTCCGGGGGCCGGGTCGAGCTCGGCACCGGAGAGGGATCCGCGGCCGCGGAGCTCGAAGCGTTCGGCATCGATCCCGCGGCGAAGCGCTCCATGTGGGAGGAGGGCACGCGGGTGGCGCTGCGCTGCCTGGCGGAGACCCCCTTCACCGGCCACGCGGGCGAGTACGTGCGCATGGCGCCGCGCAACGTGGTGCCCAAGCCCGTGCAGCGCCCGCACCCGCCGGTGTGGGTCGCGTGCAGCCGCCGCGAGACCATCGCGCTCGCGGCGCGGCACGGGATCGGTGCCCTCGCGTTCGCGTTCTTCGATCCGGAGGAGGCGCGCCACTGGGTCGACGAGTACCACGCCACGCTCGCAGCCGAGGGCGTGCCGATCGGCGACACCGTGAACGCCGAGCTGGCGTGCGTGACGTCGTTCTTCTGCCACGACGACGAGGCCGAGGCGATCCGCCGCGGCGCCGAGGGTGTGAACTTCATCGGGTACTCGCTCGGGCACTACTACGTGTTCGGCCGTCACCACCCCGGTCACGCGGAGCTGTGGGCGGACTACCTCGCCCGCCGCGCGGCCGAGGGGTTCGATCCCGAGGCGGTCGCGCTCGCGGCGGGCAACGAGGACCGGCTCGGCGCGAAGGTCGTCCAGGCGGGGAGCAGTGGGCTGCGCGGCGCGATGGGCACCCCGGAGCAGGTGCGGCAGTACCTCCGGCGCTACGAGGAGTGCGGCGTGGACCAGGTGATCCTGTCGTGCGCCGCGGGCCGCAACCGTCACGAGCACGTGATGGAGTCCCTCGAGCTGTTCGGACGCGAGGTGATGGGCGAGTTCGCGGAGCGCGACGGTCCGGCCCGCGCGGCGAAGGCCGAGCGCCTCGCACCCGTGATCGACGCGGTGCTCGCCCGCAAGCCCGCGACCGACCACCCGCCCCTCGACCCGGACTACGAGATCCCGGCGTACCCGAGGCTGGACGCCGATCGCGGCGAGAGCGAGAAGTTCCACCGCTGGCTCGACGACTACGCCGCCCGGATCGCGGCCGGGGAGGACGTCAGCAAGCGGCTCGCCTGAGAGGGCGAGCGCCTGGGCATCTGATGGCCGTCGAGCATCGCGGCGCCAGGCTCGCCCGTGGTCCGAGCGGTCCGCCCCGAAGGGGCAAGAGCGGGAAGCCAAGTCCGCACCGATCAGACCTCGACCGCGGGCGCCGCGAACTGCGCGTTGTAGAGACGCGCGTAGGCGCCGTCCGCCGCGAGCAGCTCGTCGTGGTTGCCCTGCTCGACGATGTCGCCGTGCTCCATGACGAGGATCGTGTGCGCGTCGCGGATCGTCGAGAGCCGGTGCGCGATCACGAAGCTCGTGCGGTTCGACCGCAGCGCGGCCATCGCCTGCTGGATCAGCACCTCGGTGCGCGTGTCGACCGAGCTCGTCGCCTCGTCGAGGATCAGGATCGTCGGGTCGGCGAGGAATGCGCGCGCGATCGTGAGCAGCTGCTTCTCGCCGGCGGAGACCGTGCCGCCCTCGTCGTCGATCACGGTGTCGTAGCCGTCGGGGAGCGA
>CAZXCB010000051.1:0-17220 GCA_964639075.1 uncultured Bifidobacteriaceae bacterium | reverse complement strand
CGCGGTGGTGATCGTCGCCGACCTGGCCGACGAATCCGATCGGGCGCGCATCGTCCCCGAGGCCGAGTCCGGACTGGGCGGTCCCGTCGACGTGCTCGTCAACAACGCGGCGGCCGCGATGTACGCGCCGGTCATGGAGATGTCGCTGAAGCGGCGGCGGATCCTGTTCGAGGTCAACGCGCTCGCACCGCTCGACCTCGCCCAGGCGGTCCTTCCGGGCATGCTGGCGCGCGGCGAGGGATGGATCGTCGACCTCACCTCCGCGACGGCCCGGCCCGGAGGTGCCGGCTCGACGATGGCGCTCTACGGCGCCTCGAAGGCCGCGCTCAACCGGATCACGACCGGGCTCGCGCAGGAGCTGGCGGGAACCGGCGTGCGCGTGAACGCGGTCGAGCCGCGAGCTGCGGTCCTCACCGAGGGTGCGGCGGCCCTGGTCGGCGACACGCTCCGCCCGGACCAGATCGAGTCGCTCGAGGAGATGGTCGAGGCCGTGGTCGCGCTGTGCGACTGTCCGGTCGAGCTCAGCGGGCGGGTCTGGGTCAGCCTCGACCTCATCGCCGAGCTCGACCTGACCGTGCGGCCGCCACGGTGACTTCCTGCCGAAGGTCCCTGGTCGACAGGACCCCGCCGCCTCAGGGTTGGGTGGGGAGAGCGAGAGCGAGGAGTCGACCATGAGGCGCACGTGTCGGGAATGCGGTGAGCCGGCGAAGCTCCATCGGGGCCTGTGTTCCCGATGCGCCGCGCGCGGCGTCGACGACGGCACGGTGACGCCGCGGCGCGCGACCGACGATCTCGAGCCGATGCACGATCAGCCCTGGATCCCGACGAATCAGCTTGCGGATCGGGTCCGGCGCTCGCCGCGGGAGTAGCGACCGGGGCCATGACCGTCGAGAGCGATGTCGCACGCGGCCTGCCGTCCCCGCCACCCGAGTCCGTCGTCGCCCGACTCGGCGAGGTCGGCCGCGCGGACGTCCCGGTGGCCGGAGGGAAGGGCGCCAACCTCGGTGAGCTGGTGCGGGCCGGTCTGCCCGTGCCGCCGGGGTTCGTCGTTCTCGCCGACGCGTACCTCCGGGCGGTCGATGCCGCCGGCGTCCGTGCCGAGCTGGCGGCGATCGCCGCCGGCGCGGATCCGGACGACGCCGGAGCCTTGCGGGCAGGTGCCGCGCGTGCCCGCGACCTGATTCTCGCCACCGCCGTGCCCGACGACGTCCGGGTCGCGTTGCTCGACCGCTACCACGAGCTCGGGGCCGGGACGCGGGTCGCCGTCCGATCGTCGGCAACGGCCGAGGATGCGGCGGTCGCGTCGTTCGCCGGGATGAACGCGACGTTCACGAACGTCGCCGGCGACGACGACCTCGTGCGCCGGGTCGTCGACTGCTGGGCGTCGCTCTACGGTGAGCGGGTGCTCGCGTACCGCGTGGCGCGGGGGATCGTCGACGAACCCGCGATCGCGGTCGTCGTGCAGCAGATGGTCGCGTCGGAGCGCTCGGGAGTGATGTTCACGGCCGACCCCGCGACCGGCGACCGGAGCCGGGTGGTGATCGAGGCCGCCCGTGGGTTGGGCGAGGTCGTCGTCAGCGGGATGGTCGAGCCCGACACCTACGTCGTGGCCAAGGACGGGCACCATGTGCTCGAGGCGCGGATCGGGCACCAGAGCTTCATGATCGTCTCCGGCGCGCAGGGGGACGAGCGGGTCGAGCTCGAGCCCGAGGCCGGCGTCCGCCGGATCCTCGATGACGAGGAAGCAGTCGCGTTGGCGCGGATCGCGGCCAGGATCGAGGACCACTTCGGGGCACCCCAGGACGTGGAGTGGGCCGCGGTCGAGGGTCGGATCTTCGTCGTGCAGTCGCGGCCGATCACGACGCTCGGCGGCGCGCTCGGCGGCGTCGACGCGGTCGACGATGGCCCGACCGCGACGCCGCTCGTGACCGGCCTGGCGGCGGCGCCCGGCCTCGTCGCCGGTCGGGTGCGGATCCTGCGCTCGGCCGCCGAGGCCGACCGGCTCGAGACCGGCGACGTGCTCGTCGCACCCATGACGTCTCCGGACTGGGTGCCGACCATGCGCCGCGCCGCCGGGCTCGTCACTGAGGGCGGGGGTGTGACGTGCCACGCCGCGATCGCGAGCCGCGAGCTGCGCGTCCCCTGTGTCGTGGGTGCCCGGCGCGCGACCGAGATCCTGCGTGACGGCGAGCTCGTCACGGTCGACGGCGCCGCCGGCGCGGTCTACGCCGGAGACGTGCGCGGCGCGCTCCACCCCGTCCGCACGGCGTCGGCCGATGTCGGCGACGCCACGGAGGCGGGGACGGGCCCGGTGCCGTCGGCCACGCTCGTCTACGTCAATCTCGCGATCGCCGAGCACGCCGAGGAGGTCGCGGCCCTTCCTGTCGACGGTGTGGGTCTGCTCCGTGCCGAGTTCATGATCGCCGACGCGCTCGGTGGCGAGCATCCTCGGCACCTTCTGGCTCGGGGCGGGCGCGACGAGTTCCTCGCGCGGATGAGCGCGTCGCTGGCACGGATCACCCGCGCGTTCTCGCCTCGTCCGGTCGTCTACCGCACGATCGACTTCAAGACCAACGAGTTCCGCAATCTCGAGGGCGGCAGCGAGTACGAGCCGGTCGAGGCGAACCCGATGATCGGCTATCGCGGCTGCTACCGGTACGTGCGCGAGCCGGATCTCTTCGCACTCGAGCTCGAGCTGCTGGCGCGGGTCAGGGAGGAGACGCCGAACCTGCATCTCATGATCCCGTTCGTCCGCACGCGGTGGGAGCTCGAGGCGTGCCTCGACCTGGTGGAGGCGAGTCCGCTCGGCCACCAGCGCGGGCTGCACCGCTGGGTGATGGCCGAGGTGCCGTCGGTGGTGATGCGGATCCCGGAGTACGCGGCGCTCGGGATCGACGGGGTGTCGATCGGCTCGAACGACCTCACCCAGCTGGTCCTCGGCGTCGACCGGGACTCGGAGATCTGTGCCGAGCTCTTCGACGAGTCCGACGCCGCGGTGCTGGACGCGATCGGCCGCATCATCGGCGCGGCCCGGGCGGCCGGCATCACGTCGTCGCTCTGTGGCCAGGCTCCTTCGACGCGACCGGAGTTCGCCGAGCACCTCGTGCGGTTCGGGATCACGTCGGTGTCGGTGAACCCGGATGCCGTGGACCCTGCCCGCGTCGCGATCGATCGGGCCGAACGGCGCCTGCTGCTCGACGCCGCGCGCGGCGAGGGCTGATCGGCGTGACCCGGGTCAGGGCGTGATCCCGACCCGGGCGACCGGTTCGGCGGGGGACTGGCGCCGGTGGAGCGCGCGCTCGAGCGAATGGAGCAGGACGTCGCGGAGCTCACGCGGGTCGATGAGCTCGTCGAAGCCGAAGGTCTGGGCCGACCGGTACGACGCCTCGACCTCCCGGGTCCGGAGCATCTCCGCCTCGTCGGCATCGGAGCCCCGGGCCCGGCTCATGGCCGACGCGCCCATCGCTCCCATCGTGGCCCCCGGGAACGCGTAGACCGCGGACTGGCCGTCGAACGGGATCATGCCCATCACCATGGAACCGAACCCGTAGGCCTTGCGGAGGGTCACCTCGAACTTCGGCACGGTCGCGACGGTCTGTGCCGCGTACATCCGGGCGCCCTTGCGCAGGATGCCGGCGCGCTCCGACCCGCTGCCGGGCAGCACGCCCGGGTTGTCGGAGAGGAAGACGAGGGGGAGGTGGAACGAGTCGGCGACCGTGATGAAGCGCGCGCCCTTGTCCGCGGCGTCGGCGGTGATCGATCCGGCCACGGCGTTCGGCTGGTTCGCCACGACCGCGACGGGATGACCGCCGAGGCGTGCGAGCGCGCAGATGATCGGCGTCCCGAAGTCCGGCTGCACGTCGAAGCAGGAGCCGGCGTCGAACACGACGTCGAGCACGCGGTGCATGTCGTAGATGCGCCGGCCGTTCGCGGGCACGATGTCGAGGATCTCGGGGACGGCGCGCGGACCGTCGTCGCCGCCGCGCACCGATGCGGGATACGACCACGCGGACGAGGGGAAGTAGCCGAGATAGGTGCGCACCAACGCGAGGGCCGCGGCGTCGTCGTCGGCCACGTTGTGGATCAGGCCGCTCGCCAGCGCGACCTCCGGCCCGCCGAGGTCCTCCTTGGAGATCTCCTCACCCATCGACTCCAGGACCACGGGCGGTCCGGCGGTGAAGATCGACGCATGACGGCTCATCACCGCGAAGTCGGAGATCGGTGCGACGAGCGCGCCGTGACCGGCCGACGCGCCGAGCACTGCGGTCACGAGCGGGACGCGCCCCGAGCAGCGGGCCTGCGCCAGCATGTCGGTCGGCGTCGGTGCGCGATGCGTGCGCCCGTCGGCACGGAAGCCCGCGCCCTCGAGCATCATCACCAGCGGCACGCGGTCGGCCACGGCGATCTCGGCGACCCGGTAGCGCTTCGCGTTCGCCGCCGCGTTGATGGTGCCGGCCTTGACCGTGAAGTCCTCCGCCGCGACCATCACCGGCCGGCCGTCGATGCGGCCCGATCCCGTCACGACGGCGTCGGCGGGCGCCTCCTCCCCGCCGACGAGCGTGCCGAGCTCGTGGAACGAGCCGGGGTCGAGGAGCGCGTCCACGCGCGCGCGGGCGTCGAGCTTGCCGGCGCCGCGATGCTTGGCCAGGCGATCGTCTCCGCCCATCGCCCGCGATGCCGCGCGGCGTTGCTCGAGATCCTCGAGGACGCCGTCCCACTCGTGGGAACCGCTCGCCACGACCTACCGCCCCGTGAAGTTGGACGGCCGCTTCTCACGGAATGCGGCGAGTCCCTCTTTGAAGTCCGCGGCGCGTGAGCTCAACTCCAACGCATTCGCCTCGTTCTCCATCGCTTCGACGAGCGACACGTCGAGTGCCCGGTGAATGCACCGCTTCGTCAGGCCGACGGCGACGGTCGGCGCGTGCGCGAGGCGCTCGACGAGCTCGCCGACGGCACTGTCCAGCTCGGGGTCCGGCACGGCGCGGTGGATCAACCCCCAACCTGCGGCCTCGGCACCCGTCAGCTGGCGCCCGAGCAAGAGCAGTTCCTTGGCGCGGGCGATCCCGACCAGCCTCGGGATCAGCCACGTCGCGCCACTGTCCGGAGTGAATCCCCGCTCGAGGAACGGCTCCCACAAGCGGCTCGCCTCGGAGGCGACGGTGAAGTCCGCGGCGAGCGCGATCTGGCAGCCGAGCCCGGCGGCCCAGCCCCGGACGGCGCACACCACTGGGAGCTGGATCTCGAGCAGCAGCCCCACGAGGCGGTGAGCCTGGAGCGGGGTGCGACGCTGGATCGCTCCCGGCCGCGGTCGCAGGTCGTCATGGCGGTTCCGGGCTACCCAGTCGGCACCTGAGCAGAAGTCGCCACCCTCGCCGCTCACTACGACGACGCGCAGCTCGTCGTCGGTGGCGGCGTCCTCCAGGGCGCCGACGATGCGCGCGATTGCCGGAGGATCGAGCGCGTTCCTGCGCTCCGGGCGGGAGAACCGGATGCGAAGCACCCCGCGGTCGACTTCAACGTGCACACCGTCGGAGTTCGTTTCCATGACCGTCGACGCCTCCTCTGGCGATGTCTGGGATCCTGAAGTTCGCGCGTGGCGCGAGCGTACGGCGGGTCGGTGCACCGGCGGTGGGCTCCAGTCCCCAGCTCGTGCTGGTCGGGCGCTCCCGAAAGAGTGGTGCGCCGCCGTCGGGTTGCGGACCGGCGGTGCGGTTGGCTGGATAGGGTGCTCCGCCATGCCCCCGCCGCAAGGGCGTGAGTGCGGGACGGCCCGCAGCGAAGAGCGTCGCCGACGAGGACGGAGCCGAGTGAACGATCGGATCTACATCCACGAGGTCATCGACGTCATCGGACACCACCGCGCGCACTACATGCAGCACATGACCGCGAACTGGAGTCCCATCGGTCAGGAGGAGCGCGGTCAACTCTGCTACGGCGTGTGGGCGCTGCTGGGCTCGACCGGCGCGTGGCCGAAGACGATCAACCTTTGGGAGCACGAGGGGTGGTCGGGACTCTCGGCGTCGTTCGCGACCGAAGCCGTCGGCCGGGGCGCGCAGGATCCGGCGCTCGAGAAGTGGTGGGCGAAGGCCGCAGAGTTTCGCAGCGGGGGCTATGACCGCATCGTGATCCCGGCGCGATGGTCCCGCACGATCGAGCAACTCTGTGCCGACGGCGTGCGGGGTGAGGCGTACGCGCACGAGTTGGTCCGGGTCGAGCCTGGGTGCGCGGCCGATCTCCTCGAGCGGGCACGGGACGCGGCCGATCTGCATGCGCGCCACGGTTGGGAGCTGTTCGGCGCGTTCACGACCGCGATGGCCAACGACGACGAAGCTCTTCTGCTGTGGGCGATCCCCACCTGGCAGCAGTGGGCCGACGGCGAAGCGGACCGTGAGCTGGCCGGTTGGCGGCGCGGGCTCGACGCGTCCCGGTGGGCCCGCGTCGTGATGGTGGACTCGCCGCTGAACCCGATGCGCATCGGCCGCCAGCCTGCGCGTTCGGATCGGATCGACTGGCAGGACTGACCCTCGGGGTTGCGCGCCGGAGTCGGATAGGTTCCCCACTCGCTCTTTTCGTTCTCGGAGGTTTGCATGGGCGCGCTCGACGGCAAGGTGATCGCGATCACGGGCGCGGGACGCGGCATCGGCCGCGCCACCGCGGAGTTCTGCGCCGGCGAGGGTGCGTCGGTCGTCGTCAACGACTACGGCGTGTCGATCGACGGCAACGAGCCGACGAGCGAGGTCGCGGACGAGGTGGTCGAGGCCATCCGCTCGGCCGGGGGCGAGGCGGTCGCGAACGCGAGCTCCGTGACGACCATGGAGGGTGGCGCGTCCATCGTCCAGAGCGCGGTCGACTCGTTCGGTCGGATCGACGGTGTGGTCACGGTGGCGGGCATCCTGCGCGAGCGGATGTTCTTCAACATGCTGGAAGAGGAGTGGGACCCGGTCATCGAGACGCACCTGAAGGGGACCTTCACCGTGTTCCGTGCGGCCGCGCCGATCTTCAAGGAACAGAGGTCCGGGGCATTCGTGGCGTTCACGTCGGGAGCGTTCGCAGGCTCGGTCGCGCAGGCCAACTACGCGGCGGCCAAGGGTGGGATCGTGTCGCTCGCGCGTTCGGTCGCGGCGGGCATGTACAAGTACGGCGTCCGTGCCAACGTGATCGCGCCCGTGGCCAAGAGCCGCATGTCGGGCAACGTGCCGTTCGGGATCGAGATGGGCGAGCCCGAGGACGTCGCGCCCATGGTCGGGTTCCTGCTCTCGGATCACAGCACGGACGTGACCGGTCAGATCTACACCGCCAACGGCGGGAAGATCGCGGTGTGGAACCAGCCGGTGGAGGTGCGCGAGATGCGTACGGACGGCCGCTGGACCGTCGAGGAGATCACCCGGCGGTTCGCCGAGGTCGGTCAGGAGGAGCTCGGCCTGATCAAGGTCCTCGCGGAGCGCGAGGCCGCGGCCAGGGCCGCGAAGGACTCCGGCACCACCCCGAACCAGTAGCCGCCGCGAGGGGCGGCCGGCTCACCCGGTCGCGTGGCTCCGGAGATCCTCCGTGATCGAATCGGTCGTGACGGTCCGTTCGGGATGATGCGGATCGCAGAGCGTCGTTGCGTTCTTGTACACGCGCGGGGTGCGGTAGAGCTCGCGGATCGCCCGCCAGTGCGGCGGAGCGAGGTACTCGTCCCCGGCGTTCGCGACCAACCACTCCCGCACGCGCGGCGCGTGCTTCGGGCTCATCTTGGGGAACAGGTGGTGCTCGACATGGTGGCTGAAGTTGCAGTGGAGGCGATCGACGACGGTCGGGACCATGACGCTCATCGAGTTCTCGATCGGGTCGTTGGTCTCGGTCAGCGGCCGGAGGAAGTGGTTGGTCGCGATGTAGCTCATGATCGTCGCGTTCGTCGCGATGATCGGGATCACGACGGCGAAGACGCTCGTGACCGGGCCGGCGGCGATCGCGATCGCGACCCAGATGCCGAACGCGGCGAAGGTCTCGGCGATCGCGCGGCGCCGGTTGAGATCGGCGAAGCCGCGCATGTGCTTCGACTGGAGCCACAGCACCATCTGACCGTGGAACGTGAACCAGTAGCCGAAGAAGAGGTAGCTGGACCAGTGGCGCGAGCCGGGTGCGAGGCGGGCGACGAACTGCGTCGAACGCATGCGCTGGTATCGGCGGAGCGTGCCGAAGCCGTCGGGATCCGAGTTCCCCTTGTTCGTCTTGGTGTGGTGGACCTGGTTGTGCCACACGCGCCAGAGGGTCGGCGAGACGAGGACGGGGCCCAGGCCGACGAATCCGAGGAGATCCTGCAGGCGCCGTGAACGCACCGTCGACCCGTGGAGGGTCTCGTGCGCGAGAAACGCCATCGCGGCGTAGGCCTGTCCGATCACGAGCGCGATCAGCAGCGCGAGCGGCCACGGCACGGGGAAGTGGATCAGTGCGGCGGTGCCGGCTCCGGCGACGGTCGCGGCGGGGACGAACCAGAGGGCTCGCACCGGCTGCGGGCGGAAGGTGTCCGGGGGCAGCTCGTCACGGAGCCGGGCCCGCATCCGGGCCTCGGGCGGGGCGACGTCGACGTCCATGCAGCAGGCTCCTGGCGTTGGGTGGTTACGGGACCGTAACCTACGTACCCGTAACCTACGGAACCGTAGTATCCTTGTCAAGGTGACGAGCGGCTCACGCAAGCGTCTGACGGCCGGGGAACGACGGGCCCAGCTCATCGACGTGGGCCGGGTCGTCTTCGCCGAGCGCGGCTACGAGGCGACGGCGGTCGAGGAGATCGCGGAGCGCGCCGGGATCTCGAAGCCGGTCGTCTACGAGCACTTCGGCGGCAAGGAAGGCTTGTACGCGGTCATCGTCGATCGCGAGATGGACTTCGTGATCGATGCCGTGACGAGCGCCATCTCGGACGGCACCCCGCGTGAACGGCTCGAAGCCGCGACGCTCGCCTTCCTCGGGTACGTGCGTGATCATCCCGACGGGTTCGCGATCCTGTCGCGCGACTCGCCCACCCAGAGTGGATACGCGAGCCTGCTCGCCGAGGTGGCCGACCGGGTCGGGAAGATCTTCGCGGCCGAGTTCAAGCGCGCCGGCTACGACGCCAAGGCCGCCCCGATATACGCGCAGGCGCTGATCGGCATGGTCACCTTCGTCGGCCAGTGGTGGACCGAGGACCAGTCACGCAGCATCGAGGACATCGCGTCGCACCTCGCCGCGCTGGCGTGGATGGGACTGCGCCACCTCCCGAAGAAGCCGGTGAAGCTCAAGCGGGCGCGGCGCTGATCCGGACGCGGACCGACGCCGGCCCCGCCGGTGCCGGTGCCTCCCCGAAGTTGTGGGGTTGTTGATCTGGTCGGCGCGCGACCGTTTGCAGAATGGCGATGTGCTCGAAGGTCTGCCGGAGCGTGCGCTCGACTACGCGCCGACGGGTATCGCCGTGCTCGACGAGGACTCGCGGCTGCGGTGGGCGAACCACCGCCTGGGTCGCATGCTCCGGCGCGACGCCGATGATCTCGTCGGACAGCCGCTCGCGGCACTCGTCGACCCGGACGATCTCGGCGCCGACGAGCTCGACGCGAACGCGCTCGCCGTCGGTGCGACGCGCGATCTCGGCCGCAAGCGTCTGCGGAGGCCGGACGGGACCTCCGTCTGGGTCGGGATCGTGGTCAGGCGGCTTCCTGACGAACCGTCCGGGCCGATGCTCGTCGCGCACGTCAACGACCTGTCCGCGTTGATCCGGGCCGAGGAGCAGCTCGGCGTGGTCGTGCAAGGGCTTGCCGACGGCATCGTGACGCTCGATCCTCGCGGCCGGGTCGTGCGTGCCAACCGGGCCGCGGCGCGCCTGCTCGGGATCTCGGAATCCACGGCGGCCGGCGAGGTCCGCGAGCCCGATTGGCCGATGGTCGACGAAGCTGGCGCCGTGGTCGCGATCGACGCGCGCCCGGAGGCCGAAGCCGCACGGAGCGGGCGAGTGGTGGAGGCATCGCTCGGTGTCCCGGTCGGCGACGACACGCTGCGATGGCTCGACATCTCGGCGCACCCGATCGAGCGCACCAACGAGCGGTGGGTGGTCGCGAGCTACCGAGACGTCACCGATCGTCGCCGCGTGGAGACCGAGCTCGAGCTCTCGCTGGCGGCCGACCGGGCCAAGAGCGAGTTCCTCTCGCGGATGAGCCACGAGTTGCGGACCCCGCTGAACGTCGTGCTCGGATCCGCCCAGCTCCTGCAGATGGACGAGCTCGTACCCCGGCACCGCGAGTCCGTCGAAAAGATCTCGATGGCCGGCCGTCACCTGCTCGAGCTGGTCGAGGACGTCCTCGATCTCGAGCACATCGAGACCGGGCGACTCGACATCACCCTGCGTCGTGTGGCCGTCGGCGCGTTGTTGCGCGACGTGGTCGAGCTCGTGCAACCGCTCGCCGCGGCGCGCTCGGTGACGGTGGTGGTTCGCTCGATCCCCGACGACGACGTGTTCGCGGTCGCCGACGAGCGCAGGATCCGCCAGGTGATGCTGAACCTCATGACCAACGCGATCAAGTACAACCGCAGCCGCGGGCATGTGACGATCACCGCGCACGAGATCGCGGGGGCGATCGTGGTTCGGGTGCGCGACACCGGGCGCGGGGTCGCTCCAGACCAGCTCGCGCAGATCTTCGTCCCGTTCGAGCGCCTGGGCGCCGATGCCCGCGGGATCGATGGTGCGGGCATCGGGCTCGCGCTCTCGAAGCGCCTGGTCGAGGCGATGGGAGGCCGGATGGGCGTCGAGTCGTCGGTCGGAACAGGGAGCACGTTCTGGTTCGTCGTGCCGTGCGCGCCGCCCGACGGCCACGGGGAGATCGCCGAGCCGGCCGCCGAGGCGCTGAGTCCCGAGGCGGCGGCGGAGCTCGTCCGCAGGCTCGAGGGGCCGCCGCGGCGCCTGCTGTACATCGAGGACAACCCCGAGAGCCGGACACTCCTCGAGCAGTTGGTCGCGCACTGGGGAGGCTTCGAGGTCGTGACCGTCGCGACGGCGACGCTGGGCCTGCTCATGGCGCAGGACGCCGAGCCCGACGCCGTGCTCGTCGACCTCAACCTCCCCGACGGTTCGGGTGAAGACGTGCTGCGGGTCCTGCGCGCCGACCCGCGCACTGCCGACCTGCCCGTGATCGTGCTGACGGCCGATGCGACCGCGGCCCGGCGAGAACGGCTCGCCGGTCTGGGCGCGGTGGCCTACCTCACGAAGCCGTTCGACGTCTCGGAGCTGTTTCGGACCCTCGACGAGGTCACACCGGCTGCGGCGTCCTGATGAGTCGTTTGTTGTGCATTCGTTGCTCGGCAATCGCGCCGACCGTCGGTACCTTCGACACGTCGCCACGATTTCGAGGAGCTGCGCCATGTCACGGCGGTCGTCGATCCGAATCGCTCTCACCATCGCTCTGAGCTCGACGGGTCTCGTCGCCGCGCTGGGTGTGACCGGCCCGGCGTCGGCGAACTCGGACACCGTGAACGGTTCGCCCTTGTCGTGCACGACCAGTCCCGATCTCGGCAACCAGGTCGCGTCGTGGACGTCGACGGTCTCCGACGACCACGACCCGGCAGCGGTGGGGGACCAGGTGACGTACCGGTTCGTCGTGCCCTTCGCCCAGGACCCGCCGCCGGTCACCGCGAGATATCGCGGCGGCACCGTGAACTACAAGATCCCGGCCGGCTTCTCCGTCTCGTCGGTGACGACGGAGGCGCCTCCCGGGGGGAGTCCGGTGTCGTCGACCGCGGCCGTGCAGGGTCCGGACGTCGTGGTGACGAGCACCGCGGACATACCGATGGACGGCACCACGTATCCGACCCCCGATCTCGTCGTCACGGGGACGGTGCAGCAGGCCGCGGCGGGACCCGGTGTCGCGTGGGTCGTGCCGCACCTCGTGGTCGCGAACGTCTTCGTGAACGGGTTCGGCACGGTCACGGCCACCTGTACTCCCGATGCCCCCACGACGGTCATCGGGAAGACGGTCGTCCCGGGCGCGAACCAGCCGCCGACGGCGAACGATCGCACGATCGGTGTGCCAACCGGCACCGCGACCTCCGTCGCGCTGACGGGGAGCGATCCCGACGGCGACCCGCTCACGTTCAGCGTGCAGGCGCAACCGAGCCACGGGAACCTGTCCGGATCCGCGCCGTCGTTGACCTACACGCCGGCATCGGGCTTCACCGGGACCGACAGCTTCACGTTCCAGGTCGCGGACGGTCGCGGCGGCACCGACGACGGGACGATCACGCTCAAC
Organism: uncultured Bifidobacteriaceae bacterium; assembly: GCA_964639075.1. Classification (GTDB taxonomy): domain Bacteria; phylum Actinomycetota; class Acidimicrobiia; order IMCC26256; family JAENVU01; genus JAENVU01. The sequence continues at coordinate 4,969 of CAZXCB010000051.1, read as the reverse complement.
GTGTTCGCGGGCGCGGTGGTCGACCAGACCCCGCCGACGATCGCCTTGGCCGCGCCGGCGTTCGGCGCCGTGTACCGACCGTCGGACGGCGTGGTCGCCGCGTTCACGTGCTCGGACAGCACCACGGTGGTGACGAGCTGCACCGCGACCGTTCCGAACGGTGCGCTCATCGACCTGCGTGTCGGACTGCACACGTTCACCGTGAAGGCGGTCGACAGCCAGGGCAACCGGGCTCAACAGCTCGTGTCGTATCGCGTGATCGACCCGACGCCGGTGGCCCAGCACTACCAGGGTGTCGCGGCCGACACCGTCGGCATCGAATGCGACGCGCAGCTCCCGCCGCCGCCCACCGAGATCCCGCGCGGCGTCTCGGCGCCGACGCAGGTGCCCGTGGGAGGCAGCTTCGACGAACGCGCCGCGCTCGGCCAGCAGCGCGTGCCGCTGCTGCTCTCGTGGACGAACCTGAGGTACACGTTCTCGGCACCCGTCGGCGCGACGGTCACCGGCGCGCAGGTCGTGCCGGGAACCGGGAGCGCCAACGCCGTGGCCGGAGCGAGCGCGAGCGTCGTCGCCGGGCGGGCGGTGTTGTCGCTCCCCGGTCCGATCAGCGGAGGTACCGCATCGAGCACGGCGTTCACCCCGCCCGCAGTGGTGATCACGATGACCGCGACGGGCGCGCCCGCGACCACCGCGAGGACCGGCTTCGAGCAGTTCGTCGTGACCCGGTCCGGCGCGGGGAGCCCGCCCGTTCCCCCGACCCCGGTGCCGGTGCCCCCGCCGACGCAGACCATCACGTGTCCTGCGTCGGCGCCGGCACCGGTGACCTCGAGAACTCGAATCATCGACGTCGCCCCGCCGCTCGTCGTGCTCGCGGCACCGGCCCACGGTGCGGTGTACACCGCCGGTCAGAGGGTGACCGTGAGCTTCGCGTGCGGCGACGTCGAAGGCCCGGTCGCGAGCTGCACCGCGCCGGTCGCGAACGGCAGCCAACTCCCGACCACGAGCGCGGGCACCAAGTCGTTCACGGTCGATGCCACCGACGCGGCCGGCAACACCGCGCAGACGTTCGCGTCCTATGTCGTCGTCCCGACCACGGTCACGTACACCGCCCACGTGGACTCGACGTTCTACGCGTTGATGCAGGCCGTCGGCGCGAGGTTCGGGATCCCGGTGCAGGACGTCCCGAAGGCCGGCGTCGGTCTCCTGATGTACCTCCGGGCGCTCGATCCGGGCGCCAACCCGACCCCGATCACGCCGGCGCCGGCGAACACGGGCCCGATCGCGGTGCCGTCCACCTATCCGTATGGCGCGAAGCAGACCATCGACGACCTCGCCGCCTTCTACTCGGTGACCCCGGATCAGCTCCACCTCGTCGGCGCGCAGCTGCTCGTCTTCCTGAACCTGCTCGCCGGAGGCTGATCCGCCCCCGTGCAGGTCGGCCGCGTCGGCCCGCGGTCAGCCGGCCTGATGCAGCCGCCGGAGTAGCCACCGGGCATCCGCGACGGCCGCCGCACCGATGTCGTTGTTGAAGTAGGCGTGGACGTCGACGCCCTGCGTCGCCCATTCCGTGATGCGGTCGGCGACCCGCCACAACCGACGGCCCGTGTAGCGGTCGCGATACGGCGCGTCGGCGGCATGCGGCCCGTGGAAGCGCAGGTAGGTCCAGTCGGTGGTGAGGATCCGTGGATGCGCCGGGAGCAGGTCGTGGATGCACAGCGCGGCACCGTGGCGGGCGAGCGCGTCGTAGACGTCGTCGTGCAGCCACGAGGGTTCGCGGAGCTCGACGGCCCAGCGCAGCTCACGCGGCGCGAGCGTCAGGAACCGCTCGAGGCGGCCGACGTCGCGGTGCCAGCGCGGCGGGAGCTGGACCAGCGTCGGGCCGAGTGCGGCACCGAGGCGCGCGAACCGGTCGACGTGGTGGGGGAGCCAGGACTCGGGGTCCCCGAGCTTCTTGCGGTGCGTGCCGAACGCGCCGAGCTTGACGGCATAGGTGAAGCCTCGCGGCGCGGCGGTAGCCCAGCGCGCGACCGTTGTCTCCGCGGGGAGCCGGTAGAACGTCGAGTTCAGCTCGACGGTGTCGAAGGTGCGCGCATAGCGGTCGAACCACTCGCGTGGCGGCGCGCCGCCGTAGACCAGGTCTCGCCACTCCGGGTACTGCCAGCCCGAGCAGCCGATGCGGATCGCACCACGGGGCTCGACGGCGCGCACGGGCGGACGCAGTCGCCGGGTGGCCCGCCGGCGGGGCTCAGACCCCCGCGGCCGCGTTCAGCGCGTCGAGGTGCTCGGTCGCCTCGAGGTACTCGTTGACCCAGCGCTCGATCACTGCCGCGGTCTTCTCCACCTTCTCGAACTGACCGACCACCTGACCGACCGGGTTGAAGGCGACGTCGACGGTCTGGTCCGGGTAGCGGTGCGTCGCGGCGACCGCGATGCCCGAGACCATGTACTGCAGCGGCATCCCGAGCGGTTCGGGGTTGCCCGGGGTCTCCCACGCGTCGGTCCAGTCGTTGCGCAACATGCGGCACGGCTTGCCGGTGAACGAGCGGCTCCGCACCGTGTCGCGCGATCCGGCCTTGATGTACGCGGCCTGCTGGACGGGTGTGTTCTCGGACTCCTCGACCATCAGCCACTGCGATCCCGACCACGCTCCCTGGCAACCGAGCGCGAGCGCGGCGGCGATCTGCGCGCCGCTGCCGATGCCGCCGGCCGCGAGCACGGGCACCGGCGCGACCTCCTTGACGACCTGGGGCCACAGCACGATCGAGCCGACCTCGCCGCAGTGACCGCCGCCCTCGCCGCCCTGGGCGATGATGATGTCGACCCCCGCGTCGGCGTGCTTGCGCGCCTGGTACGGCGACCCGCACAGCGCGGCGACCTTGCGGCCCTCGCGGTGGATCAGGTCGATGATGTCGGCGGGCGGGGTCCCGAGCGCGTTCGCGATCAGCGTCATCTTCGGGTGCCGCAGCGCGATCTCGACCTGCGGTGTGGCGGTGGCCTCGGTCCAGCCGAGGAGCTTCAGCGAGTTGTCCTCGCCCTCGTCCGCGAGCGGGACGCCGTGGTCGGCGAGGAGCTTGCGGGCGAAGTCGAGGTTCTCCTGCGGGACCATGTCCCGCAGCATCTTGGCCAGCTCGTCCCCCGAGAGGTTCGTGTCCATGCCCTCGTACTTGTTCGGGATCACGATGTCGACGCCGTAGGGCCGGTCGCCGATGTGCTCGTCGATCCAGTCGAGCTCGATCTCGAGCTGCTCGGGGCTGAAGCCCACCGCGCCGAGCACGCCGAACCCGCCGGCCTTCGACACGGCGACCACGACGTCGCGGCAGTGGGTGAACGCGAAGATCGGGAACTCGATGCCCAGGTCGTCACAGATAGGGGTGCGCATCGTGCCCTCCGGGGGAGCCGCGGTCTATTAGAACCTGTTCTACCTCGGCGGCGTCCGGGGTGTCGAGCGCCGGATTCCGGCCCGGATCCCGGCCCGGGTCAGGACGAGCGCAGCCGGGCGCGGAGGATCTTGCCTCCGGCCGTCCGAGGGATCTCGCTGCACACGCGGACCTCGCGCGGGAGCTCGGCGGGCGCCAGTCCCGACGCGGCCCCCGCGGCGCGCAGCGCCGTCAGCGTCGGTGGCGCGGTCGGGTCGGTCGGGACGACGTACGCGACGACGCGTTCGCCCCACTCGTCGTCGGGCCGGCCCGCGACGGCCAGCTCGGCGACGCCCGGCGCGTCGGCGAGCCCCGCCTCGACGGCGATCGGGCTCACGTTGACGCCGCCGGTGATGATGAGGTCGCCCAGGCGGTCGACGGCCGCGAGATGGCCCGCGGCGTCGAGCTGCCCGACGTCGCCGGTCGGGAACCAGCCGTCGCGGTCGGGCCGGTCCGGCGCGTCCCGATCGCCCGCCGCGCGGTAGCCGCGGAACAGGACGGGTCCGCGCACCAGGATCTCGCCGCGCGCGCCGGCGGCGGCAGCCACCGCGATGTCGACGCCGGGGAGCGGGTGGCCGTCGTGCACGCACCCGCCGCCCGTCTCGGTGAGCCCGTAGGTCGTCACCACGTGGACCCCCGCGGCGAGGGCGGCAGTGCGCAGCACCGCGGGAATCGGCGCGCCGCCGACGAGCACGCGACGAAATCGCGCGAGATCGGTCGGGTGCGCGTCGAGCAGCCGGCGGAGCGTCGTCGGCACGACCGAGATCAGGGTGCTCGTGCCCGCCGCGCCCGAGACCGCGGCCAGGTCGAACCGCTCGTGCACGGTGAGCGGCGTCTCGGTCCAGTGGGCGCGGGCGACGATGGCGAGTCCGGCGATGTGGTGGAGCGGGAGGCACGCGAGCCACCGATCGCGCGCGCGGTCGACGCCGAGCGCCGCGTGCACGCCGGTGGCCGACGCGCGCATCGCGTCGAAGGTGAGCTCGACCAGGCGTGGGAGCCCGGTGGTCCCCGACGTCGCCACCACCGCGCCGACCCCGGCCGCGACGCCGCGTCCACCGGGCCGCGGCCGTTCACCGTCGGCGTCGACGACGTGGGTCGGTGCCAACGCCGTCAGCCGCTCGCGGACACGGGGCGCCGCCGGGTCGAGGACCGTGACCGCGCGCCCGCGATCCCACGCGCGGCGGACCGCCACCGCGGCCTCGGGCGGCCGGAGGACCACCGCGACGAGTTGCGAGTCGCCGGGCGTCGTCACGGCTCGGTACGGTAACCGTTGGAGTGATCACTCCCAGAGTTGGAGGACCCGTGACCACGAACCCGATCCGACCCGCCGCGGCGTGGAAGGCGTCCGGCCCGGAGTTCTCGGACATCCGATCCGAGGTGGCCGAGGGGATCGCCAAGATCACGATCTGTCGTCCGGAGGTGCGCAACGCGTTCCGGCCGCGGACGCTGTTCGAGCTCCGTGACGCCTTCGACCTCGCACGCGACGATCCCGAGGTGGGTGTGATCGTCCTGACGGGGGAGGGGCCCGACGCGTTCTGCTCCGGTGGCGACCA
>CAZXCB010000050.1:0-17380 GCA_964639075.1 uncultured Bifidobacteriaceae bacterium | reverse complement strand
GCCGCCGGACATCGACCTGGACATCGAGCACGAGCGCCGCGAGGAGGTCATCCAGTACGTCTACCGGCGGCACGGGCGGGAGCACGCGGGCATGGTCGCGGAGGTCATCTGCTACCGGGCCAAGCTCGCGGTGCGGGAGGTCGAGCGGTTCGTCGCCGGCGAGCCGCCCTTGCACCCGGTCGTCGCCGCGGACCTCGACCGCATCGCGTGAGCGGAAGGGCGCGAGCGTGATCCGCGCCGGGCTCTGCTCGGTGACGCTGCGGGCACTCGCGGTCGACGCGGTGGCGCGGCTCGCGAGGGAATGCGGTCTCGAGGCGATCGAGTGGGGTGCCGACGTGCACGTTCCGCCGGGTGACGGTGCCGCGGCGGACCGCGCGCTCGCCGCATCCGCCGCGGCCGGACTCACGATCGCGTCGTACGGCTCGTACGCGTTCGCCACGGCGGTGCCCGACGCGGCCGAGGTCGCAGCCGTGCTCGGCACCGCGGTGGCACTCGGCGCCCCGAGCGTTCGGGTGTGGGCGGGTTTCGGCGTCGAGGCCGGCACGCCCCCGTACGCCGCGCTCGTCACCGGGCTCTCGTCGTTCGTGGCCGACGCAGCGACGCGCGGATTGGCCGTCGCGCTCGAGTTCCACGGTGGCACACCGACCGCGACCGTCGCGGGGACGCGCGCGCTGCTCGACGCCGTGGGCGCGCCGAACCTGTTCACGTACTGGCAGCCGCCCTACTGGCGGGCCCCGACGAGCCCGGAGGGCGACGCGGCCGAGGTCGCCGCGCTCGGTGACCGACTCACGCACCTGCACGTGTACGAGTGGGCCGGTCCCGAGCGGCGCCGGCCGCTCGCCGAGGGGGTAGACCGCTGGCGGGCGGTGCTGGCTGCGGTCCGTGCGCTCGACGGCGACCGGGTCGCCTTCCTCGAGTTCGTCGCGGGCGACGACTCCGACGTGCTCCGGCGCGACGCGCGGACATTGCGCGACTGGCTGGACGCGCCGAATCGCTAGCGCCGGGCCACCGGCGGCGTTCGCAGCAGGAGATGGCACGCGCTGTCCGCGAGCCAGCGTTCGAACGCATCCGGCGTCCAACCGCGTTGCACCACGAGCAGCTGCCACTGGTCCGGATGGTTGAGCGTCCAGAGGATGTCGGTGCCACGGGTGACGTCGACGCCTCGCTTGAGCGACCCGTTCGCACGCAGGCTCTCGACCACGGCGCGCTGGTTCGCCCAGAAGTCCGTCTCGATCAGGTGCCACAGCGACGCGAGGTCCTCGTCGACGTCGGCAGCAGAGCGGATCACGCGCAGCACCCCCGCGATCCGCTGCTTCACGACCACCGAGTGACGCGCGAGCCGTCGGAGCTTCCGAGCGCCGTCGGGTTCCTCGAGCACCTCGAGATACCACGACCGTTCGGCGATCCCCTTCGGCTGCTCGTCTCCCTTCAGCGCGAGGTCCCAGACCGCGCGCAGCAGCCCCGCCTTCGTGGCGAACGCCAGGTACACGGTCTTGGACGAGACACCGACGTCCGCGGCGATCGCCTCGATCGTGGTCGTGCCGTAGCCGTCGGCCTCGAACAGGCGTCGCGCGGACACGAGGATCGCCGACCGGGTGGCGGCCGCCTGTTCCTGGCGGCGGGGTGAGCGGTAGGGGCGGGACTTGACGGGCTCGGAGATTTCGCTACTGTAGCCGAGTAATGGTTTCAGGATACGAGAACTGAATACTCGCACCGAGTGAGGGGGCCTCATGAAGACCGAGCCGGGAGCCGATCCGACCGATGCACTGCGGGACGTCATGCAGGCGATGTGGTCCGGGGTCGCCCCCTCGTGGGACGCCTACGCCGACTTCGTCGAGGCCCGTGGCGCGGCCGTCACCGAGACGATGCTGGAGGCGACGGGGATCGGGCCCGGCACGTCGGTGCTCGAGCTGGCGTGCGGAACCGGTGGCCTGGGCCTCGCGGCCGCTCGCCGGGCCGGACCCGACGGCGACGTCCTCGTCACCGACGTCGCCGACGCGATGGTCGCAATCGCATGCCGACGGGCCGACGCGGCAGGACTGGCGAACGTCCGTACCGCGGTGACGGGCGTCGAGGCGATCGACGCGCCCGACGCGTCGTTCGACGCGGTCGTGTGTCGCGAGGGCCTCATGTTCGCCTTCGACCACGCGCGCGCGTGTGCCGAGATCGCCCGAGTGCTGCGGTGCGGCGGCCGCGCGGCGGTGGCCGTCTGGGGACCGCCCGCCGACAATCCGTGGCTCGCGCTCGTGCTCGAGAGCGCATCTGCGCAGCTCGGGGAGCCGGTGCCGCCGCCGGGCATCCCCGGCCCGTTCGCGCTGGGTGATGCGGCCGGCCTGGAGTCCCTGTTGCTCGGGGCGGGCTTCGTCGACGTCGAGGTGAAGGCGCTGGCGGTGCCGCTCCGTGCCGCGTCCTTCGACGAGTGGTGGATGCGCTGCGTGGCGCTCGCCGGTCCGCTCGCGCAACGGCTCGCCGCGCTCGCGCCGTCCGAGGCCGAGAGGATGCGCGATCGCGCGCGGATCACCGCGGAACCGTTCGCGCGGGCCGGCGGGTACGAGTTCCCCGGTCTCAGCCTCGTCGCGACCGCGACGCGGCGGTAGGCCAGGGTGCGCCGAGGACGACACGCTCGAACAGGTCGGCGGTGCGTGCCGCGAGCGGCGCCCAGTCGAACGCGGGCCGCAGCGCGGTGATCGCGGCTCGCGCGGCGGCGAGGTCGGCCTGGGTGAGCGCGTCGAGCGCGGGCGTGATCTCCGCCGCGGTCTGCCCGACGCGGATGCCGGCGTCGCCGAGCGTCTCGGTGAGAAACGGCCAGTCGGAGACGAGCGCGGGAATTCCGAGGCCGATCGCGTCGAACACCGTGCCGGTGGCGAGCATGTCGCCCTCCGGGTCGAAAGGGAGCGCGATCGCGTCGCACGCGGCGAGGCGCAGGCCGTAGGTGTGCGCGTCGACCTCGCGGTAGCGGTCCGCGATCGCGATACGTGGATCGGCGGGTGCGTCCTCGCCGAAGCCGAGTGACCAGCAGACCACTTCGATGTCGTCGCGCCGCGAGGCGACGACCGCGGCCAGGAACTCGCCGACGTGCTTGTCGGCCCGCGGTGCGCCGACGAGGCCGATGCGAATCGGCACCGGCGCGAGTCCGAGCGCGTGCTCGGCGTCGGACCGGATGGTCGTCCGCGCGGTGGGGAAGTTGTCGCCGAAGTGGCCGTGTGGGATCACGACGTGCTCGCAGCCCGCCCGGAACCTGAACCGGGCGAGCATGCGGTCGCGGCCCCACTCGGTGTGGTGGATGACTGCGTCCGCGGTGTCGGCCCACCGTTGGTAGAGCGGGTCGAACACCTCGGGTCGGCGGTCGTGCGGTGTCAGATTGTGTGCGGTCCACACGACCGGGATGCCGCGGTCGGCCAGCGTCGCGATCAACGACTCGTGCGTCGCGGGATCGTCGAGGCCGAACCACTCCGGCCAGTGGAGGTGGAGCAGCTCGACGTCGGCGAGGTCGACGGACCGGTCGGCGAGCAGCCCGAGCGGCGACGGCAACTCGAGCACGCGGTCGCGCATCGGGGCGTAGAGCAATCGGTCGTAGCCGTGTTGGTAGGCGGTCGACGCGACCCGGAGCTTCGGGGTGATCCGGGCGTGCAATCGCACGTTCGCAACCGGATCGACGTCGAGCTGGTGGACCCGCGCGAGTCCCGAATACGGGCTCGACCACTCGGCGATCCCGCGCACGTCGATCGTGGTCGTCGCGGCCGGAGCGGAGGCCTCGAACTCCACGGTGAGCGGTGCCCGTGCCGTCTCGGGAACCTGGAGCGCGATCGCGCTCGCCGCTTCGTCCACCGTGAGGTCGTGGGTGACGGTCACCGCCCGCCCGTCGACGGCGATCGTCGTGGTGCACCGGCCGGGCAGCTCGTCGAGGGTGGTCGTGTCGAGCCCACGGCCCGACAACGACAGCCGGTCCCAGTGGGCGGTCACCTGCCCGGGTGCGACCTCGACGCGCGCCGGGAGCTCACCCGTCGTCACCGCGCGCGTCGGCGTGATCACGAGCGGTGCGATGACCACCTGCTCGTTGTCGACGGGCGTTTCGAAGGTTCCCGGGTCGTGGAGCGCGGGTTGGTAGTGACTGCGCGACGCACCGACGAACGGCACGACCACGCGTCGCCCGCGCGTGGCGTGCACCCACACGCCGGCCGGGTTGTCCGCGCTGAACCCGACCAGGGTCTCGATCGGCCGGTAGGTGTCGTCCGGCGACGCGATCGGCACCGCGTCCCGCGCCGGGAGCTCGGCCGCGGCCCAGGCGAGCTTGCCGAGCACGTCGAGGGTGAGCTGCAGCCGACGCGCCGGACCGCGGTACGCGTCCTGGTTGCGGTGTTGGTGCGCGTCGCACACGCCGTCGGGCGCGAATCGTGCCGCGGTGGATCGAAACGCGTCGACGCCCCGCCGGACCCACGCGCCGGCGCGGTCGTCGCGCAGGCCTGGTCGCAGCGCGAGCGCGGCGAGCTCCACGGTGAGCGCAGTCGCGAGCACTCCCGTGGAACGGCCCCAGGGGATCGCTGCGCCATCGGGACCGGCGACGGTGTCGACGAGGTCGAGTGCGGTCCGTGCCCCGGCCGGCCACAGGGCGCCGAGGCGCGTGGCCAGCGGCTCGCAGAAGAGCCAGATGTCGGCGGTGTAGATGTCGTAGCGGCCGGAGCCGTCGTGGGAGTCGTCGAGGAAGTGCGCGGGATTCTCGGCGAGCAGCGTGTGCAGCCGGTCCACGAGTCCCGCGAGGGTCGCGTCGTCGGTGAGTGCGAGCTCGTGGCGGCGGAGCTCGACCCGCGAGAGCACGGCGGCGTAGTTGCGCGGGAGCTTGCCCGCGTCGAGCAGTCCGACCCACCCCCGGCTGTCGGTGGCGCGGGCGACGGCATCCCGTTGCGCGGCGGCCAGCCCGGCGAGGAGCGGGTTGTCGGCGAACGGACCCCGGCGCAGGAGGGTCTCGGCCACCCGGTACGAGAAGAACGTGTGCGTCCGGTCGCCGTCGACCTCGGCGAGCAGCCGGGTGACGACCGCGTCGATCGGCTCGCCCGCGATCTCTCCGACTCCGGCGTGCGCGAGATGCGTGAGCGTGGACAGGAGATCCGCCCGCACGTCCGCGTCGACGGGATGGCCGGCGAAGCTCCGGGGGATCCGCCAGCCGGGGAAGTGGGTGCGCGCGAGCGCGGTGAGGGTGGTGGTGGTGAAATCCCGCAGCGCGGCACCGAGCTGGTGGCTGTCGGCGATCAGCGCGTCCATCGCTCCGCTTCTGCCTCGATCCGGTCGCGATCCCAGACGCCGTCGTGCACGAGCACGCGGTAGCGCAGCGCGAGCGTCTCTCCCGCCGCCAGCGGCAACGGCTCGTCCCAGAGGAACGCGGCATTCACGAAGTTGGCCCAGCCCTCGCCGTAGGTGTCGGCCTTCGTGCTCCCGTACCAGGGTGACGGCGCACGGACGTTGTCGGGGTGGTCGAGGATGACGACGCCGGCCGTCATCTCGGCGACTCCGTCGCTTCGGCGGCTTCGCTCGCTCCTCTGCGCGGTTGTACCGACGGAGGCTCGCTGCGCCGCGGCTCGCCTCCGCTGGCGCTCCGGCTCGGGCGTGCTGGACGCGACCCTGCCGTCGATCGCGAGCCAGGTCGACCGGTCGCCGAGCGTGCGCTCGCGGTCGGCTCCGTCGTCGAGGCGGAGCACGGTGTCGGTCCACGTGGGCGCGCCGCGCAACGTGAGGCCGCCGTATCCGCCCCAGGTGGTGAACGGTGTGCGATCGAGCACGGTGTCGACCGGCACGGTCAGTTCCTCGGTCCAGTCGATCGCGTACGAATCGGTGTCGATCTCGGTCGCGCGCAGGGTGCGCGTCTCGCGTAGACGGACCGACTCGCCGTCGGGCGCCACCCACTCGAGGGTGGCGGTCGACGCGCCCGCGTCCTCGCGCACCGAGGTCGTGCGCAGGAGGCCGAACTCGCCGTACTCCTCCCAGAAGTTCTCGCCGTTCACGTACTTGATCGTGAACCACAGCGCGTGGTGCCACGGATGGTCGGCCGGTGCCTCGACGCTCAGGATCGCGCCCGCAGGCGTGGTCAACGGGTGGACGAACGGCCTCGGGGCGTCCCAGACGCAGGGCAGCTGCACGGCCGGAACCTACGCGACCTCCCCGGACCGGTGCGGCCCGCCCCGCCTACGATGCGCGGGTGCTCGGCTCCGATGTGATCGTCGCAGTGGACCCGGTGCTCGATCCCGCCGACGCGGCCGGTGTCGTCGCCCTGTGTCGCGACTTCGGCCGCTACCGCACCTACGGCGAGCTCGAGCCGATCGAGATCCCCGAGGGGCCCGGGCTCGCGCAGCGCCACGACAGCGTCATGAACTTCCTGCGCACCGGTGGACTCCGGCTCGCCGACGAGCGCTCGGGCACGCTCGCCGCGCGCACGAGCTACTTCCGTGAGGAGTACGCGTACGCGGGCGAGATCTTCTCGGAGGGCATCCGCCCGTTCCTGCACTCCGAGCGGCTCGCCGACGCGGCGCGCCGCGTGCACGGTCGACCGGTGATCGAGCCGCAGATCGCGTACGCGAACCTGATGGTCCCCGGCCAGGAGCTCGCGGTCCACACCGACGTCCCCGAGTTCCGCGGCGTGAGCCGCAAGACGGTGCCGCAGTGGCTGCTCGTGGTCATGCACCACGCCGGGCTGTTCGAGGAGTGGCGCCTGCACATCGCGACCGGCGTCGCCTGGTTCTCCGACCTCGACGGTGGCGCGCTCGCGTACTGGCCCGACGGTCCTGCGGGTGACGCCGCGATGCAGCCCATCCGCGCCAACACCGCGCTCGTGCTCGACACGGATTCGGTGTTCCACGGCGTCGACCGGGTCTCGCCGGTCACGGCGGAGGCGATGCCACCGATCCGCCCGGGCTGCGGGCTCGCGTCCGAGGGCGACCGGTGGGTGCTGCGCGGCGCCGACGACGCGGTCCTGGCCGACTACGACTGGGACGAGCTCCGGCTCTCGGTGTCGTGGAAGGCGTACTGCTTCGCCGACTCCGCCGCCCGGGCGCGCTGGCGCTCGCACTCCGACGACCTCGGACTCGACGAGATCCTCGAGACGCTGCGCGCGGACCTGGCGCGCCGTCGCGGTGCGCCGGTCGCCCGTGACGCGGACCTCGGCCTCGCCCTCATCGAGGAGTACGTCCGCTTCCCCGTCGTGTCGGGGTAGCGCCCCGGGGTCACCCGCTCTCGGCTCTCCGTACGGCGCGGCGACGCTCGGGTTCCGTGGGTCGTCACTTCGGAATTCACGTTTGAGTATATGAACGTATACTCAAATCGGTGTCGCGATTCGGGATCGTGACCGAGGCGACCGGCGAGTCAGGTGCGAGTCAGCGCCGTGCGAGGATCTCGCAGTGGGGGACGAGGAAGAAGCCGTCGGGGGAGTCGGCCCAGCGGCGGAACGCCGCAGCGATCGTCTCGAGCTCGGCGAGGTCCGAGTAGCCGTATGCGATCGCCTGGGTCGCGAACGCCGATTGCGTCACGCGGTCGGCCCACACGCCGCCCCACCACGCGCGCGAGTCGGGGTCGGCGAAGGTCCAGGTGGAGCTGGTCGTGGTCACGTCGGTGAAGCCCGCGGCGTGCGCCCAGCCGAGCAGGTACCGGCCGGCATCCGGCTCGGCCCGGTTGCGCCGCGCGATCTGGTGGTACAGCTCGTTCCACCGGACGATCTCGGGCGAGTCGGGCGCCCACGTGAACGACGCGTAGTCGCTGTCGCGCACCGCGACCACGCCGCCCGGTCGCAGCACGCGTCGCATCTCGCGCAACGCGGCGACGGGGTCCGTCAGGTGTTGGAGCACCTGGTGCGCGTGCACGACGTCGAAGCTCGCGTCGGCGGCGTCGAGCGCGTAGACGTCGCCGACCGCGAACGTCACCTGCTCGGGTCGGTCGCTGGCCTCGGACGCGGTCTCGATGACGTCGAGCGCCGCGTCGATGCCGACGACCCGGCCGGGCGCGACCCGGGCCGCGAGGTCGAGCGTGATGTTGCCGGGTCCGCAGCCGACGTCGAGCAGGTCCTGACCGGCGCGCAGGTGGGGGAGCAGGTAGGCCGCCGAATTCTCGGCCGTGCGCCAACGATGGCTGCGGAGCACCGACTCGTGATGGCCGTGGGTGTACGTGTCCTCGCTCATGTCGCTCATCGTCCCAGGTCCGACAGCCCGCGGGGGACCGATTCCGCGAACCGGGGCGCGGGCCGAGCGGATCGCCCGGTACGGTGACGCAGACGGGGAGGTTCCCATGCCGTACGTGACCGGGCGCATCGTGCACGACGCCGACGCCCACATCATGGAGACGCCGACGTGGCTGCGCGACCACGCCGACCCGGAGCTCCGCGACCGGATCGAGCCGCTCCCGCTCTCGAGCGGCAACGAGCTGCGCCAGACCGGCGATCCCGAGGAGCAGCTCCGCGATCTGGAGGCCGCGTTCGACCGGATCCGGGCGAAGCACGCGTCGGCGGAGTACCGCGCGACCGAGGCCACCGAGATCATGGCCCGCAAGAACTTCGCCGCGACCGGGTCCTTCATCGCCGAGGACCGCCCCCGCGCGCTCGATCTCATCGGCGTGTCGAGCCAGCTGGTGTTCAACACGTTCCACAACGGCCGGCTCCACCACTGGGAGCACGCGGGCGACGTCGACTTCGCGTACGGCGTCGCACGCGCCCACAACCGCGGCATGGTGGAGTTCTGCTCGGTCGATGCTCGCTTGCTGCCGTCGTGCTACGTGCCGCTGATGGACTTCGACCGTGCGACTGCGATGGCGGACGAGGCGGTCGCCATGGGCGCGGCCGCGCTCCTGGTCGCGAGCGGGTGCCCGCGGGGTCACTCACCGAGTCACCGGTCCCTCGACCCGGTCTGGGCCCGCGCGCAGGCCGCCGGGATCCCCGTCGTCTTCCACGTCGGCGGCACCGGCGACCTGATCGATCCCGCCTACTTCGTGAACGGGCTGCCGATCCCGCCCGACTTCCACGGCGGCGAGGAGAACTTCCGCTCCGTGGACTACATGGGCATCCCCGGGCCGCCCGCGCAGACGCTCGCCACGATGATCTTCGACGGCGTGCTCGAGCGGTTCCCCGACCTGCGCATCGGCGTGATCGAGCAGGGCGCCATCTGGCTCCCGTCGTGGATGCGTCAGATGGAGTCGGCGTTCGACGCGTTCTTCCGCCACGAGGAGCGGCTCCGCGAGCTGAGCCTGCGGCCGTCGGAGTACGTGCGGCGGCAGGTGCGCGCGACCCCGTACCCGACCGAGGACGTCGGGTGGATCGTCGAGCAGGCCGGTCCTGAGGTCGCGTTGTTCTCGTCCGACTACCCCCACGTCGAGGGCGGGCGGAAGCCGGTCGAGCGGTTCGAGGCCTCGCTCGGCGACGCGCCGGAGTCGGTGCGGAGCGCGTTCTACTGCGACAACTTCCTCGACCTCATGGGCTCGGCCGCGGCGGGCCTCGCCGCGTGACCACGGCCGGGCCCGCCACCGCGTTCGACCCGCGCGTCCCCGGCGCGTACCTCGCGCCCGACTACTTCGAGACGCTCGCGGCGCTGCGCCGGCGCGCGCCCGTGCACCAGATCGACGACGACGTGTACCTCGTGCCGCGGTACGCGGACGTGCGTGCCATCTCGCGTGACCCGGCCACGTTCTGCTCGAGTCGTGGTGTGCTCGTGAACGATCCGCTCCGGACCGCGCCGGCCGACATGGCCGGCTCGGTGCTGCACACGGACCCGCCCGAGCACGCGGAGTACCGCAAGCTCGTCAACCGCGAGTTCACCCCGCGTGGGATCGCGCACCTCGAGGACCGGGTGCGCACGCTGGCCCGCGAGACGGTCGCGGCCCTCCCCGACGGCGAGTTCGACTTCGTCGAGCTGGTCGCGTCGCCGTATCCCGTGCAGGTGATCGCGGAGCTCCTCGGGGTGGCGGGCGGCGACCGGGACGACTTCCGGCGGTGGTCCGACGCCATGATCGAATCGCCCGACTCCGCAGACCCCGAGGTGGCCGCGAGCGCACTCGAGCTCTGGCGCTTCCTGGACGAGCACCTGCGCCACCGCGAGCGGGCGCCGGGCGACGACCTCACGTCGATGCTCGTCCACGCCGAGCTCGGCGGGCGGCGCCTCACCCGGGCCGAGGCCCGGATGTTCTGCCTGTCCCTGCTCGTGGCGGGCAACGAGACCACCCGGCACCTGCTGTCGGGCGCGGTGCTGGCGTTCGCGGAGCACCCGGACCAGCACGCCCGGGTCGCGGCCGACCGCGGCCTGATCCCGGGTGCGGTCGAGGAATGCCTCCGGTGGGTCACGCCGATCCAGGCGTTCGGCCGAACGACGACGACCGCGACCGAGGTCGGCGGCGAGGCCGTCCCGGCCGACGCGTTCGTCGTCATGCTGTACGCCTCCGCGAACCGGGACGAGGCGGCGTTCGGGCCCACAGCGGCCACGTTCGACGTCACCCGGCCCGTGGACCCGCCGCACCTCGCGTTCGGCTTCGGTGAGCACCTCTGCCTCGGCGCCGCCCTCGCGCGGATGGAGGCGCAGGTGATGTTCGCGGAGCTGCTGGACCGGGTCCCGGACCTCGTGGTGACGGGGGAGCCGGCGTGGACGCCCTCGACGCTGGTGCGCGGGATGCGCACGCTGCCGGTGTCGCGTGGGACCATCTGAGCCGTGATCCACGGCTACCTGCACCCGGACTTCGCCGACGTCGCGGTCGCGTTGCGCGCGACCCTGCGACACCGTCGCGGGGGTGGAGCCGCGGCGGCGGTGTACCACCGCGGCGAGAAGGTGGTGGACATCTGGTCGGGCACCCGCGACCGCGAGCGACGGTTGCCGTGGTTGCAGGACACCGTCTCGATGAGCTTCTCGACCACCAAGGGCGTGGTCGCGACCGCGGCGCACCGGCTCGCCGACCGGGGCGAGCTGGACGTCGACGCGCCGGTCGCCGAGTACTGGCCCGAGTTCAAGGCCGCGGGCAAGGAGGACGTGCGCGTCGCCAACCTCCTCGACCACTCGGCCGGCCTGCACATGCTGCGCGGCGTCGTGCCCGACGCGGCGACGCTGCTCGACTGGGACGCGACCACGAGCGCGCTCGCGGCGACCGCGCCCGCGTACCCGCCCGGCACGAGGCACGGCTACCACGCCGTCACCTACGGCTATCTCGTCGGTGAGGTGCTGCGACGCATCACCGGGTTGTCGGTGCACGACGTCATCCAGCGCGAGATCGCGACCCCGCTCGACCTCGACGGGCTGTCGATCGGTGCGCCCGGTGAGATGCGTGACCGTCTCGCCACGCTCCTGACCGTCTGGCCCGACGCCGACCGGGCGCAGAAGGTCGTCGGATGGCTCGACCGCGCCGGCATCGGCCGGCACTCGCTCGACGCGTTCATGGTCGACGGCTTCGACACGGTCATCGAGGACGAGTCGATCTACGACGCCGAGATGCCCGCGGCCAACGGGTGCTTCACCGCGCGATCGCTGGCACGCATGTACTCGGTGCTCGCGGCCGGTGGCGTCGACGAGCAGGGCCGCACGTTCATCTCGCCCGAGACGCTGGCGCGTGCGACGCGCGTGCGCACGACCGCCCGAGACGTCGTGATCCACTTCCCGATGCGATGGCGCCTCGGCTACCACATGGCAGCGACCGGTCGCGGTGTGCTGCCCCGCGGGTTCGGGCACTTCGGGCTCGGTGGGTCCGGGGCCTGGGCGGATCCCGACCTCGGCCTCTCGGTGGCGATGACGTGCAACCGCATGGCCGGGACCCCGTTCGGCGATCAGCGCCTGCTGAAGGTCGGCACCGCCGCGGTGCGCGCGGCTCGGTCCCGCTGACCGCGACCTGGCGCGATGGCTGATCTCCCCACCGTCGATCTCGGCCGCGCGACCGTCCACGGCCGGGCGGCGGCGGTCCCGGGCGTCGCCGCTGCGCTCGGGATCCGCTACGCGACTGCGCCGCGCTTCGAGGCGCCGGAGCCGTGCGCGCCGACCGGCGATCTCCACGCCGACGGCTTCGGCCCGGCCGCGCCCCAGCTCCCGGGCGCAGGCACGGTCCCGGGTGATACGACGCCCGCGGCAATGGACGAGGACTGCCTGTTCCTCAACGTGTGGTCGCCGTCCGAGCCGGGTCGGCATCCAGTGCTCGTGTGGTTCCACGGCGGCGGGTTCCTCGGGGGCAACACCGCGGACCCGACGATCGACGGCGCGCGGCTCGCGGCGCGTGGACCGACGGTGGTGGTGTCGGTGGCGTACCGGCTCGGCGCGCTCGGGTTCCTCGGTCTCGGCGCGACGAACTGCGGGCTGCGCGATCAGCTGTGCGCGCTGGCGTGGGTGCACGAGCACATCGCGGCGTTCGGCGGCGATCCTGCGAACGTGACGATGGCCGGGGAGTCGGCGGGCGGCGGGTCGGTCCTGCACCTGCTCGCGGCACCCGCGGCCGCCGGGTCGTTCCGCCGCGCGATCGTGCAGAGCGGCGCGACCGACTACACGCGCACGCGCGAGGAGGTCGGGCGGGTGACCGAGGTGATCGTCGACGCGCTCGGCGGCGCGGATCCGCGGACGGTGCCGTGGCCCGTGCTGATCGAGGCGCAGGGCCGCAGCCTGATGCCGCTCATGGTGGAGACGGCGAGGATGCCGTTCCACCCGTGCGTCGACGGCGACCTGCTGCTCGAGCGGCCGGTCGACGCCCTTGCCGGCGGGACCGGGTCCGCCGTCGATCTGCTCATCGGCACGACGCGCGACGAGATGCGGCTGTTCCTCACCGAGGCCACGCTCGCCGAGGCGCAGATGCGCAAACGCGTCGACCGCTACCTCGGCCGCGACGGCGCCGACGTCGTCGACGCGTACCGGTCGATCGTCGGCGACGACCCGATGGATCTCTGGGCCGCGATCTTCAGCGACCGCGAGATGCTCCTCCCCGCAGTCGCCGTCGCCGACGCGCACCGCGGCCGTACGTTCCGGTACCGCTTCGACTGGGAGGTGGCGCCGCGGGCCGACGGCCTGCCCCTGCGCGCGTGCCACGCCGCCGACCTGCCGTTCACGTTCGGGACGCTCGACCGGCTCGGATGGACGGAGTGGTCCGATGCGGCGCGCGACCCGGCGGGCGCGACCGCGGTGACCGACGCGATGCAATCGGCATGGTGCGCGTTCGCCGCAACCGGTGATCCCGGCTGGCCCGAGCACACGACGGGACAGGTGCGCGTGTTCGACGCGACGCCGGCCACGGTGCCCGACCCCGGTGCCGCTCGGCTCGCGGTGTGGCGGTGACCCGCGCGTTCCGGTTCCCGGCGATCGACCGCGTCGTCCACGGCCCGGGCGCGGTCGCCGAGGTCCCGCGCATCGCCGCGGAGCTCGGTGCCACTCGTGCCGTGGTCGTGACCGGTCGCTCGCTCGCGAGCGGGACGGACCTGATCGCAGCGGTGGAGGCAGCGCTCGGCGACACGTACCGCGCGACGTTCGCCCGGATGGGCGCCCATGCACCGCGGGCCGATGTCGACGACGCGATCGCGCTCGTGCGCGAGCACGACGCGGATCTGCTCGTCGGTTTCGGCGGGTCGAGCGTCACCGACGCGACCAAGATCGTCGCGGTTCGCGCCACGGAGCGCGCGATCGCGCAGATCCACGTTCCGACCACGCTGTCGAGCGGGGAGTGGACGCCGGCGTCGGGCATGACCGGCGACGAGCCCGGCGTGAAGACCTACGTCGTCGACCCTCGGATGGCGCCGTTCGCGATCCTGCTCGACCCCGAGGTCACGCTCGACACGCCCCGCGACCTCTGGTTGTCGACGGGCGTCAAGGCGGTCGACCACGCCTGCGAGGCGATGTGGGGTCCGCGCGCCCACCCGTTCACCGACACGCTCGCAACGCAGGCCATCCGCACGCTCCGGGTGGCGCTGCCGCGGACGGCCGCGGACCCGACCGACCTCGGCGCGCGCGAGGACGCCCAGCTCGCGGGATGGATGAGCATGGCCGGGGTCGTGAACGTGCGGGTGCACCTGTCGCACACGCTCGGTCATCAGATCGGCGCGCGGTGGGGCGTCCCGCACGGTTTCACGTCGGGCATCACCCTGCCGCCCGTGATGCGGTACCTCGCGGCGGAGAACCCGGCCGGCGTCGAACGGGTCGCGGCCGCGTTCGACGCGGACTCGGTCGCAGCCGGCACCGACGCGATCACCGGGCTCGTCACCGCGCTCGGTCTGCCAACACGTCTGCGCGACGTCGGCGCGGATCGGGCCGACTTCGAGGCCGTCGCCGCCGCGACCCTCGCCGCCGGGAAGGCCACCGGCTACGTCCCCACCGGCGGCACTGACACGCTGGTGACCTTGCTCGATCAGATGTGGTGACCCAACCCTGACTTTGTGTCGCCTGTCCGGGTCAGAGCACGGACAATCGACACAAAGTCGGGATGAAGGCGGTCAGGCGGAGTCCGTCCGTCCCGCGGACGCCCGGGTGGCGGACGCGCGAGCGACGGCGTCGGCGCGGAGGACGGCCTTGGCGACCTTGCCGCCGGAGGCGCGCGGGAGATCGTCGACGGTGACGACGTGCTCGGGCCAGAGCTCCTTGCCGACACCCCGGGCCTCGAGGTGGACGCGCAACCCGTCGAGGTCGGGCGCCACCGCGCCGGCACGCACGACGACGTAGACGCAGACGCGCTCGCCGAGCACGGGGTCGGGCATCGCGACCGCGGCGCAGTGCGCGACGGCCGGATGCGTCGACACCTCCTCCTCGACC
This sequence comes from uncultured Bifidobacteriaceae bacterium, assembly GCA_964639075.1. GTDB lineage: Bacteria > Actinomycetota > Acidimicrobiia > IMCC26256 > JAENVU01 > JAENVU01. The sequence goes on along the minus strand of CAZXCB010000050.1, from coordinate 2,660 downwards.
TGGGCCGCGGAGATGTTCTTGCCGCCCCGGATGATGAAGTCCGACGCGCGCCCGACCACCGTGAGCACGCCCCGCTCGTCGATCGCGCACACGTCGCCCGTGCGCATCCACCCGTCCGGAGTGAACAGCTCGGCGTTCGCCGCGTCGTCGTCCCAGTATCCGAGGCAGTTGACCGGCCCGCGACACGCCGCGATGCCCGGTCCGCCGGTCGCGGTGACGTCGTCGCCGGTCTCGGGGTCGAGCAACCGGACCTGCAACGACTCGATCACGCGGCCGGCGGTGCTGAGCCGGATCTCGCGGTCGTCGGCGAGCGTGGTGGCGGAGAGCGCACCCGTCTCGTTCGACCCGTAGAACTGCAGCACCCGCGCGCCGGTCCGATCCTCGAACGCGGCGGCGCGGTCGGCGGGAACGCGCTCGCCGCCGGTGTACAGCACCCGCAGGCTGGTGAGGTCGCTGCCCGCGAACGCCGCCGACTCGAGCAGCATCACGAACTGGGTGCTGACCGCGGCGAGGACCGTGACGCCGAGCTCCTCGATAGCCGCGAGCGTGGCTTCGGGGCCGAAGCGATCGAGGAGCACGCACGGCGCGCCGAGGATCGCGGGCGTGAAGTGTGCCGTCCAGAGCCCGAAGCCGAACGGTGCCGGCAGCACGCTCATGAAGACGTCGTCGGAGGTCAGCGCGCCGGTCCGGACCGCGAGGTCGTGGAACGCGAACCATCGCGCCTGGTGGTGCATCACGACCTTCGGCAGCCCGGTGGTACCGGAGGTGGAGTTGAGGAACCAGAGCTCGTCGGCCGTGAACGCGCGCGCCGGGTCGACCGGTCCTGCGTCGGGATCGATCTCCGGCAACGTCGTGAGGCGATCCGCGGCGCGGGTGCGAGCGACGAGGTGCTCGACCTCGCGCTCGCCCGCGCGTGCACCGATGCCGACCACCACGATGCCGGCGCGTTCGGCTGCGAGGTACGCGAGGTGGACGTCGGGACCGTCGGCCATCTGCACGGCGACCCGCGTGCCGCGCTCGTAGCGTGCCGCGAGGGTCGCCGCGAGCGCGTCGGCACGGGCCGAGTACTCGGCCCAGGTGAGGTCGCCGGCGCCCGCGTACGCGACGCCGTCCGGGTCGCGCGCCGCGTGCGCGGCGACGACGGAGCCGAGCGTCATCCGAGGCGGTTCACGGACGGGTCTCCGGCGGTGTCGGCATGCGGAACAGCTCGACCGCGTTCTGCCAGCAGATCCGGCGGGCCTCGGTGTCGGGGACCCCGCGCAGCTGCTCGCGCAGCCGGGGTTGGGTGTCGGGCCACGTCGAGTCGGCGTGGGGATAGTCGGACTCGACGAGCAGGTTCTCCACGCCGATCACGTCACGCGTGAGGAAGCCCGACGCGTCGTCGATCGCGCAGAACCAGAAGCTGCGCTTGAGCACCTCGGCGGGCGTGCGGTCCACGTCGCGCCAGGTCGGCAGGTAGCCGAGCTGGTACCGGAAGCAGTGATCGAGACGGTCGAGCAGGCCCGCGACCCAGCCGATGCCCCCCTCGGAGAGCGCGATGCGCAGGTTCGGGAACCGCACCGGCACCTTCGAGTAGAGCCAGTCGACCGCGGCGTACATGCCGTAGGCGAAGAACAGGACCGCGACCGTCTCCGGCGGCGCGTCGGGCGCGGTCATCGGCGCGGTGCCCGACGAGCCGACGTGGAGGCACACGACGGTCTCGGTCTCCTCGCACGCGGCGAACAGCGGGTCCCAGTAGCCCGTGTGCAGCGACGGCAGGCCGAGCTTCTCCGGCGCCTCCGAGAACGTGAGCGCTCGAAAGCCGCGCGCGGCGTTGCGACGCACCTCCGCCGCGGCGACCGCCGGGTCGCGCAGCCACGTGATCTGGTTCGGGATGAACCGATCGGGCGCGGCGCCGCACCACGCGTCGAGGTGCCAGTCGTTGTACGCGCGCATCGCCGCGAACGCGAGCTCCTCGTCGGCGGGCCAGGTGCTGAGCCGCTGGCCGACGAAGCCGGGGAGGAACGACGGGAAGCACAGCGAGCCCCAGACGCCGTTGACGTCCATGTCGGCGAGCCGGGCCCGGACGTCCCACGCGCCCCGCCGCATCTCGTCGAACCGGGTCGGCTCGAAGCCGTACTCGCTCGACGGGCGGCCGGCCACGGCGTTGAACCCGACATTGGGCAGGAGCTCGCCGTTCCAGAGCCAGGCCTCACCACCGTCGTCGGTCTCGACGACCCGCGGCGCCTGCTCCGCGAACTTGGCCGGGAAGCGATCGGCGAACGTGTCGGGCGGTTCCACCACGTGGTCGTCGACCGAGACGATCGTCGCCCAGCGCTCGCGCGGCTCGGGCTCCGGCAGGAACGTGACCGACGCGCGTCGGCCGGCGCTCCCGCCGAACGCCTCCGACGCCTGGAGGTCCTCGAGTGACATCCCCATGGCGGTCTCCCCTCAGTCGAGCACGGTCGGGTCGGCGCGCAGGACCGCGCGCGCCGCGCCGGCCCAGTAGGCGCCGGGGGCATTGGCCCGCAACTCGGCCTTGAGCGCGTCACGGCCCGCGGCCGGCAGCGGCATCACGGGCCGGCCCGCGGTGAGACCGGCGAGCGTGATGCGGCACATCCGCTCGTAGGTCGCCGCCTTGTAGCAGGCCTCCCCGAGCGTCGGCGCGGTGACGATCGCGC
>CAZXCB010000049.1:14277-17550 GCA_964639075.1 uncultured Bifidobacteriaceae bacterium | reverse complement strand
ATCGTCGTCGTCCAGCGGCGCTGTCGATCGGGCGGATGAGGTTGCGCTCGAGTTGGTCATGGGGCCACTCTGCCTGATCAAAGAGGTCATCCTCTGACCACTTTGTCGGCGAAGGATGAGGAACATGGGTGCCGACCGGCTGGTCTCGATCCTCCTGATGCTCCAGCGCCACGGCCGGGTGACCACGGCCATGGTCGCGGCCGAGCTCGAGGTGTCGGAGCGCACGGCTCGCCGCGATCTCGACGCGCTGGGTCGCACGGGCATCCCGATCTACTCGCTGCGTGGCCGCGGTGGCGGGTGGCGCCTGGCCGGGGGCGGCAAGACGGACCTCAGCGGGTTCACCGCCGAAGAGGCGCGCGCGCTGTTCCTGCTCGCGGGGCCCCACGCGACGCCGCCGGTCAAGGCCGCGTTCCGCAAGCTGCTGCGCGCGCTGCCCGAGCCGTTGCGTGAACGCGCGGAAGCGGCATCCGGCGCGGTGGTGGTCGACGCGGTGCCGTGGGATCGGCGCGGCGACGCAACCCGTGTCCCTCCCTTGCTCGACGACGTCCAGCGCGCGGTCGTCGACGGTGAGCAGATCCGGCTCGGTTACGAAGCACGCGACGGGACGTCGACGGATCGGGTGGTCCACCCGCTCGGCGTCGTGGCCAAGGGCTCGGTCTGGTACCTCATCGCCGAGACCGCGGCAGGCATGCGCACGTTCCGCGTCGACCGGATGACCGCGGTCGAACCCACCGGTGACCCCGTCGTGAAGCCGCCCGACTTCGACCTCGCCGCCACGTGGCGCGAGACCGCGGACAGAATCGACGAGATGCGGCTGCCGGTGACGGCGGAGGCGATCGCGGATGTGCACGCGGTTCGCCTGCTCCGGATGATCTTCGGCCGGCGGCTCGCCATCGGGGGAGCGCACGCGGGATCGAGCGGCCGCGTGGAGGTGCAGATCCGCGGTCACACGATCCGCGGCCTCGCGTCGGAGATCGCCGGGTTCGGCGCACTGGTCGAGGTCGTCGACCCTGCCGAGCTGCGGCTCGTGCTCGCGGCCATCGGTCACGAGCTGGTCGCGACCTACGACACCTGATCCACGAACGTGCCTCGGTCCGCGTCGGGCCGATCGGATTCGCGGATAGCGTGCGGGATCAGCCTGGTCACCGAGCAACCGCACGCCCGGACCGTGCTCTGGGTCTTCGTCGGCGTCCAGCTCGGCATGATCCTGAGCTCGCTCGACGCGACGATCGTGGCCACGGCCCTGCCGACGATCGGGCGTGATCTCGGTCACGAGTCGCTGCGCTCCTGGGTGATCACGGCCTACCTGCTCGCGCAGGTGGCCACGATGCCGATCTACGGCAAGCTCGGCGACCTCTACGGCCGGAAGCGGATCTTCCTGTTCGCGCTCGCTCTCTTCACGCTCGGCTCGGTGTGCTGCGGCGCCGCGGGCTCGCTCGGCCTGCTGGTCGTCTTCCGCTTCGTCCAGGGGCTCGGCGCCGGCGGACTCGGCGTCCTGGCGATGGCGGTGCTGGCCGACGTCGTCCCGGCCCGCCAGCTCGGACGATGGCTCGGATACCAGGGGGCGCTGTTCGCCGTCGCGAGCCTCGTCGGTCCCCTCGCCGGTGGCCTGTTCGTCGACCACCTCTCGTGGCGGTGGGCGTTCTACGTCAACGTGCCCCTCGCCGCGGTCAGCGCGGTGATCGTCGCACGTCATCTCCACGTTCCCTACCGATCGGTGCGGCACGCCGTCGACTACCTCGGTTCCTCGCTCCTCACCGTCGCGCTCGCCGCGGTGGTGCTCGGCGCGAGCCTCGGCGGCCGCGAGGTGGCGTGGATCTCCCCGGAGATGGCTGCGCTCGGCATCCTGGTGCTGGCGTGCCTGGTCGGCTTCGTCCTCCACGAGGGCCGGGCCCGCGAGCCGGTGCTGCCGCTCGCGCTGCTCGCCAACCGCGTCGTGCGCGTCGCGAGCTTGCTCAACCTGACGAGCGGCGCGCTGTTCGCGGCCGGCATCTACTTCCTGCCGGTGTTCCTCCAGCAGGTCGCCGGGATCACCGCGACGCGCTCCGGTCTGCTGCTGATCCCCTTCATGTTCACCACGGCGTTCACGACGCTCGTCGCCGGACGTCGGGTCGAGGCGACGGGCCGCTACCGGGTCTGGCCGATCATCGGGGGATTCCTCACGCTCGCCGGGGTCGGGCTGCTCGCGACGCTCACACGCGACACCGCGGTCCTGGTCGCCGCCGGGTTCGGCGCGGTGTTGGGGAGCGGCGTCGGCTTCATCATGCAGACCTCGCTGCTGGCGTTGCAGAACGGTGTCGAGCTCCGCCAGCTCGGTGTCGCGACGTCGACGGCGATGCTCGGCCGGATGCTCGGCGTGACCCTCGGCGCGTCGGTCCTGAGCGCGGTGTTCCAGCGCGACCTCGGCGCCGGCCCCCCGACCGCCTCCGCGGTGGCGAGCGCGATCCCGATCGTCTACCTCACCGCGGTTCCGATCGCGCTCGCGACCATCGTGCTGGCGTTCCGGCTCCCGGAGCATGCGCTCCGCGAGCACCTCGAGGCCGCGGAGCGCTGATCGCCGGTACGGTGCGGTGCCGTGGAGCTCTGGGAGCTGATCGCGCGGGAGCAGATCCGCGACACCGTCGCCCGGTACAACCGCGCGGGCGACACCGGGCGCTTCGACGAGATGGTCGAGTGCTTCGCGCCCGACGGTGCGTTGATCGTCGTCGGGGAGTCCGAGTACCAGGGCCACGACGCGCTGCGGGCCTTCTTCTCGGGCGTGGCGGGCTCGGCGCGTCCGGGCTTCACGCACCTGCGTCACTGCGTCACGAACCTGACCATCGACGTCGACGGTCCCGAGCTCGCGGAGAGCACCGCCTACTTCCAGGTGATCACCGACGTCGGGCTCGACCACTGGGGCCGGTACCGGGACCGGTTCGTCCCGACCGGCGACCGATGGCTGCTCGCCGAGCGCAGCGTGAAGACCGACGGCTACGCGCCCGGCAGCTTCTTCGCCTGAACGCGCTCCGTGGTCGTCGGGCCCCGGCGGTGGGTGTGCCGGTGTCGTAGCGTCGCGGCCATGACGAAGCTCGTGCGCAGGGCAGTGGCCGTGGTGGTGATCGTGGGGAGCGCGGCGACGTTCGCGGCGTGCAGCTCGGACGGGGACTCGTCGTCCGAGTCGACGTGCAAGGCGCTCCAGGATCTCGCGGCCTCGATCCGCGGGCTCACCGACGTGAGCCTCGCCCAGGACGGGACGAACGGCCTGCAGGCGGCCGCGGACGACGTGCAGGCGGC
>CAZXCB010000049.1:0-14267 GCA_964639075.1 uncultured Bifidobacteriaceae bacterium | reverse complement strand
TGCCGACCTCGATGCGCTGGAGTCCTCGGTGAACGACTTCACCGACACCCTGAGCAAGGGTCGTGGCGACGCCTCCATCGGCGACTGGCTCAGCACCCTGGGCGACGACATCTCCGCGATCAGCGACGCCTACGAGAAGCTGAGCACCGACGCGAAGTCCGAGCTCAGCGACTGCGATCTCTCGAAGTCGTCGACCTGAGCGCGGCGCGGGCTCGTCGCGCCGGGATTCAGCACCCGCGCCACCGGTCGGGCGGCTCGAACGCGGTCCAGTCACGACCACAGCTCACGTGACGTCCCAGAGGTGCCGGTAATAGGCGGTGCGGGTGGGGTCGGGGACGATGCCGTACGCGTCGAGCAGCGCGTCCTCCCAGCCGGGGCCGTAGTTCCACTCCGTGCTCCAGGTCGCCACCGCGAGGTCCGCCCAGCGGTCGGCGACGCCGAGCGCTCCGAGGTCGACGATGCCGGACCAGGCGCCGTCGTCGGTCAGCAGCGTGTTCGGCGCGCACGCGTCGCCGTGACAGACGACGAGGCGGTCGACGGGCGGCGGGTCGGCGACCGGCTCCCGCGCCCTCGCGGCGCGGCCGTCGGCCGACCACGAGAACGGGCACGCGTCCACCGGCGCGTCATCGTGCAGCGTGCGCAGGCCGCGGCCGATCGCGGCGACGGCGGTCGCCGGGTCGGCCTTCCATCGATCGCTCACCGCGCTCTCGCCGAGGATCGGCGTCGTCACGAGCCACGTGCCGGCGTCGGAGGCGCCGAGCGCGACGACCACGGGGACCGACACGTACGCGCCCGCCCACGCGAGGCGTTCGGCCTCGGCCTCGAGGTCGAGCCCGCTCCCTCCGGGAGCCCACTTCACGTACTCCTCGACCGGGTCGCCGACGGCGAAGGTCAGCCCGCCGAGCTGGTTCTCCCAGACCGCCCGGACCGGCCTCCCCGCCGCAACGAGCGCGACCGGCTCGGGCACAGCCGGCGGAGTCCGGGGCGGCCCGGCCAGGGACCGGCTATCGGCCCCCTCGGCATCGGTCACCGGGCGGCCCATTCGCGGGCGGTCGTGCGGTACACCGCGGCGGTCACCGCGCCCCGCCGGTCGGTCGCGGGGAGCTCGACGTCGTGCTCGTGGCGCATCCCGAGGCGCTCGGCGACCCGCACCGACGCGAGGTTGTCGGTCTGGGGGAGCGAGCACACGTCGTCGAGTCCGAGCGTGGAGAACGCCTGGTCGAGCGCGGCCGACGCGCCCTCGGTCGCGTAGCCGTGGCCCCACGCGTCGGGATCGAGGCGCCAGCCGACCTCGAGGGCCGGGAGCACCGCGGGGAGGAACGTCGGCACCGAGAGTCCGAGGTACCCGAGGATGCATCCGGAGTCGCGGTGCTGCGCGATCCAGCAGCCGGCCGCGCACGTGTCCCAGTGGTCCAGCTGGGCGATGAGGAACTGCTCGGTCTCGGACGCGGTGAAGCCGCGTCCGTACGGATAGCGCCACACCTCGGGCTTCGCGAACACGACGGCGAGCTCGTCGAGGTCGGCCGGCGCGGGACGCCGGAGTACGAGCCGCGCGGTCGTCACGTCGCGCAGCGGTGCGTGCAGGAGCGGCAGCCCCTCCGCGGGGGTGGGCACCGGCTACTCGCCCGCGAGGCCGCGCACGACCTTCGCGAGCGCGGAGAAGTCTTCGCGCCCGTACCCGGCGGCGCTCGCGGCGCCGAGGATCTGGCGCACGATCCCCGAGGTCAGCAGCGGCGATCCCGACCGCGCCGCGTGCGCGATGGCGAGGTCGAGGTCCTTCGCCATGAGGTCGGTCATGAAGCCGGGCGCCCAGCCGTTGCTCGCCGGCGAGTCGGGGACCACACCCGGTGCGGGCAGGCGTGTCCGCACCGCGACGCAGTCGCCCGTCGCGTGCGTGAGGATCTCGTGCAGGACACCGAGGTCGACGCCGGCCCGTTCGGCCATCACGGTGGCCTCCGCGGTCGCGAGCATCTGGGCCGCGTAGACCAGCTGGTTGCAGAGCTTGGCGACCTGGCCCATCCCGGGTCCGCCCACGTGCACAACGAGCCCGGCGAACGGGTCGAGCGCAGGGCGGGCCGCCTCCAGGGCCGCCGCGTCCCCGCCGACCATGAGCGTGAGCGTCCCGGCCTCGGCGCCGACGGTGCCACCCGAGAGCGGGGCCTCGAGGTAGCCGGCGCCCGTCGCGGTGACCCGCTCGTGTTGGGCACGCTCGACGTCGGGATCGATGGTCGACGTGTCGACGACGATCTTGCCGGGACCGAGCGCGCCGACAACGGTGTCGAGCACCCCGACGACGTCGGGGGAGTCGGGCACGCAGAGGATCGTCACCTCGCTCGCCGCGACGACGCCCGCGGGATCGTCGCCGTCGCGCGCGCCGAACGCGACCGCCGCGTCGATCGGGGCGCGGCCGCGTGACGCGACGGTCACGGCGTGTCCGGCCTCGACGAGGTGCCGCGTCATCGGCAGTCCCATCGCGCCGAGTCCGATGAAGCCGACCTGCACGGCGGTTGACGCTACCAGTGGTCCTCCGTACCGTGATTCGGATGCCCGAGCTCCTCTTCGTCCCGCAGGTCGCGCCGTACCGCGACGGTCCCGCGGGCGTCCACGGCGTCCTCGGGCAGGCGGACGCAGGCGTGCACGAGATCGCGGAGCTGCACGGGCTCGCGCCCCGCACCGTCGCCGACGTGCGCGAGCTCCCGGTCGCGGACCTCGCGGCGGCTCGCGCGCTCGTGCTGTTCACGATCGGCGAGACGCCGTGGTCCGGGGAGCAGCGCTCGGCCATCGTCGACCGCGTCCGCGCCGGTGAGCTCGCCGTCCTCGCCGTCCACTCCGCCGCCGACGCCTGCGCGAGCTGGGGCGACTACGGCGTGCTGGTCGGAGCGCGCTTCGCCGGGCATCCGTGGACCGAGACCGTCGACCTCGAGGTGTGCGATCCCGACCACCCGGCGACGGCGCACCTGGGCGGGGTCTGGCGCTGGCACGACGAGGTGTACCAGTTCGCCGACCTGCGCCCGGACGCCCACGTCGTGCTGAGGGTCCCGCTGGGACAGCTGGATCTGACCGCCCCGGGCGCGTCCCCGCCGGCGTTCGGCTACCCGGTCGCGTGGTGTCACCACGAGGGTGCCGGGCGCGTGTTCACCACCGCGCTCGGGCATTTCCCGGCCGCGTGGGAGAGTCCCGCGTACCTTCGTCACCTGCAGGGTGGCCTGACGTGGGCGCTCGCCGCCGGTGCCGGAGGGGTCTGAGTTGCCGAACGAGGACGAATGGGCGAGCACCGAGGTGGTCGACGACGACTGGGTCGTGCCGACCTCGGAGCCGCGCAACCTCTCGCCGTGGGCCCACGTGCAGCTCGAGCTCGCCGCGGTCGGGCGCGAGGAGGACGTCCCCACGGACCCCTCGGTGGTGCCGGGGTGGCGCGCGCGGACCCGTGGCCGCCTGACCGACCTGCTCGGACCGCTCCCGCGCGAGATCGCGCTCAACGCCGAGATCACCGAGCGGGTCGACTGCGAGGGGTACGTCCGCGAGCGGGTCGTCTTCGACGTCGAACCCACGATGAGCGTGCCGGCGTACCTCCTCGTCCCCGACGGCCGCCGGCGCCCCGGCCCCGCGGTCCTCGCCGTCCACGGTCACGGCCCCGGCAAGGCGGAGGTCGTCGGGCTCGACACGCCCGAGGTGCGCGCGGCCGCGTCGGAGCATCACGGCGACTACGCCCACCACCTCGCGCAGGCGGGATACGTGGTGCTCGCACCGGACCTGCGCTGCTTCGGTGAGCGCGCCGACTGGGCTCCCGACGACAAGTACCTCTGCGACGCGAACCTCGTCGCCGCCGTCGCCGCGGGCCGCAACCCGCTCACCGACAACCTCTACGACCTCATGTGCTCCCTCGACTTCCTGTCGGAGCATCGGCTGGTGGATCCCAGCCGGCTCGGGGTCGCGGGCTTCTCCTACGGCGCGACGATGGCGCTGTTCCTCGCCGCGTGGGACACGCGGGTGCGCGCGACGGTGGTGTCGGGATACTTCTCCTCGTGGGCGGCGGCCCACCGCGTGCCCTACAACCTGTGCGGGTCCCAGGTGCTGTTCGGGATGTTGGGGCGGCTCGAGCACGTGGATCTCGGCGCGCTGATCGCCCCGCGCGCGCTGCTCGTGGAGTCGGGCAAGGACGACCTGCTGTTCCCGATCGCCGACGCGACGGCCTCGGTCGCCGAGCTCCGCACCGTCTACGACGCGATGCGCGCGCCCGAGCCGGCACTGCAGCACCACGTGTTCGAAGGTGGCCACCGGTGGGACGGTGCGACCGTCACCGAGTTCCTCGAGCGGTGGCTGTGACCGGGGTGGCGGCGCGCCTCGCGGAGCTGGGCATCGTGCTGCCCGGCCCGTTCCCACCGCACGACCCCCTCGTCGCCGTCGTCGTCCACGGGGGCCGGGCCCGCACGTCCGGCCAGCTCCCGCGCAACCTCGACGGCGTGATCGTGCACCAGGGCCGGCTCGGCGACGAGGTGACGGTCGAGGCGGGCGCCGATGCCGCCCGGTGGTGCGCGCGCAACGCGCTGTCGGTGTTGCAGGCCGAGCTCGGCGATCTCGACCGGATCGAGCGCGTGCTGTCGGTCATCGGCTTCGTGGCCTGCGTGCCGGGCTTCGGCGAGCAGCCCGCGGTCGTCGACGGCGCGAGCCGTCTGCTCCACGACGTGTTCGGCGACGCGGGCCGCCACAGCCGCTCGGCGATCGGCGTGGCCGCACTGCCGCGCGGCGGTGCCGTCGAGATCGAGGTCGAGGTCGCCCTGCGATGAGCGAAGCGGGACGGTGGAGATGAGCGGAGCGGGACCGCGGATCGTCGTGGTCGGCGGGGGGAGCTACCAGTGGGTTCCCAAGCTCGTGGTCGACCTGGGGAACACCCCGTCGCTCGCGGGTGCCGCCATCGTGCTGCACGACGTCGACCCTCGCCCGCTGCCGCGGATGGCGCAGTGGGTCGAGCGGGTCGCGGCGGCGCGCGGCGTCCCCTGGTCGGTCACCACGACCACGGACCGGCGGGAGGCGTTCGCGGGCGCGGACTTCGTCGTCGTCACCATCTCGACCGGTGGGTTCGCCTCGATGCGGCCCGACCTGGAGATCCCGCGCCGGTACGGCATCGCGCAGAGCGTCGGCGACACCGTCGGCCCGGGCGGCATCACGCGCGCGCTGCGGAACATCCCGGTCTTCCTCGATCTCGCGCGCGACATGACCGAGCTCTGCCCGGACGCGTGGCTCCTCAACATCACGAACCCGATGACCACCATCTGCCGGGCGGTCACGCGCGAGACCGGCATCCGCACCGTCGGCCTCTGTCACGAGGTCACGATCATGCAGTTCTTCCTCATGCTGCTGCTCGACACCGGTTTCGGCGACGTGCGGTTCGAGCTGACGGGCGTCAACCACCTGCCCGTCGTCACGCGGTGCACGGTCGGCGACACCGACGGCTTCGCCGCGTTGCGCGACGTGCTCGACGATCCGGGTCGGGCGGGCGAGCGGCTCGCGATGGACCTGCCTGCCGGCATCGGTGTGGCCAAGACGAGCCGCGGCCCGCACTGGACCCGTGGTGATCTCATCGCCGGCAACCAGCTGAAGTTCGACCTGTTCCGGCGCTTCGGAGCCCTTCCGGCCGCCGGTGACCGCCACCTCGCCGAGTTCTTCGCCGGCTTCCTCACCAGGGAGTCCAAGTGGGGCCGGCGGTGGGGCGTGCGCCTCACCACGATCGACGAGCGCGAGCGGCACCAGGGCGACTACGAGGCGCAGCTCGACGCGATGCTCGCAGCGCCCGAGATCTCCCCGATGCCGTCGGGCGAGCTCGTCGCGCCGACGATCGACTCGCTGATCACGGGCCGAGCGCGGGATCTGCCGCTCAACATCCCGAACGAAGGTCAGTGCCCCGACCTCCCGGCCGCGGTCGTGGTCGAGAGCATGTGCACGGTCGACGCCACCGGTGTGCGAGGCCGCGACCGCGCGGTGGCACCGCCGGTTCTGGCCGAGCAGCTCCGGCGAGTGAGCGTCGCGCAGGAGCTCACCGTGGAGGCGGCGGTCTCGGGCCGGCGTGACGACGTGCTCGCCGCGATGCTCGCGGACCCGCTGGCGGGTCGCATCGACTTCGACGCCGTCGGCCGCATGACCGACGAGCTGCTCGCCGCGACCGCGCGCTGGTTACCGCAGTTCGCGTGAGCGCCGGCGCGACGGTCCGGACGCTCGCGGACGCCGCGAAGCTGGCCGCGACCGCGGCGGCCGACGCGGCCGACGTCGTGCGGGCCAGCGTCGCCGAGTACGGCCGCGCGCGGGTGATGTTCGCCTCGGGCGACTCCCAGCTCGCGCTGCTCGCCCGGCTCACCGCCGACGCCGCCATGCCGTGGGGTTCCGTCGTCGGCTTCCACATGGACGAGTACGTGGGGATCGACGCCGACCATCCCGCGAGCTTCGCCCGCTACATGCGCGAGCGGATCGTCGAACGCGTGCCGATCCGGGAGTTCCACTGCCTCGACGGGACCGCACCGCCCGCGGAGGAGTGCGAGCGGTACGCCGCGCTGCTCACCGAGGCCCCGATCGACCTCTGTATCATGGGCATCGGCGAGAACGGTCACCTCGCCTTCAACGACCCGCCGGTCGCCGACTTCGCGGATCCGCTCGTGGTCAAGGTCGTCGCGCTCGACGACGCGTGCAAGCGCCAGCAGGTGGGGGAGGGCCACTTCCCGACCGTCGCCGCCGTGCCACCGACCGCGATCACCGTCACGATCCCGGCCCTGCTCGCGGCGCGACGGGTGCTCGTCGTCGTCCCCGAGGCGCGCAAGGCGGCCCCCGTCGCCGCGGCCCTCACCGGACCGGTGACCCCGGCGTGCCCCGCGTCGATCCTGCAGCGTTCGCCCCACGCCACCGTCTATCTCGATCCCGATTCCGCGTCGGGCCTGCGAACATCTCCGGCGTGAGCCCGCCACCCGCCGCGCACCACGGTGCCGTCGTCCGCTTCACCGACCTCACCGAGCTGCGCCGCCGTCTGCCGCGTCTCGCCATCGGGCTCGTGTTCCTCGGCGCCGGTGTGGGGATGACCCTGCGGGCACACCTCGGGGTCAGCCCGTACGACGTGCTCCACCAGGGGATCGCCGAGCAGACCGGGATCAGCTTCGGGTCGGTCGTCGTGCTCGTCGGAGTCGCGGTGCTGCTGCTCTGGATCCCTCTGCGCCAGCGTCCCGGCGTCGGGACGATCGTGAACACGCTGACCGTCGGCTACATCACGAACGCGACGTTCGACCTCATCGGGCCCGTCCACCAGACCGCGGTCCAGTGGGCACTGCTGGTCGGTGGGGTCGTGGTGACCGCGCTCGGCGTCGGGGTCTACATCGGGTGCGGGCTCGGTCCCGGACCGCGCGACGGGCTCATGACCGGCATCGCCGCGCGCGGGCTCCCGATCTGGTTGGTACGGACCGTCCTCGAGCTCGTCGCGTGCGGGATCGGATTCCTGCTCGGCGGCAACGTCGGTGTCGGCACGATCGTGTTCGCGTTCGGCATCGGCCCGAGCGGCCACTTCTTCCTGCAGCGGTTCCACCTCGGGGTCGACGCGACCGATCCCGATCCCGACGCGACGTTCGGCGAGTGACCGTGCGAGTCGGCGTCGTCGGCACCGGGTTCGGGTCGCGCGTCGTCGCGCCGGTGTTCGGTGCGACCGTCGGGTGCGAGGTCGTCGACGTCGTGTCGGCCCGCGACCACGACGCCGTCGCCGCGCTGTGCACGCGGCCCGACCTCGACCTGGTCTCCGTGCACGCGCCGCCCCACCTCCACGTCGCGTACTCGATGCTCGTCCTCGACGCCGGGCACGCCGTGCTCTGCGACAAGCCGTTCGGTCGATCCGCGGCCGACGCGCTCGAGCTCGTCGACGCGGCCCGCGCGGCGGGCGCGCTCGGGCTCGTGAACCTCGAGCTCCGCTGGGAGCCCGCCCGACGCCACGTGCGGGACCTCCTGCGTGCCGGCGCCGTCGGCGTGGTCGAGCGGGTGACCTGGCTCCACGTGTCGAGCGGGTCGCGCGTGCCGCTCCGCCCATTCGGCTGGCTGTTCGATCGCACCGCCGGCGGGGGTTGGCTCGGCGCGTGGGGCTCGCACGCGCTCGACACCCTCCGGTGGTGGCTCGGTGACCTCGCGGTCGAGCAGGCGGCGCTCGCCACGGTCGTCGGCGAGCGACCCGATGCCGACGGTGTGCTCCGGCGGTGCGACGCCGAGGACTCGGTCACCGCGACCCTGCGGACCGCGTCCGGTGCCTCGGTCGCGATCGACTCGACGTTCGCCGCGACCGCGTCGTTGGCTCCCCGGATCGTCGTCGCCGGGTCGGCGGGGGTGATCGAGTCGGTGGCCGACGGCCGCGTCACCCTCCGGAGCGTCGACGGTGCCCGCGACGTCTGGGAGGCGCCGGAGCCCGAGCCGGGCGACCGCCATCGCACCGCGATGCGGCACTGGGCCGAGGTGGTGCGTGACGCGGTGCGTGACGGAGCGCCGGATCCCGACGCCGCGACGTTCTCGGACGGTCTGGCGATGGCGCGCCTGCTCGACGCGGTCCGTGCGGCGGCGACCTGACGCGCCGGCGCCCCTCAGGTTGGGGGCGTGGGCGCCATCAGCGCGAAGAGGCGTTCCCACCCGACCGGCCGGACGATCGAGGACTCGAGGAGGTCGAACGCGTCGGCCGCGGCGGTCTCGGCCCGGTTCGCCTCGCCCCACAGCGCCGAGGCGGCCAGGCGGACGATCGCCCGGTCGAGCTTCGACTCGGTCGCGTCGACGATGGTCATCGCCGCGTGCAACGCACCGTCGGCACCCGCCGGGTCACCCGTGCGGGCCAGCGCGAACGCGCGGGCCAGTGCGTGGCGGAACCGGTCGGCGAAGGTCACGAGCTTCGGCTCGGCCGCCGCGAGCAAGGTGAGCGCCTCGCCGGCGCGATCGGCCGCGACCAGCGCGAACGTGTACGCCACCTCGGTGGCGGCGTCGCTGCCGGCGCCGAGCGAGACCGCGCGGGCACGACCGAGCAGGTCCAGTGACGTGTGGACGTCGCCGTGCTGGAGGTGTGCCAGGCCGAGGAGCATGCGCTGCTCGTCGTTGATGAAGCGCTGCCCTTCGAGGTCGCCGAGATGGAACTGGGCGAGCTCCGCGGCGCGCTCGTCGCCGGTCATCACCGCGATCGCGACGCGCACCATGGCGGGGAGGCGATCCATCGAGCTGTCGAGGACCTGGAACCCGACGGTCTCGACCTCGTCGATGAGCGCGAGCGCCTTGTCGTAGCGGCCGCTCATCGTGTTGGCGATGATGAGCGGGCTCATCGCCTGGAGCTCGCCCCACGGGTCGCCGAGCTCGCGGAACGCGTCGAGCGCGGCGCGGGCCCGCTCCATCGAGTGCGTGAGGTTCCCCTTCCAGAGCTCGATGTTCGCGAGCAGCACGTTCATCATCGCGCGGGCCCAGCGGTTGCCGAGCTCGTGCGCCTCCTGCTCGATGCGGGTGGCGAGCTCGTGCGCCTCGTCGAGGTTCCCCTGCACGAAGCGCACCCACGCGAGCAGGCCGAGAGCCCAGGCCACCCCGCCCCAGTCACCGATCTCGCTGAAGGTCGCGGCCGAGATCTCGAGGCGCGCCTCCGCCGCGGTGTACTCGCCCTGGATGAACGCGAGCCACGCCAGGTTCTGCAACGCCCAGGCCTCGCCGAGGGAGTCGTGCGCGCCGCGGAAGAGCTCGAGTGCCTCGGCGATCTCGGTGCCGGCCTTGTCCATGTGGCCGCGGAACAGCGCGGTCATGCCCGAGAACCGCAGCGCCTCCGCGAGGCCGTGGGCGTCGTCGAGCTCGCGCCACTGCGCGACCGCTCGGTCGTGCGTGGCGGTCGCGGCGATGAGGTCGCCCTCCTTGTACTGCACGTCGCCGAGGATGGTCGCCGCGGCGGCCAGCGACCGGTAGTCGTGGAGCCGCCGGGCGACGCGGTCGACCACCGCGAGGTCGTGACGTGCGCCGGGCGTGTCCCGCTGCTCCGCGCGCGCCCGGGCCCGGAGCAGGTGCAACGCGACCTGTTCGACCGCCTCGGTCGAGGGGACGAGCGGGAGCGCGTGATCCAGGTACTTCTCCGCCGACTTCCAGTCCTCGCGCTGCTCCGCGCGCCGGGCGGCACGCGACAGGAACGATGCCGCGTCGCGCGCCATGCCGGCCGGCAGGCCCTCGCCGGTTCCGAGCTCGGTGAGCAGGGAGGCCGAGAGGTTGAAGTGGTAGGCGAGCCGGTCCATGACCTCCTCGATGCGACCGGTGCGCTCACCCTCGATCGCCATGGTCTTGGCCAAGACGCCGTGGCGCCGGGCGCGCTCCGCCTTGGTGAGCGTGCCGTAGGCGATCTCACGGGTCAGCTCGTTGCGGAACGAGTACTCGTCGTCGCCGACCTCGAGCAGCCCGGCGGCCGCGAGCCGGCCGAGCGCGGTGCGCGCGTCGATGTCGTGGGTGTGGGCCAGCGTCTCGACGAGGGTGATCGGCCCGCTCATGCCGATCACCGCCGCGTCTTCCAGCACGGTCCGTTCCGCGGGGCCGAGCCGGTCGAGGCGCGCCGCGACGAGCCCGTGCAACGTCGCGGGCAGCTCGGCGCCGGCGCGGCCGTCGCTGTCCGCCGCCATGGCCGCGAGCTCCTCGACGAAGAACGGGTTGCCGCCGGACCGCTCACGCAACGCGGCGCGGACGTCGGCGGGGACGTCGGGCATCAACGCCGCGAGGAGCGTGTCGGTGTCCTCGGCGCACAGCGGATCGAGGTACACGTTCACGACGTTGTGCCGGCCCGGGGGAGGGGACCACTCGTCCGCGAACTCGGCGCGCGCGGTGGCGAGCAGCACCACCGGGAGCCCGGACAGGCGTTGGAGCACGCGCGGGAGGAACTCGAGCAGCTCGGTGTCGGCCCAGTGGAGGTCCGAGAGGATGAGCACGAGCGGGCGCTCCTCGGCGAGCGCGGCGAGCAGCGCGAGGCCGGAGCGCAACGCGTCCTCCCGCGCCCGACCGGGGTCGACGTCCGAGCGCGGCGCCTTGCCCATCAGGGTGAGCAACCCTTCGGCGATGCGAGCCCGCTCGGGGGCGACGGCGCGCTCGCTCAGGACGGTGCCGACCACGTGCAGTGCCGCGGCGCGCTGGACGTCGGCGTCGTCGTCGAGGTCGACGCACAGCGCGGCGGCGATCATGGCGCCGATCGGGTACCACGCGTCGGTCTCGCCGTACGGGATGCAGTGCCCGGTGAGCACGCGCGCGTCGTAGGTCTCGACCGCCTCGCGCCCGAGCTCGGCCGCGAGGCGCGTCTTGCCGACACCGGCCTCGCCGACCATGGTGATGAAGTGCGTCCGCTTGCGCGTCACCGCGGTCGTGAGCGACGCGCGGAGCACGACGAGCTCGTCGTCCCGGCCGACGAGCGGCGTCTCGGGCCGGGCCCGGCGCGCGCCGGGGGGTGCGATCGCGGCGACCGCGTGCCACGCGTCGACCGACTCGTCGCGTCCCTTCACGCTGAGCGAGCCGAGGGGCTCGTACCGCACCGAACGCGCGGTCGCGGCGTGCGTGGCCGGGCCGACGACGACCTCGCCCGGCTGAGCGATCGACTGGAGCCGGCTCGCGGTGTTCACGACGTCGCCCATCGCGGTGTAGTCGCCACCCGCTCGCAGCGCGCCGACGAGCACCTCGCCGGTGTTGATGCCGACGCGCATCTGGAGCTCCATGCCCGCGTCGCGGTTGAGCTGCTCGAGGCGCTCCTGCATGCGCAGCCCGGCCCGCACCGCGCGCTCGGCGTCGTCCTCGTGCGCGACCGGTGCACCGAAGATCGCGACGAGCGCGTCACCGATGACCTTGTCGACCTGTCCGCCGTAGGACACGACGTCGGCGGCGAGGCGCTCGAACGTGCGGTCCACGATGTTCTTCACCTGCTCGGGGTCCGCACTCTCGGACAGGCGCGTGAAGCCGACGAGATCCGCGAACAGCACGGTCGCGACGCGCCGCTCGTCCTGGCGGGTCACGAGCGCGTGGCCGCACGCGGGGCAGAAGCGCGCGTCGGCCGGCGCGGCGGATCCGCAGGACGGACAGGTCATGGGCGCATGGTAGGACCGTGCCCGGACCGGTGGAACCGTCGTCGACGTGGCGCTGGGCACGTCGGAAATCGGGCCGGTCGAGAACGGTCACGCCGGTACCGTGGGCGGATGTCCCTGCTCCGCGACCGTCGCTTCGCGCTGCTCGCACTCGGCCAAGCCGTGAATGCGATCGGGAGCTGGTGCGCGCTCGTCGCCCTGTGGGGATTCGCCAGCTTCCGCTTCGAGGCCGGCGCGACCGAGCTCGCGCTGCTCGGACTCGCCTGGGCGGTCCCGCCGTTCCTGATCGGCCCGTTCGCCGGGGTCCCGGTCGACCGCCTCGGTCCGAAGCGGGTGCTGATCGCGGCCGACGCGGCCGCGGCCGGGGTCGCGATCATGTTCGTGTTCGCCGACACCTTCACCGCCCTCGTCGCGCTCGCGGCCCTCGATGGCGTCACGAAGGCGTTCGCCGAGCCCGCGTTCCAGTCGCTCCCGCCGCGGATCGTCCCGGACGACCGGCTCGCGGAGGCGAACGGCATCCTCGCGACCGCCGCGCAGTCGGCGATCGCGTTCGGGCCGCTGCTCGCCGCGGTGGCGATCGGCCTGTTCGGCTTCGAAGGCGCGTTCGTCGTCGACGCCGTCACGTACGGCGTCGGGATCGCGGTGCTGGTGCCGTTCCGCATCGGTGCAGCCGCACCGGCGCCCGAGGCGCGCGCGGCGTCCGAGGCGCGCGCGGCGCCCGAGGCGCGCGCGGCGTCCGAGGCCGGACCGTCGCCGGGCGTGTTCGCCGAGGTGCGCGAGGCGTTCCGGGTCGTCGCGGCTCGACCCGACCTGCGCCGTCTGCTCGCGCTGGCCGCGACGGTGTACGTCACGTGGGGTGCGTTCATCGTGGTGGAGCCGATCTACGTGCGCGAGGTGCTGCACGAGGGTCCCACCACGTTCGCGGCGCTCCAGACCACCTTCGGCATCGGTCTGTTCGTCACCGGTCTGCTCGTCGCGCGCGCGGGCGACCGCATGGTGCGGTGGTCGGTGGTGTGCCTGGGTGCCGTCGGCACCGGGATCGGCTCCATGCTCTACGTCGGCACGTCGTTCGAGGTCGTGGCGTTCGTCGGTCTCCTCGTCTGGGGCGTCGTGACCGCGTGCTTCATCGCGCCGCTCCGGACGCTCATGCAGCGCGCGGCGCCGGTGGAGCTCCACGGGCGGGTGTTCGCGCTCGACGGGACGCTGCACAACGCGGGCGACCTGGTCTCGCTGCCGCTCGTCGGGCTCGTCGCCGGCACGGCCGGGGTCCAGGTGGCCGGGTGCGCGGTCGCGGTCCTGCCGATCCTGGGCGGGCTGCTCGTCTGGCGGCGGGTGCGGGCCGGGGCGACGGCCGGGATCGCCGGGGCCGCTGTCGACGCGGTGCCCGCGTAACCTCTGCGATCGTGCGGACGCGGCTCGACGACGGGACGATCGAGGAGCGGCTCGGCACGCTGCCGGGCTGGGTCCGCGAGCGCGACGAGATCGTGCGGACCTACGAGTGCCCGGACTTCGCGGCGGCGATCGCCTTCGTGGTGCGGGTGGGCTTCCTCGCGGAGGCCAAGGACCATCATCCCGACCTCGACGTCCGGTGGCGCCGGGTGCGGGTGGCGCTCACCACCCACGACGTGGGCGGCCTGACCGACTGGGACTTCGAGCTCGCGGCGGCGATCGACGCGATCGCGCCGTGATCATCACGGTCGTCATCGTCCTCGTCGTCGCGCTCGCGCTCGCCCTGATCGTGGCGGTCGCGAAGGACCCGGGCCCGACGGCGCAGGACGTCGCCGCCGGCTACGTGCGCGCACTGGCCAACGGCGACTTCGACGCGATGTACCGGATGGTGGACCCCGATCTGCTGCACGGACGGAACCGGCTCGACTGGATCGAGTCGTCGCGTCACCGACCGAGGATCGCGATCACCGCGATGACCCTGCGTCCGATCGTCGTCGCGACGGGCGACGACGACGCGGTCGTCGAGGTGACGGTCGACGACGACCGGACCTTCGCCGTGCGGCTCACGTTCCGGAACCGGGCGTGGTGGGTGGCGGCCCTCGACGGGACGAACGTCGCCGATCCCGACCCGGCCTGATGGTCGCCGGGCTGCTCCTGACCGGCGGGGCGAGCCGGCGGCTCGGCCACGACAAGGCCACGCTCCGCCTCGGGGGTGTGACGCTCGCGGCGCGGGCCGCCGCCGCG
>CAZXCB010000048.1:9914-18007 GCA_964639075.1 uncultured Bifidobacteriaceae bacterium | reverse complement strand
CTCCGCGACCCGCGAGAGCCCCGAGCCCACCGCGCGCACCTGCGCCACCAACGCGTCGCCGTCGCCCTCCGCGTAGAGCAGCGACTCGGCCCGCGACTGCAACAACCGCAACACCTCGACGGACTCGTCGGTGAACATCTGTTCACCGTCGGGCACGTCGGGAAACCCGAGCGCGCGCCACAACATCGTCGAGGTGTCCGCCGGCACACCGCTGCGCGCCGCCACTGCGTCCGAGTCGAGGTGGGGCTCACCCGGAACGAGGAGGCGATCGATCGCCAGCAGGGTGAGCGTCCCGTCGCGTTCGGCGGATTCGAGATCAGCCGCGGTCGCACCACGCTTGCGTAGGAACCGGGCGAGCCTGCGGTCCACGGGGTCAGCTCCGTCGACCGCGCGAGGCCACCGTCATGCCGACCGGGGCACCTGGACCCAGGGCAGTTCGCGCGAGGGATCCGGCTCCTTCGGCAGACCCAGGACTCGTTCGCCGAGAATGTTGCGCATCACGTCGGAGGTACCACCTTCGATCGTGTTTGCCTGGGCGCGCAGGAACCCGAACGCCACGAGCGCGTCCGGATCGACCTGCGGGCTGCGACCGACCCGCTCGGTCTTCGACAACGGGGAACCTTCCCAGGCCATCCCG
Organism: uncultured Bifidobacteriaceae bacterium; assembly: GCA_964639075.1. GTDB lineage: Bacteria > Actinomycetota > Acidimicrobiia > IMCC26256 > JAENVU01 > JAENVU01. The sequence continues at coordinate 17,370 of CAZXCB010000048.1, read as the reverse complement.
GATGCGCCCTCGATCTGGAGCGACAGGTTCTGGAGGCGCTGGTTGAACTCGGCCTGCATCAGCTTGGTGATCGAACCCTCCGGACCCGCTTCACCACCGCTCTTGCGCTTGTTCGCCGCCCGCTCGTTGTTCAACCGGATGAGCCGACTCTCGATGTAGGCCTGCGCGAGCTGCTGCCGGACGATCGGGTCGGTCGTGCCCTTGGCGCGTTCCATGAGTCGACTCACCGGACTCCCGCCGACCGCCTCGCCCCCGATCGAGCCCGCGCCGGACAGCGAGACGCGTTCGTTCATGAGCGTGGTGATCGCGACCTTCCAGCCGTCGCCCTCGCGGCCGAGCATCCAATCGTGGCGCACGCGCGCGTCGTTGAAGAACACCTCGTTGAACTCGGCGTCGCCGGTGATCTGCACGAGCGGCCGGACCTCGACGCCCGGTTGGTGCATGTCGACGACGAAGTACGACAGGCCTCCGTGCTTCGGCACGTCGGGGTTGGTCCGGCACAGGAGCATCCCCCACCGTGAGAGATGCGCCAGCGTCGTCCAGACCTTCTGGCCGTTGACGATCCACTCGTCGCCGTCGCGCACCGCCCGCGTGGCGAGCCCGGCGACGTCGGAGCCGGCACCAGGCTCCGAGACCAGCTGGCACCAGATCTCCTGGTTGCACGCGAGCGGCTTCAGCAGGCGGTGCTTCATCTCCTCGGAGCCCCAGGCGATGAGCGTGGGACCACCCATGCCGATCCCGATGATGTTGTAGGGCCGCGGCACCTTGTATCGGCCGAGCACGTCGTTCACGTGCTTGGCCTCGCCGGGCGCCAGCGACAGGCCGGCGCCGTACTCCGCCGGCCAGGTGGGTGTCGCGAAACCGGCCTCGCCGAACCGAATGCACCAATCGTCGTAGTCGACCGCGGCGCGCGCGGCCGCGAACGCGTCCGGATCGTCACCGTCGACGGCGGCCAACCAGCCCGGCGGGAGGTGCTCCTCGAGCCATCGGCGGGTGAGGTCCCGCAACGCGTCGGGGGAACGGTCGTCGATCACGGTCGTCATCACTCCACCTCCGGGGGAAAGCCGGGCGGAGGCTACCGGTCCGGCCCGCGACGGTCAGTTCCACGCCCGACCGCCCGTGCCGACGAGCGCTGCACTAATTTTCTCGTCGTCGTGGCGACCCGGACCCACCCCCCCGAAGCGCCCCCGCGCGACGCCCTCGCACCTCTCGAACCCCCCGGTCGAGCAGCGATCGCGCACGCGTGGTGGCACCAGCGCGAGGCCCTCGTGCTGCTCATCGTGCTGAGCGCCGTGCTCGCGCTCGTGATCATCGCCATCGGGGAACGGATCGCGCACCGTGACCAGGTCCTGCCCGGCGTCGAGGTCGGCAGCGTGGACCTCGGGGGCATGTCCGAGCCGGAGGCGCTCGCGGCGGTCCGTCGCGAGGCCGGCCGGCTCTCGCAGACGCCGCTGCACGTGGCCGCGGGCGGCCAGGTCCTGACCCTCGACCCGGCCACGATCGGGTATCGCGTCGACGCGGCCGCGACCGTCCGGGCGGCTCGACGCGACGGTCGCGCGACGAATCCCGTCGACACGATCGGCGGCGTGCTGCTCCGCGCGCTCCGAGCCGACGAGGTGCCCCTCGCCGTGCACTACGACCCCGACCGCCTGGCCGCCGTCCTCGACAGCTGGGTCGGCGCGACCGGCAAGGGCCTCGTCGACGGCGGCCTGCGCTTCGACGGCGTCCAGGTCGCGGAGATCCAGCCGCGGGCGGGCGTCGGCATCGATCGCGACCAGGCCGAAGCGCTCGTCGTCGCCGCGCTCAGCGCGGGGCGGAGCGACCTCGGTCGGCTCCCGATCGGGCACACCGAGCCCGCGATCGACGCGCACGACGTGCGCGTCGCCGCGCGCGGCGCCCGGCGCCTCCTCGCCCGCCCGGTGCAGATCCAGGCCGGACCGCGCGCGCTCACGCTCACGCCGGCGGCGCTCGCGCCGACGCTCCGCACCGACATCGTGGGCTCGAAGCTCCGCCTGCGGGTCGACGTCGCCGCGCTCCGCGCCGCGCTCGCGCCCGAGCTCGCCACGGTCGAGACCGCGCCCAAGGACGCGACGTTCGCGATCGACGGCACGAGCGTCTCGGTCGTTCCCGCCGTCACCGGGGTGACGGTGAGCCTCGACGTGGCGGCCGACCAGATCTCGCGTGGCGCGCACCAGGCCGACGCGAGCCTGGCGACGTCGCAGCCGGCGCGCAGCACGGAGTGGGCCCAGAGGCTCAACATCACCGAGCTCGTCGGGAGCTTCACGACCAACCATCCGTGCTGCCAGCCTCGGGTGACGAACATCCACCGTGCGGCGGACACGATCACGAACACCATCGTCGAGCCCGGGCAGACGTTCAGCCTCAACGCCGCCCTCGGGCCGCGGACCACCGCCAAGGGCTACGTCCTCGCGCCGGGGATCGGCGCGAACCTCGAGTTCGAGGACTCGGTCGGCGGTGGCGTGAGCCAGCTGTCGACCACGCTGTTCAACGCGGTCTTCTTCGGCTGCTACCAGGACGTCACGCACACGGTGCACGCGCTCTACATCTCGCGCTACCCGATGGGACGCGAGGCGACCCTCAACTACCCGTCGATCGACAACCAGTTCCGCAACGACTCGCACTCGGGAGTGCTGATCCGCACGGCGTACAGCGGCACGTCGATCACCGTGTCGCTCTTCGGGAACAAGGAGGGACGGCGCTGCACGGCCGAGGGGCCGCGGATCCTGCAGACGATCCCGATCGAGCCCGAGTACGTCGACGACCCCGCGCTGCCGGTCGGCACCGAGAAGGAGCTGGCCCACGGGTCGACGGGGTACGTCGTCGAGAACTTCCGCGTCATCAGTCGGGAGGGTCAGCCCGACGTCCGGCAGCGCTTCGTCGAGCGGTACTCCATGGCCAAGGTGAAGATCGCCCGCGGCACGGGCCTCCCGCCGCCGACGGTCGCACCGGTGCCTCCACCGGCGGTGCCACCGGCGGCGCCGGCTCCCTGACCCCGCCACCAGCATCGAGCCGGAGCGAGGGACCAGCGGAGGCGAACCGCGTCGTAGCGAGCCCCGTCCCGTCAACCGCGCAGAGGTGCGCGCGGAGACGCCGAAGGGTCGGAGACGCCGAAGAGTCAGACGTCCGCGGTCGACACGTTGATCTGAGGTGCCGCGGTGTCGTAGGCGCGGATCGCGCCGGTCACCCGCACCGACGCGCGGGCACGCACCCGGTCGTCCGCCTCCGGTGGGAACAGCAGCCGGACTGCGAGACCCGAACGGGATCGGGTGACGATCACCTCGCCCGCACCTTCGATCCCCGCGGACCGGAGCACCTCGTCGAGCAACGGCTGCGCGACGGCTTCGTGTTGCGGTCGCCGATCGCGCGCCACGTGCTCGACTGCCGCCACGACGTCACCGCCGTCGGGCAGCTCGGTCACGTCGAATCCCGAGTAGGGCTGGAAGAGCGTGCGGCCCGCCACCACCACCGGGACGCGCCGGCGGAGCGCGCAGATCACGCCGTCCTCGGTGGGCGCGGGCGTCGAGCGCGGATGGGCCCGCACGGTGACGGCGACGTCGACGCCGGCCTCCACGGGGCAGCCCTCGGCAGTCAGCCCCGCGCAGGGGAAGCTGGCGGCACCGGCGGCGTGGCACCGGACGACCTCGTGTCCCGACGCGACGAGCTCGGCGCTCACCGGCTCGGCCACGTCGGGATTGGACTCGGTGACGAGCACTCGCATGGGGGCTCCGCTCCTGGTCAGGGAATGCCCCGCAGCTTCGACCTGCGGACCGGCCCTCCGGGAGAGTCCTCGGCCCGGCCGAACCGGGACCTTGGTCCCGATCACCCGGGCGTCTCCCCGTTCCCGAGCCGATCCCGAGCCGATCCCGAGCCGATCCCGAGCCGTCGCCGGGCCCGTCCGACGGGTCTCCCACGCTTCACGGAGCCCTCACACTTCGCTGACGGCGGCCCCATACCGGGGGGCGACAGTACGGAGGTCCCCACCCCTCCACCAGGAGCCAGCACCATGCGCACCCACTCCCTCCGCCGACTCGCCGGCAGCACCCTCGGCGTCCTCGTCCTCGGCGTCTCGTCGTTCGCCCTCGCCGCCCCGGCGGGCGCGGCCGAGAGCGACTCCGCGGACTCCGGCGCCCGCCACCGGGTCCACCTGACCGACGAGCAGAAGCAGTGCCTGAGCGACCAGGGCATCACCCGGCCGGTCCGGCCCCTCACCCCCGAGAAGATCGAGGCGCTGAAGGCCGCCGCCGAGGCGTGTGACATCAAGCTCCCGAACCGCCACCGGCCCAACCTGACCGACGAGCAGAAGCAGTGCCTGAGCGAGCACGGCGTCACCCGGCCGGTCCGGCCCCTCACCCCCGAGAAGGTCCAGGCGCTGAAGGCCGCCGCCGAGGCGTGCGGCATCCAGCGTCCGGCCGGGGACGGGGCGCAGAGCTGACCCGGAGCCGATCGGCGAGAGCCCGCACGAGGCGCCCCTCCGGGGGCGCCTCGTCGCGTCCGCCCCGTTGCCGTAGGTGGTGACCGGAGCCACTCGGGGAGCGGGACTTTCGGCACTGCGCGGGTCCGTGCCCGGCGTGCTTCGATGACCCGGACCGACACAACCGTTGTGCCCGACGCCATGGTGAGCTTCGGCGGCGGCGCGCGACCCGAGGGCTCGGAGGGAACGTGGGCCTCTTCAGGAAGAGCGACAAGGAAGCATTCGGCGTCGCCGCGGCGATCTTCGCGCTGTTGGCGGTCATCTTCGCCTTCGCGGCGATGTTCGTCGCCGCCGACAACAGCGGGTCGGACTCGGCGTCCGGAACCAGCGGGGGTACCCAGGTCGGCTTGTCGGAGTTCAAGATCACACCGAGCTCGCTCACGGTCTCGCCGGGCGGATCGCTCGTGGTCACGAACAACGGCTCGGTGGCGCACAACCTGACGATCCAGGGCACGGACAAGGCGACCAAGAGCCTGAGTGCCGGCCAATCCGAGACGATCTCCCTCGACGGCCTGAAGAACGGGCAGTACACCATCGTCTGCTCGATCCCGGGTCACGAGGCTGCCGGCATGAAGGGCACGCTCGTCATCGGCAGCGGTGGCGCGGTCCAGACCGCGAACCAGTCCGGCACCGCGGGCGCGAGCGCGAAGGACCTGCTCGCCAACGACGACGAGAACAACAAGACCCAGGGCGCGGTCGTCACGACCTACGCCGGTCAGCTGACCAAGATCGTCGAGAACTTCAAGGCCACGGGCCAGATCGACCCGGCCCTCTACGACGCGAACACCAGCTACGGCCCCGAGTACAAGGCCATGGGTGGCAACCCGCTCCTCGGCCCACCGGTGCTCCAGCCCGAGGTGCAGCCCGACGGCACGAAGCTGTTCAAGCTCACCAACAAGGTCGTGCAGTGGGAGGTCTCTCCGGGCAACAAGGTGAGCGCGTACACCTACAACGGCATGGTGCCCGGCCCGACGATGATGGTGAACCCCGGCGACAAGGTCGCGTTCGAGATCAAGAACGAGCTGCCCCGGTCGACCTCCACCCACTTCCACGGCATCGACACCCCCGTCGGGATGGACGGCGTGCCGTTCGTGACCATGGACCCGGTCAAGCCGAAGGAGACCTACACCTACAGCTTCACCGCGACGAACCGTCCGCAGGTCGGCATGTACCACTCGCACTACCACGCCGAGCACCAGATCGCGGACGGCATGGCGGGCGCGTTGATCGTCGGCTCGATGCCGATCCAGGCGAGCGTGGCGGACCAGTACCCGAAGTCGGCGCAGTTCCCGGCCGCCGACGCTCCCTACGTGATGATGCTGAACGACGCCGGCTCGATCGGCCTCGCCCTGAACGGCAAGGCGTTCCCCGGCACCTCGCCGCTGGTCACGCCCGCGGGCAAGTGGATCCAGATCGAGTACATGAACGAGGGCGAGACGGTGCACCCGATGCACCTCCACGGCATCACACAGCTCGTGATCGCGAAGGACGGGACGCCGCTGCCGGCGCCGTACACGGCCGACGTGGTCCTCGTGGCTCCGGGCGAGCGCTACACGGTGTTGGTCAAGCCCGATGCGTCACAGCTCGACAATCTCAACCAGACCGCGTTCGCCCCACTCGGCGTCTGGGCGTTCCACTGTCACATCATCGCCCACGCCGAGAGCAACAATGGCTTCATCGGGATGACGACGACCTTCATCGTCCTGCCCGGCTGACGCCAGCACGGGAGTCACCGACGTGACCACCACCGGGATGAACGCCGAGACCCCCGACGGCACCGCACCGAGCCGCGGTGCCGTCGGGACGACCGGCCCGGAACCGGCGAAGCCCGCGCCGAGCGGAGTCCGACCGATCTGGTTCGTCCTCGCCGCGGTCGTGTTCGTGCTCGGCGCGGTCGGGCTCGTCGCGGTGGCGACGCGCGGTGGCGGCACCCGCGAGCCGAAGACCTGGGAGTACACGGTGCCGAACGGCACCGGTGCGCGCATCGAACGCGGCGAGAAGCTCTACGTGTTCCCGGCGCGTCTCGACGTCCGCGTCGGCGACCAGATCGTGATCCACAACGACGACGTCCGACCCGCGGAGGTCGGCCCGTACACCGTCGACCGGAACTCGACGCTCTCGCAGACGTTCACGTCGCCCGGCTACATCACCGGCTTCTGCTCGATCCACCCGTCGGGGCGCGTCACGATCCACGTGGTCGACTGAGCGCGGCGTTCGACACCCGGCGCCCGCTCAGAACCCGGGCTCCTCGGCCGCGTTCGCCACCGCACGGATGCGGCGTGTCGCGAGCTCGATGGAGACGCAGCCCGCGATCGCGCAGACCAGACCGAGCGCCAGCAGCTCCGAGCTCGGGAACCCGAGCCGGAAGGCGTGACGCAGCGACGGGATCAGCAGGACGGTCGTCGCGCCGGTGATCATCGCGAGCACGAGCGCGGCGCGGTAGGGCGTGAACGGTCGGGCGAGGATCACCAGCACGTACAGCGCGAGCACGAGCAACACCATGAACGCGAGCGTGCGCGCCTCCCGGCTCGCCACGTCGTCGTGACGCGCCAACGCGTACGCCAGGTAGACGAACAGCGCGGCGATCGAGCCGGCGGGGATGGCGAAGCGCAGGACCCGACCCACGAAGCCCGGCACGTAGCGGCGGGTGTTCGGACCGAGCGCGAGGAAGAACCCGGGCGTGCCGATCGTGAACCAGCTGATGACCGTGAAGTGTCGGGGAAGGAACGGGTACGGCCACGCCGTGAGCACCGTCGCGATCGAGAACAGCGCCGCGTACACCGTCTTGGTGATGAACAGGTTCGACGACCGCTCGATGTTCGCGGTCACACGCCGGCCCTCGGCGACGACGCCCGGCAGCGTGGCGAACTTGCCTTCGAGCAGCACGAGCTGGGCGACCGATCGGGTGGCGGCGGCGCCGGATCCCCTCGCGACGCCGATGTCGGCGTCCGTCAACGCGAGGGC